>NZ_CP016162.1:4839642-5140000 GCF_001941865.1 Pseudomonas alcaliphila JAB1 | reverse complement strand
TTCTTCATAAGTATCCACACGAATTGCTTGATTCATAGTCGAAGACGATGCTGTAACGCGACCCTGTTATAGGTCTGTAGCTCAGTTGGTTAGAGCGCACCCCTGATAAGGGTGAGGTCGGCAGTTCAAATCTGCCCAGACCTACCAATTGCTTGGTGCAGAAGAATACGGGGCCATAGCTCAGCTGGGAGAGCGCCTGCCTTGCACGCAGGAGGTCAGCGGTTCGATCCCGCTTGGCTCCACCACTCTCTCGTGTTGCGGTGAGTGTTAAAGAGTTCAGAAATGAGCGCTTCAGGGAAAGCCTGTTGAGTGCTGATTTCTGGTCTTTTGACCGGTACGAATATCGTTCTTTAAAAATTTGGATATGTGATAGAAGTGACTGATTAATTGCTTTCACTGGCAATTGATCTGGTCAAGGTAAAATTTGTAGTTCTCAAGACGCAAATTTTCGGCGAATGTCGTCTTCACGATTGAGACAGTAACCAGATTGCTTGGGGTTATATGGTCAAGTGAAGAAGCGCATACGGTGGATGCCTTGGCAGTCAGAGGCGATGAAAGACGTGGTAGCCTGCGAAAAGCTTTGGGGAGTCGGCAAACAGACTGTGATCCAGAGATCTCTGAATGGGGGAACCCACCCGGCATAAGCCGGGTATCTTGTACTGAATCCATAGGTGCAAGAGGCGAACCAGGGGAACTGAAACATCTAAGTACCCTGAGGAAAAGAAATCAACCGAGATTCCCTAAGTAGTGGCGAGCGAACGGGGACTAGCCCTTAAGTTGATTTGAGTGTAGTGGAAGGCTCTGGAAAGTGCCGCCGTAGTGGGTGATAGCCCCGTACACGAAACGCTCTTATCAATGAAATCGAGTAGGACGGGGCACGAGAAACCTTGTCTGAACATGGGGGGACCATCCTCCAAGGCTAAATACTACTGACTGACCGATAGTGAACTAGTACCGTGAGGGAAAGGCGAAAAGAACCCCGGAGAGGGGAGTGAAATAGATCCTGAAACCGTATGCGTACAAGCAGTGGGAGCCTACTTTGTTGGGTGACTGCGTACCTTTTGTATAATGGGTCAGCGACTTATATTCAGTGGCGAGCTTAACCGAATAGGGGAGGCGTAGCGAAAGCGAGTCTTAATAGGGCGCTTTAGTCGCTGGGTATAGACCCGAAACCGGGCGATCTATCCATGGGCAGGTTGAAGGTTAGGTAACACTGACTGGAGGACCGAACCGACTACCGTTGAAAAGTTAGCGGATGACCTGTGGATCGGAGTGAAAGGCTAATCAAGCTCGGAGATAGCTGGTTCTCCTCGAAAGCTATTTAGGTAGCGCCTCGTGTATCACTGCTGGGGGTAGAGCACTGTTTCGGCTAGGGGGTCATCCCGACTTACCAAACCGATGCAAACTCCGAATACCAGCAAGTGTCAGCACGGGAGACACACGGCGGGTGCTAACGTCCGTCGTGAAAAGGGAAACAACCCAGACCGTCAGCTAAGGTCCCAAAGTTATGGTTAAGTGGGAAACGATGTGGGAAGGCTTAGACAGCTAGGAGGTTGGCTTAGAAGCAGCCATCCTTTAAAGAAAGCGTAATAGCTCACTAGTCGAGTCGGCCTGCGCGGAAGATGTAACGGGGCTCAAACCATACACCGAAGCTACGGGTTCATCCTTTGGATGAGCGGTAGAGGAGCGTTCTGTAAGCCTGTGAAGGTGAGTTGAGAAGCTTGCTGGAGGTATCAGAAGTGCGAATGCTGACATGAGTAACGACAATGCGAGTGAAAAACTTGCACGCCGAAAGACCAAGGTTTCCTGCGCAACGTTAATCGACGCAGGGTTAGTCGGCCCCTAAGGCGAGGCAGAAATGCGTAGTCGATGGGAAACGGGTTAATATTCCCGTACTTCTAGTTACTGCGATGGAGGGACGGAGAAGGCTAGGCCAGCACGGCGTTGGTTGTCCGTGTTTAAGGTGGTAGGCTGAGATCTTAGGTAAATCCGGGATCTTAAGGCCGAGAGCTGATGACGAGCGTTCTTTTAGAATGCGAAGTGGTTGATGCCATGCTTCCAGGAAAAGCTTCTAAGCTTCAGGTAACTAGGAACCGTACCCCAAACCGACACAGGTGGTTAGGTAGAGAATACCAAGGCGCTTGAGAGAACTCGGGTGAAGGAACTAGGCAAAATGGCACCGTAACTTCGGGAGAAGGTGCGCCGGTGAGGGTGAAGTATTTACTACGTAAGCCCATGCCGGTCGAAGATACCAGGCCGCTGCGACTGTTTATTAAAAACACAGCACTCTGCAAACACGAAAGTGGACGTATAGGGTGTGACGCCTGCCCGGTGCCGGAAGGTTAATTGATGGGGTTAGCGCAAGCGAAGCTCTTGATCGAAGCCCCGGTAAACGGCGGCCGTAACTATAACGGTCCTAAGGTAGCGAAATTCCTTGTCGGGTAAGTTCCGACCTGCACGAATGGCGTAACGATGGCGGCGCTGTCTCCACCCGAGACTCAGTGAAATTGAAATCGCTGTGAAGATGCAGTGTATCCGCGGCTAGACGGAAAGACCCCGTGAACCTTTACTATAGCTTTGCACTGGACTTTGAGCTTGCTTGTGTAGGATAGGTGGGAGGCTTTGAAGTGGGGACGCCAGTTCTCATGGAGCCAACCTTGAAATACCACCCTGGCAACCTTGAGGTTCTAACTCTGGTCCGTTATCCGGATCGAGGACAGTGTATGGTGGGTAGTTTGACTGGGGCGGTCTCCTCCCAAAGAGTAACGGAGGAGTACGAAGGTGCGCTCAGACCGGTCGGAAATCGGTCGTAGAGTATAAAGGCAAAAGCGCGCTTGACTGCGAGACAGACACGTCGAGCAGGTACGAAAGTAGGTCTTAGTGATCCGGTGGTTCTGTATGGAAGGGCCATCGCTCAACGGATAAAAGGTACTCCGGGGATAACAGGCTGATACCGCCCAAGAGTTCATATCGACGGCGGTGTTTGGCACCTCGATGTCGGCTCATCACATCCTGGGGCTGAAGCCGGTCCCAAGGGTATGGCTGTTCGCCATTTAAAGTGGTACGCGAGCTGGGTTTAGAACGTCGTGAGACAGTTCGGTCCCTATCTGCCGTGGACGTTTGAGATTTGAGAGGGGCTGACCTTAGTACGAGAGGACCGGGTTGGACGAACCTCTGGTGTTCCGGTTGTCACGCCAGTGGCATTGCCGGGTAGCTATGTTCGGAAAAGATAACCGCTGAAAGCATCTAAGCGGGAAACTTGCCTCAAGATGAGATCTCACTGGAGCCTTGAGCTCCCTGAAGGGCCGTCGAAGACTACGACGTTGATAGGTGGGGTGTGTAAGCGCTGTGAGGCGTTGAGCTAACCCATACTAATTGCCCGTGAGGCTTGACCATATAACACCCAAACAATCTGCGAAGGCATAAGCCGGAGACAGAGGGTGTCGATGGTGAAGTCGACAGAAAGCCGAAAATTTGCAAGAACTACAAATCATCTATCACGTATCCAAGGGATAGCGCCTAACCGCGAGATCCCAACCGAATTGCTTGACGACCATAGAGCGTTGGAACCACCTGATCCCATCCCGAACTCAGTAGTGAAACGACGCATCGCCGATGGTAGTGTGGTGCTTCACCATGTGAGAGTAGGTCATCGTCAAGCTCCTATACGAAACCCCAGATCGCCAACGCGGTCTGGGGTTTCTTCTTTGCGGCGCAGAAAACTTCGCGGCAGAAGTCGTTCCTGCAAGCGCATAGGGGGCGCTGCGCGCACCGAGACTGCTTTGTGGTTGAACAGCGGCGCCATGCTGAGCAGGGCAACGATGCGGCAGAAGGGCCACCAGTAAGCCTGCAGGCTGGTCAGATACTGGCTGGCATGCAGCACGGGTTCGGACATGCTTCAGCCCACCAGATGCCCGGCCTGCTTGAAGGTTTCGATGAACAGATCCCCCAGCGTGCGCAGGATCCAGTGGCCGGCGAACAGCAGCATGGCCAGGGTGATCAGCAGGCGCGGGAGGAAGCTGAGCATCTGTTCATTGATCTGCGTGGCAGCCTGGAAAATGCTCACCAAGAGGCCGCCGAGCAGGCTCGGCACCACCAGCACGCAGACGATGATGCCGGTGATATAGACCGCGTGAGCCACCAGCTCGGCAGCGTGTTCGGGCGTGAGCCTCGCGAAGCCTCGCTAATAGGGCTGAATACTGGTGGTGAGGGTGCCGATCAGCAGCGTCCAGCCATCGACCAGAACGAAGATCATCAGCTTGAATGGCAGCGAGATCATCATCGGCGAGAGCATCATCATGCCCATTGCCATCAGTACGCTGGCTACCACCAGGTCGATCACCAGAATGGGCACGAAAATCATGAATCCGAGCTGAAAGGCGGTCTTCAGCTCGCTGAGCACGAAGGCCGGCAGCAGTAGGGAGAAGTCCAGCTGGGCCAGGTCTTCGGGCATTTCCTCGCCGGCCAGGGCGACCAGGATTTCCAGTGAGTTCTTGCTGGTCTGCGCCAGCATGAACTCGCTGATGATGCGCTTGCCTTCGCCCAGACCCTGTTCGAGGCTGATCTGGTCGGCCTCGAAGGGCACGTAGGCTTCGGTGTACATCTCCTGCCACACCGGGCGCATCACCAGCAGAGTGAGGCACAGGGCGATGCCGATCAGCACCGGGTTGGGCGGGCTCTGCTGCAGGCCGATGGCCTGGCGCAGGATGGCCAGGACGATGATGAAGCGGGTGGGCGAACGCATGAAAGCCAAGGGCAAAGCCGGCAAGCAGATCGGCTGCGCGGCTATGCGTAAGCTGCTGTGCATCGCTTATGGCGTGCTGAAATCTGGTCAGCCTTTTGAGCCGACACTCGCTATTGCGAGGTGAGCTTCAAGACGGTATCTACGGGCCTGAGTAGGCCGTCCGCTTCCTATGAGTTAGGCCTTGTAGGGTGGGCTTTAGCCCACGCGGATTGTCGTTGGTGGGCTGAAGCGGATCGCCGCCCGGCCCACCCTACGTCCCTGCAGCTCATGTCCCGGCCTCAAAGCGCCTGCTACGCCGTGCTAGACTCGCGCGCTTTCGATCCGTGGTGATTTCTCTCCGTGCCTCACGCCGCTCTCACCCATCCGCCGCGCTGGCTGACCAATGCCCAACTGCATCCGCAGCCTTGTGCCGGTGTGCGCGACTGGCTGTTCAACGAGGATTCGCTGACCCGGCGCTTGACTGCGCTGTCCGCTGACGGCTTTTCGGTAACGCCGCTGCAGGAAGGCTGGCAGCGTCTGCGCGCGGACGAGTGCGCGTTGCTCGGTGTGGCCGATGGCAGCCAGGGCTGGGTGCGCGAGGTGTACCTGCGCGGTCATGGGCAGCCCTGGGTGTTCGCCCGTAGCGTTGCCGCGCGCAGCGTGCTGGAGGGTTCCGGGCTGAATCTGGCGGAGCTGGGCAGTCGCTCGCTGGGTGAGCTGCTATTCAGTGACCGGGCCTTCGATCGCGGCGAGTTGCAGGCCTGCCGCTATCCGGCGGCCTGGCTGCCGGCAGAGGTTCGCGAAGAGCGCCTGTGGGCGCGGCGCTCGTGCTTCAGCCGGGGGGCGCTTGGTGTATTGGTGGCCGAGGTGTTTCTGCCGGACTTCTGGCGGGCTGCGGGTATCGAGACGTAGGGTTCGCACTACCATTGCCTACTCAGGCTATCCCTGTTGTCTGTCAGGCCCATGGCGTACTGCTTCGCGAGTACGCCCTACGCGCTAAGGCGTACTGCTTCGCGACGACTGCATGGATGCAGGAGGTAGAGCGACGCAGGAAGCCAAAGCCGAGTACGCCCTACGCGTTGAACCGCTTGTGGCGGTGAGCATCGCCGCTAAAGCGCCTCCCACACACGCTTCCTCGTATAATCCGCGCAACCTGCACGGAGAAGCTTCGATGTACACCCGCCTGCTGCAATCGACCACCCGCCTGCACCCGCGCGCCTGGGACTTCATTCAGCTGATGCGCCTGGACAAGCCCATCGGCATCTATCTGCTGTTGTGGCCGACCTTGTGGGCGCTGTGGGTGGCAGCCGAAGGCGTGCCGAGCGCGAAGAACCTGTTCATCTTCGTCGCTGGCGTGATCCTGATGCGCGCCGCCGGCTGCGTGATCAACGACTACGCCGACCGCAACTTCGACGGTCACGTCAGCCGCACCAGGGCGCGTCCGCTGGCCAGCGGCAAGATCAAGCCACGCGAGGCGCTGGTGCTGTTCGCCGTGCTGGTGGCGATGAGTTTCGTGCTGGTGCTGTTCACTAATGCCACCACCATCTGGCTGTCCTTCGGTGGCCTGGCGCTGGCAGCCTGCTACCCCTTCATGAAGCGCTACACCTTCTACCCGCAGGTGGTGCTCGGCGCGGCATTCTCCTGGGGCATGCCAATGGCCTTTACCGCCGAGACCGGCAGCTTGCCACCAGAAGCCTGGCTGCTGTACATCGCCAACCTGCTGTGGACCGTGGCCTACGACACCTACTACGCCATGGCTGACCGTGAGGACGATCTGAAGATCGGGGTGAAATCCACCGCCATCCTCTTCGGCGACGCCGACCGCCTGATTATCGTCATCCTCCAGGGCCTGGCGCTGCTCTGCCTGCTGCTGGCTGGCGCACGTTTCGAGCTGGGCCTTTACTTCCACCTCGGTCTGCTGGTGGCCGCCGCCTGCTTCGCCTGGGAATACCACAGCACCCGCACCCGAGACCCGCAGGCGTGCTTCAAGGCCTTCCTGCACAACCACTGGGCGGGACTGGCGATCTTCGTCGGCCTGGTCGCCGACTACGCGCTGCGCTGAAACCAGCGCAGCGCCTGGAATGATGGGGGATTAGTAGGCTTCCGGCTTGGCGACGTGCCAGACGCCCATCTTGCCATCGCCCGTGACCTCACCGGGCTGCTTGTCGTTGATGAAGGTGTACAGCGGCTTGCCGTCATAGGCCCACTGCAGGGTGCCGTCGTCGCGCTTGACCAGGCTCCACTCGCCTTCGGCCTTGGCGCCCGCTTCAGCCAGCAGCGGCGGCCAGTTCTGCGCGCACTGGCCCGTGCAGTTGGATACGCCCGCGGCGTCCTTGTCGTAGGTGTAGAGCGCCATGCCCTTGGCATCCACCAGCATGCCGTCCTTCTCCATCGCCGGTTCGGCCGCCAGGCCCAGCAGGGGCCAGCTCAGCAGGGCACTGGCGAGCAGCGGGACTAATCGGGGGGTAATTCTTCTCATTTTTTAGCCTCTCCTCGGAATGAACAGCGACAGCCTGGCGGCAGCTGGGATCACGACTGGAGGTCACAGCGATACAGGACGGAAGGAGCCACGAACGCCCATAAGTGCCTATGGGGTCCTGTGCCAGGCTCCAGGCCGCCCCGGATTGGCGGCAGCCTCAATCAGTTTAGACGAGGCCCGCGGCGGAAATGTTCGGTGTTTTTCGCGGCCATGGCGGCAGCCGATAACTCCGTGTCACATACCTGCAATAATTCCGTTATCTAATGCGCGCAGACAGTTGAACGAACCGAGGCAGGACCATGGTTGGCAAGAACATCCTGATCGTCGATGACGAAGCACCGATCCGCGAGATGATTGCGGTGGCCCTGGAGATGGCCGGTTACGAGTGCCTGGAGGCGGAGAATACCCAGCAGGCCCACGCCGTGATCGTCGACCGTAAACCCGATCTGATCCTGCTCGACTGGATGCTGCCCGGCACCAGCGGCATCGAACTGGCCCGGCGGCTCAAGCGTGACGAACTGACCAGCGATATCCCGATCATCATGCTCACCGCCAAGGGTGAAGAGGACAACAAGATCCAGGGCCTGGAAGTCGGCGCCGACGACTACATCACCAAGCCCTTCTCGCCGCGTGAGCTGGTGGCCCGCCTCAAGGCCGTGCTGCGCCGTGCCGGGCCCAGCGACAGCGAGGCGCCGATCGAGGTCGGCGGGCTGCTGCTCGATCCCATCAGCCACCGTGTGACCATCGATGGCAAACCGGCCGAGATGGGCCCGACCGAATATCGCCTGCTGCAGTTTTTCATGACCCATCAGGAGCGTGCCTACACCCGCGGCCAGTTGCTCGACCAGGTCTGGGGCGGCAACGTCTACGTCGAGGAGCGTACCGTCGACGTGCATATCCGCCGTCTGCGCAAGGCGCTCGGTGATGCGTACGAAAACCTGGTACAAACCGTGCGCGGGACTGGGTATCGTTTCTCCACCAAAGGCTGAGAAGCTGTTTACGATCTGCTGCGCGTCGGCCCTGCTGCGTTGAAAACAGGTTCGGCAGGCCGCTAGCGGCCAACGCACTTTAGTGCGGCCCCGTAGGGGCGAACGTAGTGAGTAATGCTCATGTACAAAAGTACAGTCGCCCGCGACTCCGACCGTTCCTCACCTGCTTTCGCCTTGCATGGCTCTAGCTCGCGAGATCGTAAATCAGCTTCTGCGGGTTCGCTCTTCTCACAAGGATGCGCTCCATCGTGAATCAAGACTGGCGTGGCGCCGTGGTGCGCCGCCTGTTGCTGCTGGTTGGCGCCTGCCTGCTGCTCGGTTTCATCACCGGTGAATATGCCTGGGTGCTGGCCTGCGGTCTGGCCATTCATCTGGGCTGGACCCTCAGCCAGCTGCTGCGCCTGCACAAGTGGTTGCGCGAGCACAAACCCGACGAGCCACCGCCGGATGGGTACGGTCTGTGGGGCGAGGTGTTCGACAGCATCTACCACCTGCAACGCCGCAACCAGAAGGCGCGTGGCCGCCTGCAGGCGGTGATCGACCGCGTGCAGGAGTCCACTGCCGCCCTCAAGGACGCCGTGGTGATGCTCGACAGCCAGGGCAATCTGGAATGGTGGAACCGTGCAGCCGAGACGCTGCTGGGCCTGAAAACCCCGCAGGACAGTGGTCAACAGTTGGCCAACCTGGTGCGCGACCCGCGTTTCAAGGACTACTTCGAGCGTGGCAACTATGCCGATGCCCTGGAGATTCCTTCACCAGTCAACGATCGCCGCCGCTTGCAGTTCCATATCACCCGCTACGGTAATCGCGAGCACCTGTTGCTGGTGCGTGACGTTACCCGTCTGTATCAGCTGGAGCAGATGCGCAAGGATTTCGTCGCCAACGTCTCCCATGAGCTGCGTACGCCGTTGACGGTGATCGCCGGCTATCTGGAGACGCTTCTGGACAACGTCGAGGCGGTCAATCCGCGCTGGCTGCGCGCACTGCAGCAGATGCAGCAACAGGGGGCGCGCATGCAGACCCTGCTCAACGATCTGCTCCTGTTAGCCAAGCTGGAAGCCACCGATTACCCGTCGGACAACCAGCCGGTGGCAGTCGATCTGATGCTGCTGTCGATCAAGAACGACGCCCAGGCATTGTCTGGTGAGCAACAGCACCGCATCAGCCTGGAGGCCGATCCGCATCTGAAGCTCAAGGGCAGTGAGGCGGAGCTGCGCAGCGCCTTCTCCAACCTGGTGTTCAACGCCGTGAAGTACACCCCGGCCGGAGGCGATATCCGTATTCGCTGGTGGTCTGACGAGAAGGGCGCACACCTGTCGGTCAGCGATACCGGTATGGGCATCGAGGCCAAGCACTTGCCGCGCCTGACCGAGCGCTTCTACCGGGTCGATTCGAGCCGTGCCAGCAATACCGGTGGCACCGGGCTGGGCCTGGCCATCGTCAAGCATGTGCTGCTGCGTCACCGTGGCAATCTGGAGATTAGCAGCGTTCCTGGCAAGGGCAGCACCTTCACCTGCCATTTCGCCCCGGCGCAGGTGGTGCAGCGTGCGCGCTGAGTGCTTGCATTCGACGCGGCGAAGCTCCAACCTCTAGCTATCTTTGGCCAATCCGAACCTTCATGGACCCCTCCACGAGTCTTCCTGCTCCCGATTACTTCGCCGATTTCGGCCTCATGCTGTTCGCCCTGTTTCTGGTCCTGCTCAACGGCTTCTTCGTCGCCGCGGAGTTCGCCATCGTGCGCCTGCGCGCGACCAAGGTCGATGCCCTGGCCGAGGCCCACGGCTGGCGCGGGCATATTCTGCGCACCGTGCACAACCAGATGGACGCCTACCTCTCGGCTTGTCAGCTGGGCATCACCCTGGCTTCGCTGGGACTTGGCTGGGTCGGTGAGCCGGCCTTCGCCGAGCTGCTGACGCCGCTGCTGGTGGCGGTTGGCGTGGAGTCACCCAAGCTGATTCACGGTATCGCCTTCTTCACTGCGTTCTCGATCATTTCCTACCTGCACATCGTCATCGGCGAGCTGGCGCCCAAGTCCTGGGCGATTCGTAAACCGGAACTGCTGTCGCTGTGGACGGCAGCGCCGCTGTACGCCTTCTACTGGCTGATGTACCCGGCGATCTTCGTGCTCAACGCCAGTGCCAACGCCATCCTGCGCATCGCCGGGCAAGGCGAGCCGGGGCCGCACCACGAGCATCACTACAGCCGCGACGAGCTCAAGCTGATCCTGCATTCCAGCCGTGCCACCAGCGACAACGACCAGGACCTGCGGGTGCTGGCGTCGGCAGTCGAGCTGGGCGAGCTGGAGGTGGTGGACTGGGCCAACTCTCGCGAGGACCTGGTCTTCCTGGAACTCAACGCCAGCCTCGATCAGGTGTTCACCACCTTCCGCCGCCACAAGTACAGCCGCTACCCGATCTTCGACGAGAGCAAGGGCGAGTTTGTCGGCGTGCTGCATATCAAGGACCTGCTGCTGCACCTGTCGCTGCTGGAGATGCTGCCGTCAGCGCTCAAGCTGGCGGATCTGATGCATCCGCTCGAGCGCGTCAGCCGGCACATGCCGCTGTCGCAGCTGCTCGAGCAGTTCCGCCAGGGCGGCGCGCACTTCGCCCTGGTCGAGGAGGCCGACGGCAAGGTGATCGGCTACCTGACCATGGAAGACGTGCTCGAAGCACTGGTCGGCGATATTCAGGACGAACACCGCAAGGCCGAGCGCGGCATCCTCGCCTACCAGCCGGGCAAGCTGCTGGTGCGCGGCGACACGCCGCTGGCCAAGGTCGAGCGCCTGCTCGGTGTCGACCTCGACCATATCGAGGCCGAGACGTTGGCCGGGTTGATCTACGAGACCCTCAAGCGCATGCCTGACGAAGAGGAGGTGCTGGAAACCGATGGCCTGCGCATCATCGTCAAGAAGATGAAGGGTCCCAAGGTGGTCCTGGCCAAAGTGGTCAAGCTGGATTGATCTCTCCTGCGTCTGGCCGGGTACTCGCTATCCGCTCAGGCCGCATCCCCTCTGGCCTGCGTCGAGATCAGCGTTTCGCTTATGATCGATCGGTCAGCTTCGCTCTTGGTAAGCCCCCGCAAACCCTTGTGCGGCAAGGGTTATTGCCGTTCGTCTGGTTAGTCGAATCCCTCCTGGCAGAGGCAGTCTAGGTACTTGCGTCCCACCTCCCGGTGAGCGGCGTTATCCACTCATTGCCAAGGAAATCGTCATGCAGCTGTCCAGCATAACCCCCAAAGCAACACTCGCCCTGTGCCTGGCGGGCGCCTCGCAGGCCTATGCAGACTCGGTCACCGACCCCATCTCGACCTTCGGTGTCATCGCTTCGCACAACCAGTACAAGCTCACCGTGGAGGATGAAAGCGACAAGGAGCGCCTCAATCAGGGCGGCCTGTTCTACCACTTCGGTAACAAGCTGACCGGGCAGGAAGGCTTCATCTACCAGGCGGGAATCGAAGGCCAATACCGTGACAAGGACGATGTGGAATACAAGTCCGCGCGTGCCGATATCGACCTCGGCCTGCGCGCCGCACTGAGCACCAACAACTATGTCGACGTGATCGTCGGTGGCGGCTACGACTGGGGCCGCATCGAACAGGACGACGTCGGCCCGCTCGACAGCAACGTCAAGCTGACCAGCAAGTCGCCCTTCGCCAAGGCCGGCCTCGGCTACAACTACCTGACGCCGGACTACACCCTGCGCCTGGAGGTGGGTGCGCGCTACTCGATCAACTCCGAAGCGCGCCTGAAGGTCGATGGCGAGAGCGACTCCGTGGACCTCAAGGACAAGGTCAATCCTTACGGCGAGCTGACCGTGCTATGGAACAAGGGCATCAACAACCTGCCGATCAGCACCAGCCTGTACTACACCCAGACCCGCTATGAGCTCGACAGCAACAGCGCCATCGCCGAGCGCAGCAAGCTCAAGCAGGAGCAAGTCGGCCTGCGCGTAGGCCTGGCGTTCTAAGCGCCTCCCAGACCGCCTGCCTGCCAGGCGGTCTACTCTGATTCCCGCATTGCATCTTTCCCCCAACCTGCGAATGGCTGACTGAACCTCAATCTGGCCAGCGCTTGCCCGATCCAGTAGGGTGTGATCCCGCCATCTCGGGAGGCGGCCGGTGGGTCGTCGCGTCGTTTTTATTGTGAGGAAAGAGCGCATGAGTGCACCAGTCGTCATCGTCGGCACCGGCCTGGCCGGCTACAACCTGGCCAAGGAGTGGCGCAAGCTCGACACCCAGACGCCTCTGCTGCTGATCACCGCTGACGACGGCCGCTCCTATTCCAAGCCGATGCTGTCCACCGGCTTTGGCAAGAACAAGGATGCCGACGGCCTGGCCATGGCCGAAGCCGGCGCTATGGCCGAGCAGCTCAATGCGGAAATTCGCACCCATACCCGCATCACCGGAATCGACTCGGGTCACAAGCGCTTGTGGATCGGTGAGGAAGCCGTGCCATACCGCGACCTGGTACTGGCCTGGGGCGCCGAGCCGATTCGTGTGCCGGTGGAAGGCGATGCCCAGGACGCGGTGTTCCCGATCAATGATCTGGAAGACTACGCGCGCTTTCGCAGCGCCGTGGCTGGCAAGCGTCGGGTATTGATCCTCGGCGCCGGGCTGATTGGTTGCGAGTTTGCCAACGACCTCAGTGCCGGCGGCTATGAGGTAGAGCTGCTGGCGCCCTGTGAGCAGGTGATGCCGGGCCTGCTGCATCCGGCAGCGGCCTCTGCCGTACAAGCCGGCCTGGAAGGTCTGGGCGTACGTTTTCATCTCGGCCCGGTGCTGGCCAGTCTCGATCGTCAGGGTGAGGTGCTGCAGGCGACGCTGTCCGATGGCCGCCTGATTGCGTGCGACGCGGTGGTCTCTGCAGTCGGCCTGCGCCCGCGCACCGCGCTCGCTGCGGCAGCCGGTCTCGACATCAACCGTGGCGTGATGGTCGACCGCCAGTTGCGCACCTCGCACGCCAATATCTACGCCCTGGGCGACTGCGCCGAGGTCGACGGCCTCAACCTGCTCTACGTCATGCCGCTGATGGCCTGTGCCCGGGCGCTGGCCAAGACCCTGGCTGGTGAGCCGACGGCGGTCAGCTATGGGCCGATGCCGGTGACGGTAAAGACGCCGGTATGCCCGCTGGTGGTCTCGCCGCCACCGCGTGGCAGCCAGGGCGAATGGACGGTCGAAGGCAGTGGCAGCGACATCAAGGCGCTCTGCCGCGAGGCTTCCGGAGCACTGCTCGGTTATGCGCTGACCGGCGCTGCCGTGCAGGAGAAACTGGCACTGAACAAGGAGTTGCCGGCGCTGCTGGCATGATTGCCTGCCGTTCTGTCGGATACGCCACGAAATTGCCTGGTTAAACTGTCCGACGAGACTGGCGCAGTGCGATGCGGCATGCCATTCTGCCAAGGGTCTGCCGCAGCGCAGAGCTGTTGCGGCGCCTTGGGCGCTGTTCTGGAAGGACAGCACGGACACAACAACAAAAAACCGTCAAAGAGGCATCTATGCGTAAACCGGAACTCGCCGCCGCCATCGCCGAAAAGGCTGATCTGACCAAGGATCAGGCCAATCGTGTACTCAACGCCGTACTGGAAGAAATCACCGGTGCACTGAACCGCAAGGACAGTGTGACCCTGGTTGGCTTCGGTACTTTCGTCCAACGCCACCGTGGCGCCCGTACTGGTAAGAACCCGCAAACCGGTCAGCCGGTGAAGATCAAGGCCAGCAATACCGTCGCCTTCAAACCGGGCAAGTCCCTGAAAGACGCGGTCAACTGAGCCCGTCACCCGGAGCCGCTCGGCTCCGGGTTCCCCCTGCGCAGCCACGCTGCGAAATTCGCTGATACAGCCATCCTTTAGACAGGCTGTAGTCCTGCAAGAAAACCACTACAATGCGCGGCCATCATCTTCGATCACGAGGCCCTGTGCATGAAATTCCGTTTTCTCCTGTGGATGCTGGGCCGCCTGATGGCCAAGGCCAGCCGTGAAAACCCGGCGTTCCGCCAGCAGCTCGAAGGTCGCGATATGGTGTTCCAGCTGCACACGCTGGACGGCAAGGTCGCACGCCACTTCACCGTGGCCGGTCAGCGCGTGACCAGCAAGCGCGGCACCGCCACGGATCCGGCCTTCGCCATTGGCTTCAAGGATGCCGCCTACGGCTTTGAAACCATGACCGCGAAGAACAAGCAACTGGCCTTCATGCAGGGCATCCAGAACAAGGACATCCAGATCCAGGGCAACCCGGCGCTGGTCATGTGGTTCCAGGGCCTGACCAAGTACCTGATGCCGAAGAAGAAGACCGAGGCGCCGAAAAAGGCCGCCTGAACGGCTAATGCCAGTCAGTTAGGCGTCGACGCATCGAAATTGTAGGAGCGACGCCCCGCCGCGAATCAGGCGCTGCACACTCGAAAAAGCTTCGCCCCGGGGCGGGGCTCCTACGAAAGACCACTTTGGCAACCTTATCTGGTTGGCTTCCGATAGGCGTCACGGCTGGCCGCGACGCCGCGCTTTGGTTAGGCTGCCAGGCACGTCCCTGTGGAAAGCCTGACCATGCGTCTTTTCCTGTTACCCCTGCTATTGCTGGCCGCCACCACTGCACGGGCCGAGCCAGCGTCTGCCAAGGCCTTGTTGCCGCTGTTCGAACTCGCCGGTATCCATCTGCTGTGCGAACAGAGCGCGCCGTTGGTGCAGCGTGGCCAGGATGAAACCGAACAGAAGCGCCTCGCCCAGCTCTTCGCTGGCGAGGCCTTTTGTCTGGACCTGGCCCAGCGCGTCGCTGCCCGCTTCGATGCGGCGCAGGGCGAGCAGGCCCGTAAGCGTCTCGACAGCCCGTTGGCGCAGCGTTTCACCGCTGCCGAGCGCGCCGTCGGTGAGCAACCCGAAGGCTTGGCTGAATACCGCCAGCGTCTGCAGGAGCAGCCGCCACGAGGCGCGCGTCTGGAGTTGGTCAAGCGTCTCGACGCTGCCGCGCGCACCACTGAACTGGCCAGCCTGCTACGTTACGAAGTCGGCAAGACCCAGGCATTGCTGGCGCTAAGGGCGCGGGGCGAGAACCTCAGCGAAGCCGAACTGCAGGCGCAGACGCAGACGCAAGCGAACGCTATTCGCCAATCCAGCGAACTGGCGGTGGAAAGTTTCATGTTCTATGCCTACCGGCAGATGCCCAGCGATCAGCTCGCCGAGTATGCGGCACTCTACGAGCATCCCAGCGTCAGCCAGCTGCTTGCCATCAGCCTGGAAGTGGTGCCGCAGCTGTTCTCTGAACGTCGTGAACAACTGCGCCAGGCAGCAGGCAAGCCGTAGCGCGGCCCGGAACGCCGGCCGCCAAGAACGAGAACAGCCTACCGCTCGCGAGCAACTGCGCCAGACGGCAGGCAAGGCCTCAGGGGCAGGGGGTGGGAACCTGAGCTGCAGCCGCTCAGTGCGGCTGCTGGAACTGCGCTGCCAGTTCACGCAAGGCGACCTCGGCGCTCAGCACCTTGCTCACCGCGTCCTCGGCTTTTTCCCGGGTCAGCCCCAGGGCGTCGAACAGCTCATCAGGAATCTCGTTCTGCGGCCCGGCACCGATACCCCGGTTGCGCAGCAGGCTGACCGCCAGGCACACCAGATTGGGGAAGGCCGCGCTGTCGCCGGCGTAGGACGGATCGTGCTGAAAGCGCAGAGCGCTGGACAGCTCTTCCGGCATATCCCAGTGGCGCATCAGCCAGGCACCAATCTGCTCGCGGGTGATGCCCAGCAGGTGCTGCTCAATATGCCCGGCAGGCAGGTGCGGGTTGACCTCCAGGTGACGGCAGATCAACGAGAAGTGCGGTGGAAACACGTGCGCCAGGACCAGGTAACCGAAGTTGTGCAGCAGACCGGCCAGGTAGGTCAGGCCGGCTTCCGGGCGCTGTGCGCGCGGCATGGCGCGGGTCAGGCCCTCGATCACTGCAGCGGTATAGATCGCTTGCTGCCAGTAAGGGGTGGCGTGCTGCGGCTGATCCTTGGGCAGGCTCAGAGTCTTGCCCAGCGCCAGGCCGAGAGCCAGGTTGATCACCAGGTCGAAGCCCAGCACGCGGACGATGGCGTCTTCCACCGAGCGAATCTTGCCGGGCGCGGCGTAGTAGGGCGAGGCTGCCCAGCTGACCACCTGGGCCGCCAGCGCGGGATCGGTTTCGACCACGCCGGTGATGTCGTCCACCGTGGCATTGGGGTCAACGCGCAGCTTGATGATCTTCTGCGCGGTTTCCGGCAGCGGCGGAATCTCGATGGTTTCTTCCAGGCGCTGCTGGATGCGGCGTGCGGTAAAGGCCTGCACGGCTTGGGTGATTTCCGCGCGGTCATCATGCGGGCGATCGAGGTTCGGTTTGATCGCGCTGACCGGCTCACCGAAACGCGCCGCGCTGGCCTTGCTCAGCAGCGCCTTGAAGGCTTCGGTGGGGATTTCCAGCAACACACCAGGCTGGCCGGACTCGATCAGCAGACTGGGTACCTGCAGCAGGCGTTCTTCGTACAGGCAGGGCGAACTGGTCAGCGGCGGCAAACCGGGCAGTGCGGCCAGATTGTGCTTGCCGAGCATGCGCTCCAGGCGTTCCGGCTTGACCGCCGTGAGCTGGCGCCCAGTCAGCTCGGCCAGGCGCGACAGATCGAGCATGTGGCTACGCGGATAGAGCACCAGCAGGGCACCGATGGCGTCGTCCACCAGCACGGCCTGCAGGCGCGCCTCGCTTGGCTGACCTGGGCGCTCCGCGCGTACCTGATAGGGTACGGCGAGTTTCTCCAGCAGTTGCACGATCACGGCGGGGGCTTGCGCAGTGGCGTTGGCGGCGAGGGCGGCTTCAGTCATATCGATATCCAGCGTTGGCGCATGTGCCCCGAAGTATAACCAGCGAGGATTTGCGCAAAGGTTCGTGGCGACGGTTGTCCTGTGAACAGGTTCACACTTGACCGTATTGCTGGCCGTGACGCAACCAGCGCTCCAACAATGGAGCCACATGTTGTGGCCAATGTTCCAGAAGAGCGTGCGCGGCATCGCGTACGGCGGGCAGCAGGTCGGCATCGCGCATCAGGTCGGCGACCTTGAATTGCAGCAGACCGGTCTGCCGGGTGCCGAGCATTTCCCCCGGTCCCCTGAGTTCGAGGTCCTTCTCGGCGATGACGAAACCGTCGGTGGTCTCGCGCATGATTGCCAGGCGCTCGCGCCCGAGTTGCGACAATGGTGCATGGTAGAGCAGCACGCAATGACTGGCGGCGCTGCCACGGCCGACCCGGCCGCGCAGCTGGTGTAGCTGGGCCAGGCCCAGGCGTTCGGGATTTTCAATGATCATCAGGCTGGCGTTGGGCACGTCGACGCCGACCTCGATCACCGTGGTGGCCACCAGCAGTTGCAGCTTGCCCTGCTTGAACTCATCCATCACTGCGGCTTTTTCGGCCGGTTTCATGCGCCCGTGGATCAGCCCGACGCGCAGCTCGCCGAGGGCCGCAGACAGCTCCTCGAAGCTGGTTTCCGCGGCCTGGCAGGTGAGCTCTTCGGATTCTTCGATCAGGGTGCACACCCAGTAGGCCTGGCGCCCCTGCTGGCAGGCGTTGCGTACGCGCTCGACCACCTCATCGCGGCGGCTGTCGGCGATCACCAGAGTGTTGACCGGCGTGCGCCCTGGCGGCAGTTCATCGAGGATCGAGGTGTCCAGATCGGCGTAGGCGCTCATCGCCAGGGTGCGCGGGATGGGCGTGGCGGTCATGATCAACTGGTGCGGGCAGAGTCGGCCATCGATGCCCTTCTGGCGCAGGGCGAGGCGCTGCTGCACGCCGAAGCGGTGCTGTTCGTCGATGATCACCAGGGCCAGGCGCTTGAACTTCACTTCGTCCTGGAACAGGGCGTGGGTGCCGACCACCATCGGGCAGCCGCCGGCGATCTGTTCCAGGGCTGCTGCGCGGGTCTTGCCCTTGAGCTTGCCGGCCAGCCAGGCGACGTCCAGGCCAAGCGGTGCCAGCCATTTGCTGAAGTTGAGAAAGTGCTGCTCGGCGAGGATTTCGGTCGGCGCCATCAGCGCCACCTGATAGCCGGCTTCTAGCGCCTGCAGGGCGGCCAGCGCGGCGACCACCGTCTTACCGGCGCCGACATCACCCTGCACCAGGCGCAGCATGGGCTCGCTCTGCGCCAGGTCGTAGGCGATCTCGGCGCCCACGCGCTGCTGCGCACCGGTCGGGGCGAAACCGAGGTTGGCGAGGTACTGTTGCGGCAGCTTCTGCGCTGGCGGCAGGGCTGGCGCCTGCTGCGCACGCACCTGTTCGCGAAGGCGTTGCAGCGATAGCTGATGGGTCAGCAATTCCTCGAAGGCCAGGCGATGCTGCGCCCAGTGGCGGCCCTCGGCGAGCTCTTCGACATCGGCGTCCGGCGGCGGCCGGTGCAGGTAACGGATGGCCTCATCCAAAGGTGCCAGGCGATAGTCGCGGGCCAGCTCGTCGGGCAGCCAGTCCGGCAGACTGCGTGGGCCCAGGCGCGCCAGAGCCTGCTGGCTGAGCTGGCGCAGACGCTGCTGGGTCAGGCCTTCGGTGGTCGGGTAGATGGGCGTCAGGCTCTGCTCCACCGGGGCCGGCTCGTCGCCGCTCTGCGCGCGGTATTCCGGGTGGTAGATCTCCAGGCCGGTGGCGCCGGGGCGTACTTCACCGTAGCAGCGCAGGGCGGTGCCGCGCTTGAGCCCTTCCTTCTGTGCCTGGCTGAAGTGGAAGAAGCGCAGGCTCAGCGTGCCGCTGCCATCCTGCAGGCGCACCAGCAGGCTGCGCCGCCGGCCCATGACCACGTCGGCACCGGCGACGATGCCCTCGACCACCGCATCCTGCCCCGGGCGCAGCGCGCCAATGGGGGTGATGCGGGTGCGATCCTGATAGCGCAGCGGCAGGTGGAACAGCACGTCCTGCAGGTTTTCCAGGCCGACCTTGGCCAGTTTCTCGGCCAGGGCGGCGCCTACGCCTTTGAGCGCAGTGACGGAAACCGCTGCCAGCTCGCTCACCTCTGGCCTCAGACTGCCTTGGTCT
This sequence comes from Pseudomonas alcaliphila JAB1, assembly GCF_001941865.1. NCBI lineage: Bacteria > Pseudomonadati > Pseudomonadota > Gammaproteobacteria > Pseudomonadales > Pseudomonadaceae > Ectopseudomonas > Ectopseudomonas alcaliphila. The sequence continues at coordinate 5,120,806 of NZ_CP016162.1, read as the reverse complement.
GCGGGCTGCGGGCGACCGAGCAGAGGCGGATCGAGTCGGCCAGCACTTCGATGGCGTTGGGCCGCGGGAAGCTGGCACGCCAGGCGATGGCCACGGTACGGAACGGCACCGGCGCGCTGAGCGGACGGACTTCGATCACGCCCGGCGCATAGTGGTGGCTGTCCACTGCCGAGAACGGCAGGATCGACACGCCGAGGCCGGAGGCGACCATATGGCGGATGGTTTCCAGCGAGCTGGACTCCACCGTGGTGTGCTTGCCGTGGTCGTCGCCGCCCTTGCGCAGGGTCGGGCAGGCTTCCAGCACCTGGTCGCGGAAGCAGTGGCCTTCACCGAGCAGCAGCAGGCTCTTGTCGTTGAGCAGCTTGGTGTCGATGGTCTCCAGCTCCGCCCAGGGATGGCCGGCTGGCAGCAGGGCGTAGAAGGGCTCGTCGTACAGCGGCTTGGTCAGTACGTCGGCCTCCTGGAACGGCAGGGCGATGATGATGGCGTCGAGCTCACCGGTGCGCAGTTTGTCACGCAGGATATGGGTGAAGTTTTCCTCGATGTACAGCGGCATGTCCGGGGCGACCCGGTGCAGCTGCGGAATCAGGTGCGGGAACAGATAGGGGCCGACGGTGTAGATGGCGCCAATCTTCAGCGGGGCGGTCAGCTGGTTCTTGCCGGCCTGGGCCAGCTCGCGAATGCCCTGGGCCTGCTCCAGCACCTTCTGTGCCTGGGTAACGATGCCTTCACCGACCGGCGTCAGGCGCACGGCGCTCTTGCTGCGTTCGAAGATCAGCACGCCCAGCTCGTCCTCCAGCTTCTTCACGCCCACCGACAGGGTCGGCTGGCTGACGTGGCAACGCTCGGCGGCGCGGCCGAAGTGTTGTTCCTGGGCGAGGGTGACGATGTACCGCAGTTCGGTGAGGGTCATAGTGTTTATCCATTAAATTGCCGACAAGCATAGCCTTTGCATACGAATGAACCAACCGGGCTAAACTGCGCCTTTGCATAAATGTCATGGAGAAAAGCATGTCGGGATGCAACAGCCTGCTGATTGCCGGGTGTGGAGACGTCGGTACCCGCCTTGGCCTGCGTATGGCCGCACAAGGCTGGCGCGTGCTCGGTATGCGTCGTAACGTGGCCGCGCTGCCGGCCGCCATCGAGCCGCTGGCCGGCGATCTGCACGCCGATGCCTGTCCGGCGGATTGGCCGCAAGGGCAACTGGATTACCTGGTGTACTGCGCCGCCGCCACCGAGCATGACGAGGCCGGCTATCGCGCCGCCTATGTCGAGGGGCTGCGCCGCGTGTTGAGCTGGTTGGCGCAGCATGGCCAGCGCCCGCGGCGCATCCTGTTCGCCTCCAGCAGCGGCGTGTACGGGCAGCAGGAGGGCGAGTGGATCGACGAGGACTCTGTGGCCGAAGCCCAGAGTTTTTCTGCGGTGATCATGCGCGAGGCCGAACGTGTAGCGCTCGACAGCGGGTTGCCGGCGACCACGGTGCGTCTGACAGGCCTCTACGGCCCCGGCCGGGAATGGTTGCTGAGCCAGGTGCGCGGCGGCTATCGGGTCAGCGAAACGCCGCCGCTGTATGGCAATCGCATTCATGTCGAGGATGCTGCCGGCCTGTTCACCACGCTGTTGCAGGCGGATGCCGCCGGTGTGCCCTTGGCCGATTGCTACCTGGGCGTCGACGACGAGCCGGCGCCGCTGCACGAAGTAGTGGGTTGGCTGCGTGAGCAACTGGGCGTCAGCCATTGGAGCGACGAACAGCGCGTGCGCCGAGCCGGTAGCAAGCGTTGCCGCAATGCCCGCGCTCGTGCGCTGGGTTGGGCGCCGCAGTATCCGAGCTACCGCGAGGGCTATGCGGCAATCCTTGCCGAGCGCTGAAATGGACGCCAACAGCTTGCTGGCCAAGCCCTGGCTGCCGGGCGTCGAGCTGTTTCACGCCGACTTCTCCGGGCAGGCCTTTGGCCGACATAGTCATGATGCCTTCGCCATCGGTGCCATCGTGCAGGGTGTCGGTGGCTACCAGTGTCGTGGTCAGCGCTATGCGCTGCCTGCCGGCACCCTGTCGCTGATGAACCCCGAGGAGCCGCATACCGGGCATGCCGAGTCTGCGCGTGTGGTCTATCGCATGCTCTATATCGAAGAGTCGCGGCTGCCGGCGCTGCTCGGGCGCAAGCGCCTGCCCAACGGCTTCAGCACACTCAATCCAGATGACGACGGCCGCGTCGCGGCAAGCCTTGCGCAACTGGCTGGCGAGTTCGAGCGCGGTGATGCGCTGGCGTTGGAGAGCGAACTGCTGGCGTTGCTGGAGCTGGTCTTCGTGCGGCACGGTGGCTTGCGCGAGGCGCGCCCGACATGTCGCGACAGCGGGGTGACGGCGTACCTGCGCGATTACCTGGAAGCGCACTACGCCGAGGCTGTCAGCCTCGAGCAATTGGCTGCCTTGGTGCAGCGTCACCCACGCCACCTGATCGAGGCATTTCGCCGTGCCTATGGCGTGCCGCCACACACCTATCTACTGCAGCGCCGAGTGCGTGAAGCCAAGCGCAGGTTGTTGCAAGGCCAGGCCCTGGCCGATGTCGCACTGGATCTGGGCTTTTATGACCAGGCGCATTTCAACGGCGTGTTTCGCCGTTTCACCGGGGTCACTCCGGGGCGTTTTCGCGCCGTGGCGCAGGCCTGATTCGGCAAGGCTTTGCGCGAACTTGCATCGGGGCGCGCCAAGTTGTTCGGCAGCGATTGCGTCGCTGTAGAGCCTGAGTTTTTTCCAATACATCGATACCGCCAGTTGCCGACACTGCCTCCGCCAAACGGAGGTGCCATGTTCGTGTTGTTTCTACTGGTGGCTGGTACTCATTTCGCGGCCTTGCTGTCGCCCGGGCCGGACTTCTTTCTATTGATTCGTACCGCGCTGGCCAAGGGCCGGCACCAGGCCGACGGTTGCGCCTGCGGCATTGCGCTGGCCAACCTGCTGAGCATGCTGCTGGTGCTGTTCGTCATGACGTTGTTACCCGCCGAGGGCAGTTGGCTGTGGCGCTGCTTGCAGGTCGGCGGCGGGCTGTATTTCGCCTGGATCGGCCTGCAGGCGCTGGCCTCGCGGCGAGATCTGGTCCTACCGCAGGGTGATCAACTGAGGCTGGGCGGGGTGTGGAAGGGCATGCGTCAGGGCCTTCTTGCCAGCAGCCTCAACCCCAAATTGCCGCTGTTCTATGCCGGGCTATTCGGGGTCTTGCGCGAGTCGGCAATGCCGGCATGGGGGCTGGGCCTGGCGATGCTGTGGATGACCCTGGTGGTGCTGTTCTGGGATCTGGCGCTGGTGCGCCTGCTCGATCAGGCGCGCTGGCGCAGCTGGTTGCAGCGGCGCGTGCGCTGGCTGGATCGCGGTTGCGGTGGCCTGTTGCTGGCGCTGGGAGGCTGGCTGTTGCTGGGTGCTCTATAGCGTGGCGCCGCTCCTGCCCGGAGGCGACGCCTGCTGATCAGCGGCGTTTGAGCAACCAGCGTTGCGGGCCGGGCTGGTACTCGGGCATCTCGTCGAACTGGGCGCGGTTCTGCGCTTCGAAGATGCGCAGCTGATTGCCTTCATGCACGAACAACCAGGGGCTACCCTGATCACCGGCTTGCAGCCAAAGACTGTCATGTTCGCCGCTCATGGCCGCGCAGTCGCCTGCCAGGCACAGGGCAAAGCGTTCGGCGCCGGGCAGGCCTTGTACCTGCCCGTCGCTGTTGAAGCGCACCAGGCCACCCTGGCCCAGACCTTCTTCGATCAGCCAGTCGCCGCCCAGGTAGTCGCGATATAGTGCCTGCTCGAAGCTGCTGCCCATTGGCTTGGGTTCGCTGGAGCTGTTGACGCGGGCGAAGTGCTGCTCGGGCCAGTATTCGCTGGCGATCTGCACCAGTTCGCCGTTCTGAATGGCGAGCTGCTCGTTGTAATCACCGTAGAAGGTCACCTGCCAACGCCCCTCTCCGGCACCCTGCAGCCTGCCCTCGGCCAGCTCGAAGCCGTTGCTGTAGCTGGCCTGCTGTTGTTCGGGGTTGATCTGCCATTCGAGGTTGGGGCCGTAGGCGAGCAGGGCTTCGCGTAGGCGACCGCTCTCGCGGGCGGCATCGATGGCTGCCTGGTTGATCCAGGTACCGCTCGGGTCGTTGTTCGGCGTGCTGGCGCAGCCGCCGAGCAGGGCGCCGCATAGCAGCAGAGGAAGCAGACGCATGGCGATCTCCATGCCGGGGAAGGGCGAGCGGGGCCTGGCGCCCCGTTCGAACGACTTACTCGATGACCAGAATAGCGTCCATTTCCACCTGCGCGCCGCGCGGCAGAGCAGCAACGCCGATAGCGGCGCGAGCCGGGTAGGGCTGTTCGAAATAGCGGCCCATGATCTCGTTGACCTTGGCGAAGTGCGACAGGTCGGTGAGGAAGATGTTCAGCTTGACGATGTCCTTGAACGAGCCGCCGGCGGCTTCAGCCACCGCCTTGAGGTTCTCGAAGACCTGCACGGTCTGTGCTTCGAAGCCTTCGACCAGCTCCATGCTCACCGGATCCAACGGGATCTGGCCGGACATGTAGACGGTGTTGCCGGCCTTGATCGCCTGGGAGTAGGTGCCGATGGCGGCGGGGGCCTTGTCGCTGGTGATGACGGTCTTGCTCATGAATCGCTCCTTGTGAGAACTGGCTGGGTCGAGCACCCAGCCTACAGACTGGAAATAGGGGAATTGTGTCAGGCGCGTACTCGGGTGATACGCATCACGCCCTTGAGCGCGCGCAGTTTCTTGATCACGCGGGCCAGGTGCACGCGGTCATGCACGCTGACCACCAGTTGCACGACGCTGATACGGCCGTCGCGTTCGTCCATGCTGATCTTCTCGATGTTGCCATCGGCGGCATTGACGCTGCTGGCCAGCAGGGCGATCAGGCCGCGCTGGTGTTCCAGCTCGACGCGCAGTTCGACGTTGAATTCGCCGGTGACATCCTTGGCCCAGTTGAGCTGGATGCATTTTTCCGGATTGTGGCGGATGTCGACGATGTTCCGGCAGCTTTCCATGTGCACCACCATGCCCTTGCCGGCAGACAGGTAGCCGACGATGGGATCGCCCGGGATCGGCGTGCAGCACTTGGCGTAGCTCATCACCAGGCCTTCGGTACCGCGGATCGCCAGGGGCCCTTCGCTGCTCGGCAGGGTTTCGTCGCCACTCTCGGCCAGCAGGCGGCGGGCCACGACGTAGGCCATGCGGTTGCCCAGGCCGATGTCTTCGAGCAGGTCCTCGATGACCTCCTGGCGGTATTCGCCGAGCACCGCCTGTACGCGCTCGGGCGCGATCTTTTCCAGGTGCGTGTCGAAGCTGGCCAGCACCTTGTTCAGCAGGCGTTCGCCGAGGCTGATCGATTCCGAGCGGCGCTGCTGCTTGAGGGCATGGCGAATGTGCGTGCGTGCCTTGCCGGTGACCACGAAGTTGAGCCAGGCCGGATTCGGCCGGGCGCCCGGCGCGGTGACGATTTCTACCGTCGAGCCACTTTCCAGTGCCTGCGACAGCGGCGCCAGGCGACGGTTGATGCGGCAGGCGATGCAGGTATTGCCGACGTCGGTGTGTACCGCGTAGGCGAAGTCGACCGCGGTGGAGCCTTTTGGCAGCTCCATGATGCGACCCTTGGGCGTGAACACGTAGACCTCGTCGGGAAACAGGTCGATCTTCACGCTCTCGATGAATTCCAGCGAGTTGCCGGCGCGTTGCTGCAGCTCCAGTACGCCCTTGACCCACTGACGCGCGCGGGCGTGGTTGCCCTTGGGCGCATCGTCCTCATTGGACTTGTACAGCCAGTGGGCGGCGATGCCGTTGTTGGCCATCTCTTCCATTTCGCGGGTGCGGATCTGGATCTCGATGGGCACGCCGTGCATGCCGAACAGCGTGGTGTGCAGCGACTGGTAGCCGTTGGCCTTGGGGATCGCGATGTAATCCTTGAAGCGCCCGGGCAAGGGTTTATACAAGTTGTGCACGGCGCCGAGCACGCGGTAGCAGGTGTCGACCTTGTCGACGATGATGCGGAAGGCGTAGACGTCCATGATCTCGTTGAACGCCTTACGTTTGCCGCGCATCTTCTGGTAGATGCTGTACAGGTGTTTCTCGCGGCCGATCACTTCGCCTTCCATGCCCTCGCGTTGCAGGCACATCTGGATCGATTCCTCGATCTTGGCCACGATTTCCTTGCGGTTGCCCCGAGCGCGGCGCACGGCGGCGCGGATGCGCTCCGAGCGCATCGGGTGCATGGCCTTGAAGCCCAGGTCTTCGAATTCCACGCGCATGTTGTGCATGCCCAGCCGGTTGGCGATGGGCGCGTAGATTTCCAGGGTTTCCTTGGCGATGCGCCGGCTCTTCTCGTGCGGCATGGCATCGAGGGTGCGCATGTTGTGCAGGCGGTCGGCAAGCTTGACCAGAATCACGCGGATGTCGCGGGCCATGGCCATGGCCATCTTCTGGAAGTTCTCGGCCTGCGCCTCGGCCTTGGTTTCGAAGTTCATCTGGGTCAGCTTGCTGACCCCGTCGACCAGTTCGGCCACGGTTTCGCCGAACTGCACGTTGAGCGCTTCCTTGGCGATGCCGGTGTCTTCGATCACGTCGTGCAGCATGGCGGCCATCAGGCTCTGATGATCCATGTGCATGTCGGCGAGGATGCTGGCCACGGCCAGCGGGTGGGTCACGTAGGCTTCGCCGCTGCGGCGGCGTTGGCCATCGTGCGCCTGTTCGGCGTAGAAGTAGGCTCGGCGAACCAGGTTGACCTGGTCATGGCCGAGATAGGCCGAAAGTCGGTCGGCGAGAGCGTCTATACCAGCCATGGGGTATTCCCCTCATGACCGGTTTGGCTACCCGCCGCGCAACTTCGACCCGGCATCATCGACTTACAGAGGCTCGTTGGCCTCTTCCTCGAAGGCAGCGAACAGCGGTTCTTCTTCGACGATATCGTCCTGGGCGATCACGTCGTAGTCCACCAGGCCAGCAGCGATTTCGCGCAGGGCCACTACGGTGGGCTTGTCGTTTTCCCAAGCCACTTTCGGCTCTTTGCCGCCGGTGGCCAGCTGGCGCGAACGCTTGGTCGCGAGCATGACCAGTTCGAAGCGGTTATCAACGTTGTCCAGGCAATCTTCGACGGTAACGCGAGCCATGGTGTTCCTCGTAACTTGTGCGGATAAGCTTGGCCCGAGCGGGCGAGCGGACTGAATAGTCTAAAAAATCACCAGCGACAATGGAAGCGCTGTTTTACGCCAGCAGTTCGCTGAGCAGCCCGGCATGGCGCTGCTGCTGTTGTGTTTGCGACAACTGGTTGCTGCGGAAGATGGCTTTCAGGTCGCTCAGGGCGTGGTTGAAGTCGTCGTTGATCACCAGATAGTCGTATTCGACGTAGTGGCTCATCTCGCTGACGGCCTCGCGCATGCGTCGTTCGATGATCTCGCCGCTGTCCTGGCCGCGGTTGGTCAGGCGGTGACGCAAAGCTTCCTGAGTCGGCGGCAGGATGAAGATGGATTTGCTCTGCGGCATCAGCTTGCGCACTTGCTGTGCACCCTGCCAGTCGATCTCCAGGATCAGGTCGAAGCCTTCGGCGAGGGTCTGCTCGACCCATTTTTGCGAGGTGCCGTAGAGATTGTCGAAGACCTGGGCATGCTCGAGAAATTCGCTGCGTTCGAGCATGGCGTTGAACTGCGCATGGTCGACGAAGTGGTAGTTGACCCCGTCCACCTCGCCTGGACGCATGGCGCGGGTGGTATGCGAGACCGAGACGCGAATCTGCGCCTCGCTGTCGATCAGGGCCTTGACCAGGCTGGTCTTGCCGGCGCCGGAGGGAGCGGAAACGATGTAGAGGGTGCCGGTAGTGATGGCCATGAAAAGCGTCCTGATAAACCGTTGAGCGAAAGATAGCAGCCGTCTGGCTGGTGTTACTCGATGTTCTGTACCTGTTCGCGCATCTGCTCGATCAGGACTTTCAAATTGACCGCGGCCTGGGTGCTGCGCGTATCGAAGGCCTTGGAGCCGAGGGTGTTGGCCTCGCGATTGAGCTCCTGCATCAAAAAATCCAGGCGCCGCCCGGCAGCGCCGCCGGCCTTGAGCACGCGACGCACTTCGCTGACATGAGTGCTGAGGCGATCCAGCTCCTCGGCCACGTCGCTCTTCTGCGCGAGCAGCACCAGCTCCTGCTCCAGGCGTTGCGGATCGAGCTCGGCCTGCATCTCGGCGAAGCGGGTTTCGATCTTGGCGCGCTGCCCGGCGAGCATCTGCGGTACCAGTTCGCGCAGGGCGGCGACTTCGTCGAGGATGCTGTCGAGGCGCTCGTTGAGCAGCTTGGCCAACTCGGCGCCTTCGCGGGCACGGCCGGCCTTGAGTTCACCCATTGCCTGGTCGAACAGCTTCAGAGCGGCAGCGTTCAGCGCCTGCGGGTCGGCCGAGTCGGCCACCAGCACGCCGGGCCAGGCCAGCACTTCCAGCGGGTTGAGCGGGGCTGGTTGCTGGATCAGCGCGGCGACCTGCTCGGCAGCGGCAATCAGTTGGCGGGCGCGGTCGGCGTCGACCTGCAGCGGCTTGCCGGCACTTTCTTCGGCGAAGCGCAGGGTGCACTCCACCTTGCCGCGCGACAGGCCCTGGCGCAGCGCTTCGCGCACCGCGCCTTCGAGGTCGCGGAAGGCTTCCGGCAGGCGCAGGTGCGGCTCGAGATAGCGGTGGTTGACCGAGCGCAGCTCCCAGCTCAGTGTGCCGTGAGCGGTTGCCTGCTCATTGCGGGCAAAGGCCGTCATGCTGTGAACCATGGGATACCTCGTGGAAGTCGGCTCGAAAAACGCAGGATTGTAGCTCACGGTACCTACCCATTTCATGTGCAGGCGATCGGGCCTGCCATCTGCTGGCGCCAATTCGGCGTGTCGCCTTGCTCGAGCGCCCCTATAATGCGCACTGTTTTCACTTAATGAAGTAGGTATCGCTCGATGAAACGTCCCAGTGGCCGCGCCGCCGATCAGTTGCGCTCGATTCGCATCACCCGCAACTACACCAAGCACGCCGAGGGTTCGGTGCTGGTGGAGTTTGGCGATACCAAGGTGATCTGCACCGTCAGCGTCGAATCCGGCGTGCCGCGCTTCCTCAAGGGCCAGGGCCAGGGCTGGCTGACTGCCGAATACGGCATGCTGCCGCGCGCCACCGGCGAGCGTAACCAGCGTGAAGCCAGCCGCGGCAAGCAGGGCGGGCGTACCCTGGAAATCCAGCGCCTGATCGGCCGTTCGCTGCGCGCAGCACTGGACATGACCAAGCTGGGCGAGAACACCCTGTACGTCGATTGCGACGTGATCCAGGCTGACGGTGGCACCCGCACTGCCTCCATCACCGGCGCCATGGTGGCGCTGGTCGATGCCCTGAAAGTGCTGAAGAAGCGTGGTTCGCTCAAGGGCGAGCCGCTCAAGCAGATGATCGCAGCGGTGTCGGTCGGCATCTACCAAGGCGAGCCGGTGCTGGATCTGGACTACCTGGAAGACTCCGCCGCCGAGACCGACCTCAACGTGGTGATGACCAATGCCGGTGGCTTTATCGAAGTGCAGGGCACTGCCGAAGGCGCGCCGTTCCAGCCTGACGAATTCAACGCCATGCTGGCACTGGCGCAGAAAGGCATGAACGAGATCTTTGAACTGCAGAAGGCCGCTCTGGTCGACTGAAATCTTTAGCCGAGCAAGGAGCACCCGTATGAACGACGATATGCAAAACCCGGTTCCGACGCCCAGTCAGGAAGCGCGTCAGTGGGCCATGTTCTGCCACTTTGCCGCGTTTCTCGGCCTGGTGTTCCCCTTCGGCAATCTGCTTGGCCCGCTGATCATCTGGCAGATCAAGAAAGATCTCGACCCCTTCGTCGATGCACAGGGCAAGGAAGCGCTGAACTTCCAGATCAGCGTAGCGCTGGCCGCAGTGGTCTGCTTCATTCTGATGGTGGTGGTGATCGGCTTCCCGCTGCTGATGCTGTTGGGCCTGGCGGCGCTGGTGTTGACCATCATCGCGGGTATCAAGGCCAATGAAGGGCAACCCTATCGCTACCCCTTCAGTTGGCGTTTGGTGAAGTAAACCTGCGCGCAACAAAAAGCCGGCGATCAGCCGGCTTTTTCATACCTGTCGATCAGATGCTGAGAATCCAGTCGTAATCGACGATCAGCGGCGCATGCTGGGAGAAGCGCGGCTGACGTGGCAGGCGTGCGCTGCGCACACTACGGCGCATGCCCGGAGTGAGCAACTGGTAGTCGAAGCGGTAGCCCAGGTTGAGCATTTCCGCCTGCTCGTTATCCGGCCACCAGCTGAACTGGTCGCCTTCGCGGCTGACTTCGCGCAGGGCATCGACATAACCCATATTGCCAACCACCTCATCCATCCAGGCGCGCTCGGGCGCCAGGAAACCGGGAGATTGCTGGCAGTCGCGCCAGTTCTTCACATCCAGCTTCTGGTGCGCTACATGCAGCGAGCCGCAGTAGATGTACTCGCGACGCTTGCGGCGTTGCTTGTCCAGATAATGGGTGAAGTCGTCCATGAACTTGAATTTCTGATTCAAGCTCTCGTCACCGTCCCGCCCGCTTGGCAGCAGCAGGGTGGCGATACTTACCTTGTCGAAATCGGCCTGCAGGTAGCGCCCGTAGCGATCGGCCATCTCGAAGCCGAGGCCGCTGATCACCGCCTTGGGTTGCAATCGCGAGTAGAGCGCCACGCCACCTTGGCTGGGCACTTCACCGTCGCATGCATAGAGGAAATAACCATCCAGTTGGAAGGCTTGGTCGTCCATTTCAAAGGCGGAGGCACGGGTGTCTTGCAGGCAGATCACGTCGGCATTCTGGGCTTGCAGCCAGCTGAGCAGACCTCGCTCGGCCGCAGCCTGAATACCATTCACGTTCACACTGATGATCCGCATAAATGGCCCCCAAAAACACGTGCGTGTATGATACCCGAGCTCACCTCATTTAGCTAAATCCGTGCCGTCCGGGACTTTTCATGCAAGCGTACCAGCGCGATTTCATTCGCTTTGCCATCGAACGCGGTGTTCTGCGTTTCGGTCAGTTCACTCTCAAGTCCGGGCGTACCAGCCCTTATTTCTTCAATGCCGGCTTGTTCGACAGCGGTCTGGCGCTGGCTCAGCTGGGGCGTTTTTACGCGGCTGCCATCGTCGATAGCGGGATCGACTTCGACGTGCTGTTCGGCCCGGCCTATAAAGGCATTCCGCTGGCTGCGACCACTGCCGTGGCGCTGGCCGAGCATCATCAGCGCGATCTGCCCTGGTGCTTCAACCGCAAGGAAGCCAAGGACCATGGCGAGGGCGGCACCCTGGTCGGCGCGCCGCTCAAGGGCCGTGTGCTGATCGTCGATGATGTGATCACTGCCGGCACCGCAATCCGCGAGGTCATGCAGATCATCCAGGGGCAGGGCGCTCAGGCTGCCGGTACCCTGATCGCGCTGAACCGTCAGGAGCGTGGTCAAGGCGAGCTTTCCGCCATTCAGGAAGTCGAGCGCGACTTCGGCATGCCCGTAGTGAGCATCGTGTCACTCGAACAGGTACTGGAATATCTGGCAGGGGATGCTGAACTGAAGCAATATCTGCCGGCTGTCGAGGCCTATCGCGCCGAGTACGGAATCTAGCCCTAGCACAAGGTCGTCCTATGCCTGCACCGCTCCTGACCCGCTGTACGCTGCTTTGTAGCCTGCTGCTGCCGTTGTCGGGAGTGGCTGCCGAGCTCTATCGTTATGTCGACGACAAGGGCGTGACAGTGCTCAGCCGCCAGGGTGTGCCGCCCGAGTTCATCGGCAAGGGGTACGAGGTGCTCAATGATCAGGGGCGCGTGCTACGGGTGATCCCGCCAGCCCCTACGCCCGAAGAGTTCGCCCGTATGCAGGCGGACAAGGCGCGTGCCAGCAGCGATGCCCAGTTGCTGCGTCTGTACACCAATCTCGACGATGTCGACCGTGCCCGTGAGCGCAAGCTGGCCGAGCTCGACAGCGTCACCAGCGTCGCGCGTGGCAATCTGCAGTCGGTGCGTACTCAGCAGGCCAACCTGCAGAGCCAGGCCGCCGACCATGAGCGTGCCGGGCGCCAGGTACCGGAACATTTGCTGGCGCAGATCAACAACCTCAAGGAAGAGCAGCAGCGCCTGCAGCGTGATATTGCGCGTTACAAGGAAGCCCGCACTCAGGCCGAGGCCGGTTTTGCCGCTGATCGTGCGCGCCTGGCCGAGCTGTTCGGCGAGCCGCAGAAAAAGCCTTAGGGCTCAGGCATTCAGCCTTGCGGCTGAGTCTTCTCGAAATTCTCGATCTTTTCCCTGAGCCACTGCGGCAGCGGGGCGCTGCTGCGTGTCGCGCCGTCGGCGTGAACATAGACGATTTCGCCGCTGGTCAGTAGCTCGCCGTCGCGCCAGATGCCGAGCGCAAAGGTCAGGCTGGAACGACCCAGACGCGCGCTGCGCACGCCAATCTGCAGTTGATCGTCGAAGCGCGCCGGGGCGCGGTATTCGAGCAAGGTGCGGATGGCGAAGAAATCGCCGCCGTCCTGTGCCAGGTCACCCGGATAGGCGACGCCCAGCGTGCGAAAGTATTCGGTGATGGCAACGTCGGCGTAAGTCAGGTAGTGGCCGTTGAAGACGATGCTTTGCGGATCGACTTCGGCCCAACGCACGCGCAAGGCGTGGAAAAAACTGAACTGGCTGAGTTCGGGCAGGCTGCTCATGGGCGTTCCTTATCAGGGGTGCCTGGTGAGCGTGCATGTTGAGGAAGGTTGCGGCAAGTTCGAGTCGGTGTGCGGATGGCTTGCGATAAGGCTGCGCGATGGTTTGGGTAGGGTGCACTGTGCGCACCGCCGTGTTTGCCTAGTCTTCGCTCGCGTTGCGGGCATCTTCGGCCGCAAGTGGGGGAGGGGCATCAGAGGGATGCGTGGCGGCTTGCCCTCACCCGCCCTTCGGGCACCCTCTCCCAGGGGGAGAGGGTCATCAGAAGGCCGCGTGGCGGCCGCTGTTTAAGGGCGCTTGCGGTTGCTGATCATGGTGCCGTTGCCGATATCGGTGAAGATCTCCAGCAGCACTGCATTGGGTACACGGCCATCGATGATGTGCGAACTGGTCACGCCACCCTGCACCGCTTCCAGGGCGCATTTGATCTTCGGCAGCATGCCGCCGTAGATGGTGCCGTCGGCAATAAGATCGTTGACCTGCTCGGTGGTGAGGCCGGTGAGCACCTCACCCTGCTTGTTCATCAGGCCGGCGATGTTGGTCAGCAACATCAGTTTCTCGGCCTTCAGCGCCTCAGCCACCTTGCCAGCGACCAGGTCGGCATTGATGTTGTAGGACTCACCGCCCGGGCCGACGCCGATGGGTGCGATGACCGGGATGAAGTCGCCCTTGACCAGCATGTTGAGCAGGTCGGTATTAACCCCGGTAACCTCGCCGACATGGCCGATATCGATGATTTCCGGTTGAGTCATCTCAGGCGTCTGGCGGCTGACCGTGAGCTTCTTGGCGCGGATCAGGCCGGCATCCTTACCGGTCAGGCCGATGGCGCTGCCGCCGTGCTGGTTGATCAGGTTGACGATGCTCTTGTTGACCTGGCCGCCGAGCACCATTTCCACCACGTCCATGGTGGCGGTGTCGGTGACACGCATACCGTCGATGAAGTGGCTCTCGATGGACAGGCGCCCCAGCAGATCACCGATCTGCGGGCCACCGCCGTGCACCACCACCGGGTTGATGCCGACCGCCTTCATCAGCACGATGTCGCGGGCGAAGCCCTGCTTGAGCTCCTCGCTTTCCATGGCGTTGCCGCCGTACTTGATCACTAGGGTCTTGCCGACGAAGCGGCGAATGTAGGGCAGGGCTTCGGACAGTACCTTGGCAACCTGGGCAGCGGCGTCACGCTCGAGGGTCATGCAGGGGCTCCTGGAACAAATCGGTCAAAAGGGCAGTTGCAGGTCGGGGGCGACCTTGAGCAGTTGGGTGCGGAACACGTCCTGGATACGCTCCAGCTCTTCCTGGGTGTCGGCCTCGAAGCGCAGCACCAGCACCGGTGTGGTGTTGGACGCACGAATCAGGCCCCAGCCCTTGGGATAGTCGACGCGTACACCGTCGATGCTGGTGATGTTCGCCTCGCCCCACTGGCCTTCACGCTGTAGGCGTTCGATCATGCCGAACTTGGTCTGCTCGGTGACCTTGATGTTGATTTCCGGCGTGGAAATGTCGCTGGGGAAGGCGCTGAACACCTGCTCGGCGTTGCGTTTTTCCAGGCTGAGGATTTCCAGCAGACGGGCAGCGCTGTAGATGCCGTCGTCGAAACCGTACCAGCGCTCCTTGAAGAAGATGTGACCGCTCATCTCGCCGGCCAGCAGGGCACCGGTTTCCTTCATTTTCTTCTTGATCAGCGAATGGCCGGTCTTCCACATCACCGGGCGACCGCCGTAGCCGCTGATCAGCGGGGTCAGGCGACGGGTGCATTTGACGTCGAAGATGATGTCGGCGCCGGGGTTGCGCGAGACCACGTCCTTGGCGAACAGCATCAGCAGGCGGTCGGGGTAGACGATGTTGCCGGTGTTGGTCACCACGCCGACACGGTCACCGTCGCCGTCGAAGGCCAGGCCCAGGTCGGCGTTTTCCGCTTTGACGCGGGCGATCAGGTCGACCAGGTTTTCCGGTTTGCCCGGATCCGGGTGGTGATTGGGGAAGGTGCCATCCACTTCGCAGAACAGCGGAATCACGCTGCAGCCCAGGGCTTCGATCAGTTGTGGGGCGATCACGCCAGCGGCGCCATTGCCGCAGTCGACCACCACGCGCAGTGGCTTGGCCAGGGCGATGTCGTCGCGAATGGTCTTGAAGTAGCGTTGCAGCACGTCGACCTGCTGCACGCTGCCGACGCCTGTGGCCAGGTCGTTGTTGTCCAGGCGCGTCTTCAGCGCGAGGATCTGTTCGTTGGCCAGGGTGTCGCCAGCGATGATGATCTTGAAGCCGTTGTAGTCCGGCGGATTGTGGCTGCCGGTGAGCATCACGGCCGAGCGGCCTTCCAGCACGTTGGCAGCGAAGTACACCACCGGGGTCGGCACCATGCCGATATCGGTCACTTCGCAGCCGCAGTCGAGCAGGCCTTGTACCAGTTGCTGCAGCAGTTCCGGGCCGGAGAGGCGGCCGTCGCGGCCGACGATGACCTTGGGCTCGCCCTGGGCCAGGCTCTGCGAGCCGATGGCGCGGCCAATCCAGTAGGCATATTCGGCGGTCAGGGTGTCGCCCACCACGCCACGGATGTCGTAGGCGCGGAAAATGTCGGCGGGAAGTGTAGGGGCGCTTTGGCTAGTGCTCATTGCGGGGCTCTGCTCCAGTCCCAGGAGATCCTGGTCTTCATCGAGAATGTCGATATCGAGGATATCGGTGTCCTGAAACAGCGGGTCGACCAGCTCGGCTGGCTTGGCTGCCGGCTGAGCGGCGGCTGCCGCGGCTGTTCCTTTAACGGGGGTGCTGCTGCCTTCAGCGCTACTGCGGCGCGGCAATCGTGCCAGGCTTTGGGCCAGCGCATCGAGCACCGGCATGCTGAGGCTGAAGGCTTTGACGTTCTTACCGGCGGAGAGTTCTTTGAGCATTTGCCCGAGTTGCTGGGCGTCGAGATTGACGCGCCGTTGCAGTGCGCCCTGCACCAGGACCATGCCGATCAGGGCACCGCCCAGTGCAAGCAGGAACGCGAGGCCGAGCATCGCGGGAGAAATACTGCCTTGAGCCAGGCCGGGGCCGGGGGTGAAGCTGATCTTCCAGTACGGGTTGCCGGTGGCGAAGGTCTGCGCAGCGGCTGCGTCGCCTGCCTGGCCGCGCTGTAGCAGCACCTGCGCCGGTGTGTTGGCGAACTGCTGCACCAGCTGCACCTGGCCATACTCGGGTGGTAGCGCCGGCATAGCTGCGAGCAGTCGCTGCAGGTCGAAGGCCAGCAGCAGCGTGCCCTGGGCGGGCTGATTCTCACTCGGGCGCAGGGCCACGGCGCTGTAGGCCAGCCAGCGCTCACCCACGCGATAGGCTTCGGTAGCGGGTTGCTGACCGCTTTCGGTGCGGCGCAGCATGTCCAGGCCGGCGAAGTTCATCGGCGCGGCGCGGGAGGTGTTCTGTACCGCTTCGCCGCGGCGATTGAGATGGGCATCGATCACGCCATCCCAGTAGCCCAGGCGCCGCTCGACTTCGCTGACCCGCAGGTTGTCGCCGCTTTGCAGCGCTTGCAACAGCTCCGGGTTGCGAGCGGCGGCGAGGCTGTCGGCCTGCAATTGCTTGAGCGCCTGCTGCACGGCAGCGGCCTGGTTGCTGCCAATGACCTGCACCAGCTCTGCCTGGCGTGCCTGGCTGCTGCTGTTATCGGCAAACCACAGCAGCGCGGCGCCTGCGGCCCCACCGATCACGGCAGCCAGCAGACCGGGTAACAATGCGCCCAGCGAGGTGTTCGCCGTCTTGCCCTCGGGCTTGCTCGGCACCAGGCTGGCAGCCGTGTTGGCTTCCTTGGCAGTACGCTTGAAGAGTTTCACGTGGGTGCTCCTCGGCGGGTCGTCCTGTGGGGTATGAGTCAGTGGCTACCGGAGTGGCCGAAGCCGCCGGCGCCACGCTGGGTCTCGTCGAACTGCTCGACCAGCTCGAAGTGAGCCTGCACCACCGGCACCAGCACCAACTGCGCGATGCGCTCGCCGATGGCGATGGTGAAAGGCGTCTGGCCACGGTTCCAGCACGACACCATCAGTTCGCCCTGGTAGTCCGAGTCGATCAGGCCGACCAGGTTGCCGAGCACGATGCCGTGTTTGTGGCCCAGGCCCGAGCGCGGCAGGATCATCGCGGCCAGGCCAGGGTCGCCGATGTAGATCGACAGGCCGGTGGGGATCAGCACGGTCTGGCCTGGCTCGAGGACGATCTCCTCCTTGAGCATGGCGCGCAGGTCGAGGCCGGCGGAACCGGGTGTGGCGTATTGCGGCAGCGGGAATTCCTGGCCGAGGCGAGGATCGAGGATCTTGGCTTGCAGAGCGTGCATGGTCAGTTCTTGTTCAGTCGTTCGGCGATAAGGGTGATCAACTGGCGGGCGATCTTGCCCTTGCTGGTCTGGGCGAAACTGGTTTGCTGCAGCCCACGGTCGATCACGGTGATGGCGTTCTCTTCACTATTGAAGCCGATGCTGGGGTTGGCCACGTCATTGGCGACGATCAGGTCGAGATTCTTGTCGCGCAGCTTGCGCGAGGCGTATTCGAGCAGGTTCTCGGTCTCGGCCGCGAAGCCCACGCTGAACGGGCGATCCTCGCGGCCGGCGATGGTGGCGAGGATATCCGGGTTGCGCACCATTTGCAGGAGCATCCCTTCGCCACTGCTGGGGTCTTTCTTCAATTTGTGCTGGGCTACCACTTCCGGGCGGTAGTCGGCCACCGCGGCGGCGGCGATCAGCACGTCGCAGGGCATCGCCGCTTCGCAAGCGGCAAGCATGTCGCGGGCGCTGACCACGTCGATGCGGCTGACCCGGTCCGGCGTCGGCAGGTGCACCGGGCCGCTGACCAGGGTCACGCGCGCGCCGGCTTCGGCGGCGGCCTCGGCCAGGGCGAAGCCCATCTTGCCGGAGCTGTGGTTGGTGATGTAGCGCACCGGGTCGATGTTTTCCTGAGTCGGGCCGGCGGTGATCAGGATATGCAGGCCATCGAGCGCCTGGCGCTGGAAGCAGTCGGCGGCCAGCTGGGCCAGATCATTGGCTTCGAGCATGCGACCGAGGCCGACATCGCCACAGGCCTGGCTGCCGGATGCCGGGCCGAACAGGCGCATGCCGCGACTTTGCAGCAGTTCGAGGTTGGCCTGGGTGGCGGCGTCGCGCCACATGGCCTGGTTCATCGCCGGAGCCAGGGCAATCGGCGCATCGGTAGCCAGTACCAGGGTGGTCAGCAGGTCGTTGGCCAGGCCCTGCGCGAGGCGCGCGATAAGGTCGGCGGTGGCAGGAGCGATGAGGATCAGATCGGCCCAGCGCGCCAGCTCGATATGGCCCATCGCCGCTTCGGCGGCCGGGTCGAGCAGGTCGAGGTGCACGGGGTGGCCGGACAGGGCCTGCAGGGTCAGCGGGGTGATGAACTCGCGTCCGCCCTGGGTCATCACCACGCGGACTTCGGCGCCTTGATCCTTGAGTCGGCGAACCAGTTCGGCGCTCTTGTAGGCAGCAATACCGCCCCCCACGCCGACGATGATGCGTTTGCGATACAGCCGCTGCATAGGCCTGCCTTTTATAAACCGGTGGATGTGCGCCACGTGACCAACGCCTCCCCAGGCCGGCCCCGTGTAAAGTCGGGTAGGGATAGGCCATTGCTGGCCCATCCCCCCCTAAGAACCGTACGTGCGGCTTTCACCGCATACGGCTCAAGCTTACGAAAAACCAAGTAGCTTGGCCGGCAGCGTACGGAGGTGCGTCGGATTCTACAGCTATAAACCACTAAACCGTAGAGGTGTATCTTTTTGCCGACTATGAGCCAGCGCATGGCAGTTGGGATGAAGCAGTGTGCGATTACGTAAAGTATCCGAGCCGCCGTCCACACGCCTGATGACGTGGTGATCGTGCCAGCCCGTTTCCTTACTCACCGCTTGCCCGCAAAGGGCACAAAGCCCCTTTTGTCTGCGGAAGATACTGAGTATTTGCCCCCGATAACGCAGCTTGTGCTGCATCCGTTGAACCCTCAGTGCCTCCCACTTCAGCTCGTGTGCCGCATCGTAGGGTGTGTAACTCCCCGGCAGACGCTTGTGACGCACGATTGCGGTGCCCGCCAGTTGGTATAACCGACGATGCTGCCGTTCCCCCTTACCATTCTTGTAGGGGTACGCGAACACCCAGCTCTGCCCGCCTATGGATCGGAAGTATTTATTCCTGATCCAATCAGCCGACTTCCTCGGATGCCTACGTTTCGCCCACCTCCAGATTCGCCAAAAGATCAGATGATCCAGCCTGCTGAAGGTTTGTTTTGCCACGACCGGGGAGTGGTATTGTGCCCACCCCTTCAGTACCGGGTTCAGTTGGCCGATCAACGCTTCCTGCGTCAGTGCCCCACTACTTTTGATGATCTCGCGCACCTTCCGATACAACGCCGAGGCGTTCTTCTTCGAGGGCTTGATCAGCAGCTTGGCCTTCCTGCGTGGTGACTTCGGCACGTACTTCCTGAAATTCCACCCCAAGAAATCGAATCCCTGGTGAATGTGCGTGATGCGCGTTTTCTCCCGAGATAACTCAACCCCTCGTACTGACAGGAATTGCTCTACCCAGGGCTTGACCTCTTCCTCCAGCACCTCTTTCGAAGCCGCCAGGATCACGAAGTCGTCCGCATACCGTACACACTGCACCTTGGTCTTCTCGGCCTTCTTGATGCCTAGCTTCTTCGCCAGATGACGTTTCAGCTGAGTTTCCAGACCGTTCAGAGTGGCATTGGCCAGACAGGGCGAAATAATTCCACCCTGCGGCGTCCCGGCTTCCGTTGCCATGAGTTGTCGCCGGTCGATAACCCCGGCTTTTAACCACTTGCGCAGTACCTTCGTGTCCATCGAGACATTCCGACACAGCCATTCGTGGTTGATGTTGTCGAAGAAGCCCTTGATGTCGCCTTCCAGAATCCAGACCGGCGCCGTTTGCGGCGACAGCAGGTGGAAAAGCTCAACCATTGCGTCAGCAGTCGAACGATCCGGGCGAAATCCATAGGACTTCGGATCGCTGGTGCTTTCGATTACAGGCTCCAACGCTTGCAGATGCAGCGCCTGCATGGCCCGATCCAGCATCGTCGGGATACCCAGCGGGCGCTCCTCCAGCTTGCCGGGTTTCGGTATCCAGACCCGCCGTAGCGGTTTGGGCCGATAACCCCGTTGTTTCGACAGACTTCCCACAGCACGGAGCTTGGCCTGGGGCGATCCCCAGGTTTCTCCATCGACGCCCGGAGTCTTACGACCCCGGTTCTCCGTGACTCGTCGTACAGCCAAACAGCGGCCGTAAAACGAATAGGTCAGCATCCGTTGCAGGCGTTTAACCCTGCGCCAGTTACCTTCCTGTGTTGCCTGCGCAATCTTTAGCTGCGTTTTCCGAACGGCTTGCTGAATGGTGGCCCAATCAAGATCGTGCCAATTCATCACTCCGCCGGAGGGCGCAGACGCGACCGGTGTTGCTGGTTGCGTTTTCATACAGTCCTCCTGAGATGAACGACATTCAGGACGGACTACTCCCCTATGGGCAGTAGTCGCCCATAGGGTCGTTTGGTTATCGCTGGAATCAGCGGCTCTTCTTGCGCTCGTAAACCAGATGCACGTCAGCCAGGGTTGCCCCTGCCGGTGATGTTTCAACCGGTATGCTACCCATTACAGGCAGCCATTCGCTTCTTGCATCCTCCCATTCCCCACACCCATCAGCGCCCCTTGCGGTTTGCCTGCCTGACCATGCTGCTGGTCAGGCGAGTGGTCGGGATTGCCACGTTCCCCGAGTCGCATCTATTCCCCGTTTAGGCTTCGTCTTTCCCCCGGTAGTCGTATTGGTACCGCAGCGCATCATCCCACTGCGCTGTCCGACTACATGCCGATTTTGGCTAAGGCCAATAATTGCCGTAGGCCTATCCGTAGTTACGAAGGTTCAGGCGACGATTCACATGCGTTAGCCATGCGGGTTGGGTCATTAGCCTCGTTACGTCCGTGCAATTCGGACGTATAGCGTTCTCCGTCACCGGATAACACCCTCATAAGAGCGAGACATTGTTAATCGAGCTTCACACCCCAGGGTTGGCCCCTGACGCATGCCGATCTAATGAACTGGCAGGTACATGCCAGGCTCGGTGCTTCCTATACAAGCGAAGTTGAGCAATGCGATTCGGAGCTTTTCGCTCCGTGCTTGGTTCAACACCCTACAACGTCTCACGACGGTGAATTGGCTCACTGCCGGACGTGCGAGGGTGAGTTCTGCCCGGAGGGCAAATTCACCCTCGGGTCAGACATTTTTAGTAACAATTCGATGATGGCTGAACGTTACTATCCTGTTTCTGTAACCGCTCATTGACCCATTTTAGGGTTTGAACAGATACAGCTTTTGTTATCCATCCCCGCCAAAACGAAGCGTTTCCAGGGTGTGGATTAACCAGGCTGAGCCGGTTTGTTGAATGCTTTTTCGGGCTTCAAACCCCCTGATAGCAAGGGATTAAGGTGCCTAGGCGCATTAACCAAACCAAGCACGACACGTTCAACGTGTCGCACAAGATGGGCTACGATAGCACAGCGCCCGCAGCGGAACAGCGGGCGCCTGGCTCAATAGGGAGGTGTGCATGAGCATTCGCGACTGGCCTGCGGCAGAGCGTCCGCGGGAGAAATTGCTGGAGCAGGGCGCGGCGTCGCTGACCGACGCCGAACTGTTGGCGATCTTTCTGCGTACCGGGGTGACCGGCAAGAGTGCGGTGGATCTGGCGCGCTATCTGCTCAGCGAATTCGGCAGCCTGAGGGCTCTGCTCGAAGCCGATCTGGCTGGCTTCAGCCAGCACCTCGGCCTGGGCCCGGCCAAGTACGCGCAACTGCAGGCGGTGCTGGAGATGTCGCGGCGCCATCTGGCCGAGCGCCTGCGCCGCGATTCAGCGCTGGAAAGTCCGCAGGCGGTGCGCGACTACCTCAAGGCGCAGCTGCGCCACGAGCCACATGAGGTGTTCGGCTGCCTGTTCCTCGATGCCAAGCACCGCGTGCTGGCCTTCGAGGTACTGTTTCGCGGCAGCATCGACAGCGCCAGCGTTTATCCCAGGCAGGTGGTCAAGCGTGCGCTGGCCAACAATGCCGCCGCCGTCATCCTTACCCATAACCACCCATCGGGTGTGTCGGAACCCAGCCAGGCCGACCGCGTACTGACCCAGCGACTCAAGGATGCTCTGGCACTGGTCGAGGTGCGCGTGCTCGATCACTTCATCGTCGGCGATGGCGAGCCGCTATCGATGGCCGAGCTGGGCTGGATGTAGCTGCTACAGGCGTAGGGCGGGTGCAACCCGCCCTACATGTCGGAGCCCGCCCTCCCGGCGAGGATTCGGTGCGTAGGGTGGGCTTTAGCCCACCATGATGATGGCTCAGGGTGCCATCTGCACCGAAGCAAAATTCTGCCGGCCAAACGGGCTGACCTTGTAACC
Organism: Pseudomonas alcaliphila JAB1; assembly: GCF_001941865.1. Taxonomy (NCBI): domain Bacteria; kingdom Pseudomonadati; phylum Pseudomonadota; class Gammaproteobacteria; order Pseudomonadales; family Pseudomonadaceae; genus Ectopseudomonas; species Ectopseudomonas alcaliphila. Next base: position 5,098,689 of record NZ_CP016162.1, on the reverse strand, counting down.
CTCGACCTTGCTATTGAGCAGCGCGAAGGCGGTGGGGTGGGCCAACGGTAGCCACAGCGCCTGCTCCTGAATGATCTGCTGCGCCTGGTGATAAAGGCGGCTGCGCTGATCCTGGTCGCTGCTGGCCTTGCCTTCCGCGATCAGCTTGTCCAGCGTTGCGTCGCAGTAGCGGGCGAAGTTCAGCCCGGACTGCACCGAGGCGCAAGCGAATTGCGGGGTGAGAAAGTTGTCCGGGTCGCCGTTGTCGCCAGCCCAGCCCATGAACAGCAGGTCGTGCTCGCCGGCCTTGGCGCGGCGGATCAGTTCGCCCCACTCGATCACGCGGATTTCAGCGTCAATGCCGACCTTGGCCAGGTCTGCCTGCAGCAGTTGCGCGCCGAGGCTCGGGTTGGGGTTGAGCAGGCTGCCGCTGGGGCGCGTCCAGATGGTGGTCTTGAAGCCGTCAGCTAGGCCTGCTTCGGCCAGCAAAGCGCGTGCTTTTGCCGGCTCATGCGCGTAGCCGGGCAGTTCGCTGGCGTAGCTCCAGGTGTTCGGCGGGTACGGGCCATTGGCCGGCTCGGCGCTGCCCTCGAACACGGCCTTGACGTAGCTGGCCTTGTCGAAGGCCAGGTTGATCGCCTGGCGCACTTGCGGTTTGTCCAGTGGTGGATGCTGGCTGTTGATGCCGACGAAGGCGGTCATGAACGCGGCGGTCTGTGCGCTTTTCAGCTTGGCGTCGCCGGCGATGGCCTGCACGTCCTGCGGCTTCGGCGACAGGGCGATCTGGCATTCGCCACGGCGCAGCTTCTGCAGGCGCACGTTGCTGTCTGGGGTGATGGCGAAGATCACCCGGTCCACGCCCGGCTTGCCGGCGAAATACCCCGGGTTGGCGCGGTAGCGCACCACGGCATCCTTCTGGAAACGCTCGAAGGCGAACGGACCGCTGCCGATGGGCGCGCTGTTGAGCTTCTGCGGGGTGCCGGCGGCCATCAGCTGGTCGGCGTATTCGGCGGAATAGATTGAAGCGAAGCCCATGCTCAGGGTGGCGAGGAAGGTCGCATCGCGGCGGTTCAGGGTGATGCGTACGCGGTGCGCATCCGGCGCCTCGATCTTGGCGATCAGGCTTGGCCACTGCATCGACTGGGCATGTGGATAACCGCTGGCAGCGACCGCGTGCCAGGGGTGCTGCTCGTCGAGCATGCGCTGGAAGCTGAACAGCACGTCCTGGGCATCGAGAGTGCGGCTGGGCGTGAAGTCGGCGCTGTGGTGAAACTGCACGTCGTCGCGCAGGGTGAAGTCGTAGACCAGGCCGTCGGCGGAGATCGACCAGCTGCGCGCCAGGCTCGGCAGCAGTTTGCCTTGCTCGGCGTCGAACTCCACCAGGCGGTTCATCAGCATGTCGGCCGAGGCATTGGTGGTGGTCAGCGAGTTGTACTGCACCACGTCGAAACCCTCCGGGCTGGCTTCGGTGCATACGCTGAGGGTGGCGGCCTGGGCCAGGATCGGGGTGCACAGTAGAGCAGCGAGCAACAGGCGCATGGTGAAGTCCTCATTCCTGGCGTGAACGGCAAGCTTGCAACCCTAGTCGATTTGCCATGCGCTGAATACCCGACCGAGGCGACGAGCGGTCAAATCTTGATCAGGCCCCAGCGGGCCGGCCCCCGGCGGGGCTGCTGGCTCGGGGTTGGGTTTTATCCTGCGTTTTTCCTTGTTGCTCCCAGGGCTTTCTGGTATAAAGCAGCGCTCTTTTCTAGGGGCCCGGTTCTTGCGCTATCCAGTGCGCCCGGTAAGACCCTCGAGAAACGCGGCGCCGAGCGCCAATGACATTGAGTTTAAGCGGCCAACCCATGCCGGGTTGGGCATGTGGTTTTAGAGGGCTGAGGCATGTCGAGAGTCTGTCAAGTTACCGGTAAGGGTCCGGTAACCGGGAACAACATTTCCCACGCAAACAACAAAACCCGTCGTCGTTTCCTGCCGAACCTGCAGCACCATCGCTTCTGGGTCGAGTCCGAGAAGCGCTTCGTGCGTCTGCGCGTATCTGCCAAAGGCATGCGCGTCATCGACAAGCGTGGCATCGACGTAGTGCTGGCTGAGCTGCGCGCTCGCGGCGAAAAGGTTTAAGGAGAGAGTCATGCGTGAACTGATCCGTTTGGTGTCCAGCGCCGGTACCGGCCACTTCTACACCACCGACAAGAACAAGCGCACCACCCCCGACAAGATCGAAATCAAGAAATTCGATCCGGTCGTACGCAAGCACGTGATGTACAAGGAAGCCAAGATCAAGTAATTGATCGGCTGCCTGGCAAAGAAGCCCGCCCTAATCGGCGGGCTTTTTTTTGCCCGTGTTTCCCCCTCGGACTCGCGCCTGCGCCGCTCATCTGCGCTGGTCGGTTGGCGCGGCTATTGGTCGCGCATTTTTTTGCGCAACCCGCTCACCTGCGACTTACGTCACACAACACCTCGGTTTAGACTGCGCCGTTGCCGTGGAACTGACTCATCCATCAGCTTTTTGGTGGATGTGGGGACATGGGGTTCGGGCATCCTCCGTTCGTCATTCGCCCAGAGGCTCGCATGACCGCTTCAGCTGATTGTGTGGAAGTCCTGATTGCCGAGGCGGATCCCTGGACGGCCAACCTGTTGCAGCAGCTGGTACTCGATGTGTGTGGCGATGCCCGTGTACTGCAGGTCAGCGATGGTCAGGCGGCTCTGGCGCGCTGCAAGCGGCGCTTGCCCGATCTGGTGATCGCCGATGGCGAGCTGCCGGGGCTCGACGGCCTGGAGCTGCTGCGCCAGTCGCGCCGTCACCCGCGTACACCGGCGCTGCCGTTCGTGCTCATCAGTGGTCGCCTGGATGCCAGCAGCGTGCGCGCCGCGCGGCCGCTGGCGCCCAGTGCCTATCTGGCCAAGCCCTTCAATGCCGAGAGTCTGCGTCAGCGCCTGCGCACGTTGTTGCCTGCGCCTGCGGCCGCGGTGGCGGTGCGTCAGCCGCTGTTGCTCAGCGAGCTGCGTGACTATCTCGATACGGTGCGCGAAGAGGGGCAGGGCGCGCCGCTGCTCAGCGATGTACGCAATGCCGTGAGTCAGGGGCTGCAGGCCGGCGAGCAGGACCTGGGCGAACTGGAGGCGGTGTTCGGCAGCGACCCGCAGATCACCGCGCTGCTGATTGCCGCAGCCAGCACCGCCGCGCAGCATCAGGGTGTGCCTTGTCATACCCTGACCCAGGCGCTGCAGCGCCTGGGTGTGGCGCGCACGCTGAATCTGGTGCTGGGCCTGGCGCTGCAGCGCAATGCCCAGCTGCGTGACCCACGCCTGGCAGAATTGGCTGCGCATACCTGGCAGCAGGCGCGACGCAGCGCCGAGCTGGCGCGTTGGCTGGCGCTCGAACTGAAGCTGGACGCCGAGCTCTGCTACACCGCCGGTCTGCTGCACAATCTGGGCGAACTGGCCCTGCTGCGCAGTCTGCAGGACTGGCAGGAAGCGGGTGGTGAACTGAGCAATGAGCAGATCGACGATGCGATGCTGCGCCGCTCGGCGAGCTTCGGTTCGGCCCTGCGTATCCGCTGGCGATTGCCGTTCGGCCTGCGAGAGCTGATCGCAGCGCTCTATGGCCTGGGCAGCGGCGTGTTCTCGCGTGAGGCGCTGGTGCTCAACCTCACCGGTCTGTTGCTGGCCCTGCCGAACAACGAGCTGCCAGCCAGCCTGGTCGAAGCGCGCTGCGTGCGCATGTTGCGCTTGGACCTGGCGCTGCTCGAGCGCGTGCCGGTGGCGCTCTATCAGGCTTCCTGAGTGTCGTGGCGACGCGCGTCGTCGGCCAGTTGCCGCAAGGGCTGCGGGCGGCCAACGAAGTAGCCTTGGGCGTAGTCGATGCCGAGGCGGCGCAGGCAGTCCAGGCTGGCCTGGGTCTCGACGAATTCGGCGACGGTGAGCAGGCCCAATTGCCCGGCAATCTGTCGCATCGAGCCGACCATGGCCTGGTTGATCGGGTCGTTCTCGATGCCGCTGATAAAGCTGCCGTCGATCTTGAGGATATCCAGCGGCAGGTGACGCAGATAAGCGTAGGAGGCGAAGCCGCTGCCGAAATCGTCTAGGGCGACTTTCAGCCCCTTGCTGCGCAGTTCCTCGATCCACTGGGCGGAGACGCCCAGCTCACCGAGGGCGACCATTTCCGTCACTTCGATGCAGAATTTTCCGGGCGGTAGGCCGTGGTGCTGCAGCTCATTCTGCAGCAAACGGTGGAAGTCGGAATCGAGCAGAGAGTTGGCGCTGAGGTTGACGTTGACCTGAGCCAGCTGCGCCAGGTGCCGTGGGTTGGCGGCCAGCCAGGCGCACAGATGCTGCACGACCCAGCGGTCGATAGCGCCGAGAAAGTCATAACGCGCCGCTGCATCGAGAAATTGCGCCGGGCTGATCCACTCGCCGCTCTGCGGATCGCGGTAGCGCAGCAGCACTTCGTAGTGCAGGCCGGCGGTGGCACTCTGCAGCGCTTGTACGGGTTGGAAGAACAGCTCGAAATGACCGCGTTCGCAGGCTTCACGCAGGCGGGTAATCCATTGCAGTTGGCGTTGATGTTCGAGCAGCGCGCCGTCTTCCGGGTTGAACTGGCACACGCGGTTGCGGCCCTGGTGCTTGGCCAGTTGGCTGGCGCTGCTGGCCCAGGTCAGTGCGGTCTCCCAGTCGCGCACGCCAGAGCCGAGGGCGAGCAGGCCGATGCTGGTGTGGAGGCGGAAGGGGCGCCCCTGCCAGGTGAAGACGAACTGCTCGACCGCCCGGCGCAAGGCCTCGGCCTGCTTGAGGGCGGCCTCGTCATCGACCTCGCGCAGCAGCACGGCGAACTCGTCACCACCGACGCGGGCCAGCTCGGCATGGCGCGGCAACTGGTGCGCGAGCTGGGTTGCCAATTGCCTGAGCAACTGGTCGCCGGCGGAGTGGCCACACAGGTCGTTGACCTGCTTGAAGCGGTCCAGCCCTAGCAGCAACAGGTGGCTGAAGCGCCGTTTGGCTGCGCCGCTGAGCGTTTCCGAGAGCAGTCTTTCCAGCTCGCGGCGGTTGAGCAGGCCGGTCAGGGCGTCGTGGGCGGCGAGCTGTTGCAGGCGTTCTTCCAGTGCGCGGCGCTCGCTGAGGTCGACCACTATGCCTTCGATGAATTCCTGATGAGGGCGCAGGTGCAGCGACAGGTAGACCCAGCGTGGCCGCTGTTCGAGGTCGTACAGCTGGCACTCGCAGCTGACTGCGCCGGCCTGCACGTCGATTTGCAACAGCAGCCAGCGCCACTGGGTTTCGCCCACCAGACTCTGCAGTGACAACTGGCTGAGATCGTCCGGCAGGGTCTCGCTACCGAGCAGACGCGCCAGGCTCGGGTTGGCTTCCAGCAGTTGGCCGTCGCGATGGCAACGAAAGATGCCTTCGCCGCTGTGGCGGAACAGCGCCTGGTATTGCTCCAGATTATCGATGGCCTGCGCCTGGCTGCTCAGCAGCACGCGGCGCACCCGCTCCAGTTGCTTGTCGAGCAGTGCGCCGAATAGCAGCATGCTTAAAGCCGGCAGGTAGGCGTACAGCGCATAGAAACCCGTGGGCAGCGGAAGCAGCCCGGCGCGGCTCAGCGGCACCAGCAGCATCAGCACCAGTGCGGCGCTCCAGCACAGCATGTACCCGGGGGCGTAGGGGCGGCGCTGATAGACGCCGAGGACCATCAGCAGCAGTTGATATAGGCCGGTAGCCAGCGTCAGCAGGTTGAGGGTCTGGTAGGCGTGGGGATGGTCGATGAAGACGCCGCCGACGCAGACCAGCAAGGTGGCACCGAACAGGGCATCGCGCAGCCAGCGCAGGCGTCCCAGCTGCAGGCCCAGGGCGCTGGCGATGAACAGCGAGCTGAAGATCATCATCCCGGAGGTGGGTAGATTGATCAGCAATTTGGGCAGCAGCGTCCACTGCGGCCAGAGCAGGCCGGCAATGTTGTACAGGCTGGTGTTATACAGCGCCACGCACAACGAGGTGAGGCTGAAATAGGCCAGTTGCGCTTCGCGCAGGGTGCTGAACTTGACCAGATAGAACAGTGCCAGCGCCAGCAGGGCGCCGATTAGTAGGCCGCTCTGTAGCCAGCTGTAGGCGATCAGTTGTTGGCCCTGTTCGGCGCCGACCACCTGCAGCGGCAGGTTGATCGCCGAATGACTCTGCACGCGCAGCAGCAGGCTGTGCGCGCCATCGCCCAAGCGCGGCAGGTTGAGCAGAAACTGTGGATAGGGCTCGCCACGTTCGGCGAATGGACGTTTTGCGCCGCTGTACAGCGGGCCGAGCGACTGCTCGCCATCGAACAGCCAGACCTCCAGATCATCGAGGAAGGTCTGGCCGATGATCAGTTGCAGGCGTTCGGCTGGCGGTGTCTGCAATTGCACGGCGAGCCACCAGGCGCTGCGTGTATAGCCGATGCGGGCGGTGCCCTGAACCTGGCGGCCCTCTTGCGCGATGCGCTGCAGCACCTCGCTGGCGCTCAGCTGGCCGCTGGGGTCTTCCAGCAGCAGGCTGTGCTCGATGCTCACCGGCGTGGCCAGCTCGGCTGCGCTGAGCTTGAGCAGCGGCAATGCACTGGTCGCCCAGGCCGGCACGACGCAGGCCAGGCAAAGCAGCAAGATCAGTGAGCGAAGCGGTCGAAGCATCCTGGGCGCCTCATGGCTACTACGAGGGCGCCGAAGTCCGGTGGACGCTGTCGGGTCTGAGGAGCGGTCGGGCGCAGAGCCATTCTAGCCGACTACTGGCGCGATGATTGCGCTGCGAGTCTCATCCGTCGGGTCGCGCGACGGCGAATGACTGCGCCCCCTTCAGCTGGGGTCAGGCAGCCTGCGCACGCTCCTCGCCCGCCTCTTGACGGCGTGTCCAGCGATTGGCGCGGGCGAAGGTGCCGAAGTCGTTGAAGCGTACGCCCATCTCGCGCATCACCCGGTGGGCGAAAGGCACGGTGAGCTGGCGGATATAGAACGGCTCCTTGACCACGAAATGGTGGATCGCATGGCTGCTGCCGAAGTTGAAGCAGAACGCCTGCAGCGGCCATAGCCACCAGGGGTTGAGCACTTGGGTCTGCTGGATCACGTTGCCTGGTTCGACATCACCGTAGTAGTGCATGTTGGAGCTGACGAAGTGCAGGCAGAAGGTGCGCAGCACGTTGGGCCCGACCAGCACCACCACGGCGATGTTCACCACCTCCATCAGGTTCAGCGTGCCGGCCGACCAGGCGATCGGGGCACCGAGCGCAGCACTGGCCCAATCCAGCAGATGGAAACCGAGGAACAGGTACCAGGTCGCCCAGTTGAGCAGCCCCAGCGGCGCGTAGACCTTCAGCGTGCGGGTGAGGATCAGCCGGCGGTGTTCGGGGTTCTTCGCCCGCAGCCAGCGGATCAACGAACTCATCATGTTGTCACCGACCATCAGCAGGCGCGCGATGCCCCAGGGCTCGCCGTTGGTGATGGCGCGCTCCTCCGTGTCGGCTTCGCTACCGGACACCTTGTGATGATTGAGATGCAAATGGCGGCGTACCCAGGGGTTGATGGTGCTCGGCCGTGCCAGCCAGACCAGCGCCAGCATCAGGTTGTGCGGCAACGGTCGCTTGCGGAAATACATCGAGTGGATCAGGTCGTGTTCCAGCTCGTGGGTCAGCGAGGCGAAGAAGGCATTGAGCAGCAGACACGCCCACCAGGCCAGGTAGCCACCGATGTACAACGCCGCCGAGCCGAGCATGCCGAGCAGTGCGAAAGCGAGAATACCGGCGCCGAGCGCGTCCTGATGTTGCAGGATCGGGTAGCGTTGGCGCAGGGCGTTGCCGTGGGCCATCACCTGTTCACGGATATAAGCGGCGCGTTGCTGGTCATTAAGGCTTGCGGGAGAGGGCGACATGCCGACATCCTCTTGTTATTGGGTTGTGACTTCACTGTGCCGTGACGGTCGTCAGAGCGCCCGACCGTGCACGCCAACCTGCCTACCGGATACGCCAATCTGCATGACCGCCGAACCCACCACCCTGGCCAGCTGGACCCGCGCTCTGCGCAAGCAGCTCGATGCCCTCGGCCTGGACAGCGCTGCGCTGTGCCGCGCCGCTGGGCTCGACCCGACAGTGCTCGACGACCCCAACGCGCGCTGTCCGCTGTCGGTCACCACGCGCCTGTGGCAGTTGGCGGTGGCCGCCAGTGGTGACCCGGCGCTGGGTCTGAAGACCTCGCAGTTCGTCAGCCCGACCACCTTCCATGCCCTGGGCTATGCACTGATCGCCAGCAGCAGCCTGCGCGAGATGTTCGAGCGCATCGTGCGTTACCACCGGGTGGTCAGCGATGCGCTGCAGCTGGAGTTGCGCGAGCTGGAAGACGTCTACGAATTTCGTTTTCGCGTACCGCCAGGCAGCCCTGCGCCCGCACCTGAAGCGCTGGACGCTTTTGCCGCGATCTACGTGCGCAGCTGTCGCAATCGCCTGAACCGGGAGTTCTCGCCGCTGCTGGTGCAATTGCAGCGCCCGCAGCCAACCGACCCGGCCCCCTGGCAGGCGGTATTTCGCGCACCGCTGCAGTTCGATGCCGAGGAAAGCCTGCTGCGTTTTCCCCGTGCCGCGTTCGAGCAACGGCTGGACGACGGCAACCCGGAGCTGGCCGAACACAACGAGACGGTGCTCAGACGCAGCCTGGAGCAACTGCAGGCAGCCAGCTGCAGCGAGCGGGTGCGCAATTGCCTGGAGGTGCAACTGCCTGATGGCGAGCCCTCCGCCGAGCGTATCGCCCAGGCTCTGCATCTGAGCCTGCGCAGCCTGCAGCGCCACCTGGCCGAGGAGGGCACCAGCTACGAGGCGCTGCTCGGCGAGACGCGCCACGCCCTGGCGCTGCGGCATATGCGCGATCCGCGCTGTTCGATCAGCGAAATTGCCTATCTGCTCGGCTTCAGTGACAGCAGCAGCTTCGGCCGAGCCTTCAAACGCTGGACCGGCCAGACGCCGAGCCAATACCGCGACGGATTCAACAACGCATGACCCAGTACGATCTCATTCTGGCCGGGGCCGGCCATGCCCACCTTGGCGTGTTGCGCCGCTGGGCGCTGGTGGAGCGTCCGCCAGGCCGCATTGGCTTGCTCAGCCCTGGCCCGGAAGCCTGGTACGCCGGTATGTTGCCGGGGCTGATCAGCGGCCGTTTCAGCCCGGCAGACTGCCGCGTGGAGCTGCAGCCGCTGTGCCGGGCGGCCAAGGTCGAGCTGATCGAGGGCGAGATCGCTTCGCTCGATGCCGATGCGCGCATCCTGCAGCTCGCAGACGGCCGTAGCCTGCAGAGTGAGTGGCTGTCGCTCAACGTCGGTGCCGGCATGGCCATTCCACCGCAGCAGGGCGAAGGGATGCAGGTGTTGGCCGCCAGGCCCATCGACCGGATGCTCGAAGGCTGGCAGCAATGGCAGGCCGAGCCACGGCGCATGGCGATTCTCGGTGGCGGGGCCGGTGGTGCGGAACTGGCCCTGGCGCTGGCCGGCAAGGTACCGGCGCTGGCGCTGTTCTGCGGCGGAACCCTGCTCGACGGGCTGGGGCCGGGGCTGCGGCTGCGCGCACTGGGGCATCTGCGTCAGCGCGGCGTGCAGGTGCGCGAGCATTGCCCGATCGGCCGAATCGAGGATGACTGGCTGCTCAGTGGTGACGAGCCGGTATGGCGCGGGCGGCGCCTGCTACTGGCCAGCGGTGCGCGTCCCTGGCCGTGGCTGACGGCGAGCCAACTGGCCAGCGACGCAGCCGGATTCATCGCCATTCGTCCGACCCTGCAGTGCGAGTCCCATGCGCAGATCTTCGCTGTCGGCGACAGCGCCAGCCTCGACGGCATGCGCCGCAGCGGGCGTTTCGCAGTGCGTCAGGCGCCGGTACTCAGCGCCAATCTGCAGGCCGCGCTGCAGGGGCGCCCGCTGCGCCAGTATCGGGCGCAATGGCAGAGCCTGGCCCTGCTCGCCACCGGCGACGGCGGGGCGCTGCTCGGTTGGCACGACTGGAGCGCGGGCGGGCAGCTGTACGGGCATTGCAAGGACTGGCTGGACCGGCGCTTCGTCAAGCGCCATCGCATGGTGGGGTAGCAGGCCTGAAAAACCGGGCTACGGCTGCACGGATGCAGGAGGCCAGAGCCGAGGTGGTTTTTCAACAGCCTGCTAATGCCACTGAGTTAAGTGTCGATACAGCGAGTGTGTAGGCGCTGCGCCCCGGTGCGGATTTTCTGCGAAAGGCAGCTATGGAAGCCTTGTTGAGCCTGATGGGGCACTGCCTGAATTCATGGCAGCTTGCTACCAAAGTTTTATGGTGCTGGCGCGTGCAAGCTGCTCGAATCCCGGTCATCGTGCCCGACCTGCATACGCTTATTTTTCGTCGGGCCTGTCGTACACGTAGCCTGCTGCCCAGGTTGCGTGGGATATTCAAGGAGAGAACCCGCCGTGACCCCGTCCGCCTACAGCGCCTCGCCGCGCACTAGAACAAGAACTCTGAGGTCGGTCATGCAAGCTGCCTTTGTCCGTTCACCTGTTGCCTGTCTCCTTCACGCCCTGGGGCTGGCTGCATTGATGCTGGTCTACCAGCAGGTGCAGTTGCCGCTGTATGTGAGCGTGCCGTCCTACCTGTTGCTGGCGTTATGGCCCTGGCTGGGACCATGGCAGCGTCGCGACGACAGTTCGCCCGCCGCGCAGCAAGTCGCCAGCACTGACTTCGTCGAGCTCAGCCGCGGGCTGTCGCGCCACACCTGCCACAACGCGCTGTCCGCAGCCAAGGTGGCCCATGCGGTCAAGCATCTGGCCGGTCGCCTGCAATCGCAGCTGACGGCGGTGCAGCAGGTCAGCCAGGCCGCCGAGGCCATCACCCACACCGAGCAGGACAGCGCCGCTCGTGCCGAGCAGACCCTGGCCGCGGCCCGCCATGTGCGTGATGCCAGCGCCAACGGTCAGGCCGAACTCAATCAGGCCATCGAACGCATGCAGCAGCTCAGCGCACAGACCCTGGCCAGTCGCGAGCTGATCGATGGTCTCGGTAGCCGTACCGAACAGATCGAGCAGGTCACCCAGGTGATCCAGTCCATCGCCAGCCAGACCAATCTGCTGGCGCTCAACGCGGCCATCGAGGCTGCCCGCGCCGGTGAGATGGGCCGCGGTTTTGCCGTGGTCGCCGACGAGGTGCGCAACCTTGCCGCGCGCACCGCCAGCGCCACCGAGGAAGTCAGCCAGATGGTCGCCGACATCCGCCAGCAGAGCGCGGCGGTGGTTACTCATATCCAACGTCAGAGTGTCGAGCTGGAACAGGCCGCGCAGCAGATCGAGACAGCCGGTAGCCGCCTGCACGGCATCGCTGACCAGGCCGAGGAGGTCGAGCAGCAGGTGGCGCAGATCAGCGCCGGCACGGCGGACAATCACCAGCGCCTGGCCAGCCTCTCGGCTGCCGCCCTGCAATTGCAGGACGATGTGCAAGGCAGCGAAGGGCAGACGCGGCAACTGGCCGACGCCGCTGAACAACTGGTCGGCCAGGCCGAGACCGTCAGCGAGCAACTCGCCGAAGTGGGTCTGGATGATTACCACCAGCGTGCCTATGACCTGGCCCGTGAAGGCGCCGCTGCCATCGCGGCGCAGTTCGAGCAGGATCTGCAGGCCGGTCGCATCGGCCTCGACGATCTGTTCGACCGTCGCTACCAACCAATCGCCGGCACCCAGCCGCAGAAGTACCGCACGCGCTTCGATCAGTACGCCGACCAGGTGCTGCCGGCGTTGCAGGAGCCCTTGCTCAAGCGCCATGAAGGGCTGGTGTTCGCCATTTCCACCACGCCGGAGGGCTACGTGCCGACCCATAACGCCGCGTTCAACCACCCGCCCAGCGGTGACCCGGCGGTAGATGCAACGAAGAGCCGTGGCAAGCGCCTGTTCAACGACCGTACCGGCATCCGCTGCGGTAGCCACAGGCAGGCACTGCTGCTGCAGACCTACATGCGCGATACCGGCGAGCTGATGCACGACCTGTCGGTGCCGATCATGGTGCAGGGCAAGCATTGGGGCGGTTTGCGTCTGGGTTATCGGCCGGAGCCGTAGGGCGGGGTAGCATCGCCCCTGATCGAGAAACGCCCGACCGATATCCCAAAAAGCTTGGATGACAGCTCGGCTGGCGGCAGGCTTTTACTGCGGTGCGTTGGGTTTTTTATCAGATCGGTACAGATATTTCTGGAAGCCAAAGAACAGGCTTTTGATCAGTTCAGGCTTACCAAGATCCGCAACGGCATCGGCGATGGCGTTGTTGTATTTGAGCTTTAGCAAGGGCGACAGCTTTTCGCCATCCAGCTCGTCCACGCCTTCCTTCACGTAATGCGCTAGCACGAAGTCGATAAAGGCCTCCTGCTTGCTACTGAACTGGCCATGCAGACTGCTGCTGGCCTGGCTTGCGCGTTCTTCGCGAGTCAGTGGGTCACTGGCGAAGGCGACGTAGCTCAGTACATCGAACAGGTCGCTGTTCTCCGCGTCGATAATGCTCTGCATCTCTACCAACACCTCGCGGCTAAAGCCGCGCTCGGCTAAACCTTGCAATAGCGCTTTGCGTGTATCCGGTGCACTCCAGATGTTGCACAGTTCATCCTCATCCTTGAAGAACTCTGGCAGGTTGCCGAACAGGTTTTCGAGAAACTGCGCCGCCGACATCGGCCGGCCATCGGCGCCGAGGAACAGGGTCGCCATCATATTGCGGATACGCCGTACCGAGCCGTTACTCAGCTTGATCTCAACGACTTCGGGACGCGGTGGTTTTGGTTCTTTTGGGCCACCCTCATAGCCGCCGCGCTCTTCGCCAGTGCCAACATTTCCAGGAGTAGCGGGCTCTTCTGGCTCGCCATCCCACTCCGGGTCGCTAAACAGGTGATGGGCTTTGACGAAGTCGTAGACGGTGAAATAGTCCTTGCCGTCGAACAACCGCGTACCACGCCCGATGATCTGCTTGAACTCGATCATATTGGTCACCGGACGCAGCAGCACAATATTGCGCACATTGCGTGCATCCACCCCGGTGGAGAGCTTCTGCGAGGTGGTGAGGATGGTCGGAATATGTTTTTCATTGTCCTGGAAGTAGCGCAGGTACTCTTCGCCACGCGCACCATCGGCGGCGGTTACCCGCACGCAGTAATCCGGCTCGCGACTGCGCTTGTTCTGGTTGATCAGGTCACGCACTTCCAGCGCATGCTGCTGGTTGGCGCAGAACACCAGGGTTTTATCGTTCTGGTTGATCTGCTGCATAAACAGCCGAACCCGATAGGCCTCGCGCTCGGGGATTTTGATCACGCGGTTGAAGTCGCCTTCGAGATAGCGTCGTCCCGCTTCCACCTCGCCCTTGACCACCACGCCATCGCCCGGCACATGCAGGTACTCGTCCAGCGTGGTGGCGATCTGCTTGACCTTGAACGGGGTCAGAAAGCCATCGTTGATGCCTTCCTTGAGTGAGTACACATACACCGGCTCGCCAAAGTAGGCGTAGGTGTCGACGTTATCCTTGCGCTTCGGCGTTGCCGTCAGGCCCAGTTGTACCGCCGGGGCAAAGTAATCGAGGATGCCGCGCCAGTTGCCTTCATCGTTGGCGCCGCCACGGTGGCATTCGTCAATGATGATGAAGTCGAAGAAATCCGCCGGGTATTCGCCGAAGTAGGGCGTATCGTTCGGCCCGCTCATAAAGGTCTGGAAGATAGTGAAGAAGATGCTGCCGTTCTTCGGCACCTTGCCCTTCTTGCGAATGTCGGCTGGGTCGATGCGTACCAGGGCGTCTTCCGGGAAGGCGGAAAACGAGTTGTAGGCCTGGTTGGCGAGGATGTTGCGGTCGGCGAGAAACAGAATACGTGGCTGGCGCTGGGCGTCGCGCTTGAGGTTCCAGCGGCTCTTGAACAGCTTCCAGGCCAGCTGGAAGGCGATAAAAGTTTTGCCGGTGCCGGTGGCCAGGGTTAGCAGAATGCGCTGGCGCTCGGCGGCGATGGCCTCCAGCACGCGGCTGATGGCGATGTCCTGGTAGTAACGCGCGCCCCAGGTGCCGCCCTTGTCCTCGAAGGGAATCGCGGCGAAGCGTTCGCGCCACTCGCTTTGTTCACTAAAGGTCTGCGCCCAGAGTTGCTCGGGGCTGGGGAAGCTGGCCACATCGCCTTCCGCGCCACTGCGCATATCGATGGCGTAGATCGCCTGGCCATTGGTCGAGTAGGTAAAGCGCACCGCCAGTTTTTGCGCATAGCCTTTAGCCTGCGCAACGCCTTCGCTGTAATGCTTGGCCAGGGCCTTGGCCTCGATCACCGCCAGCTTGGTGTTGCGGTACACCAGCACGTAGTCGGCAATCTCTGCCTTGCCGCGCTTGCCGGCTCCCTGGATGCGCCCATGGGTGATCGGATATTCGCGCTGGATACGGCTGCCCTCTACCACGCCCCAGCCTGCTGCACGCAAGGCGGGGTCGATCAGTTCAGCGCGGGTTTCAGCTTCGTTCAAGGCAATATCCTTTTGGCATCAGCCGGATAGTAACCGCTGCCGCCGCGCGATTAGAAGGTGTAGAAGCGCTTGTTAACTGGTTGAAGAAACACTGCCTCGCTATCGGGCCAATTTCAGGCTGCTGTGGCGAGCTTTTGTAGGAGGGGCTTTAGCCGCGAGCGGTTTAAAAACCCTGCAAGCATCGCGGCTAAAGCCCCTCCCACTCTGATGCCACCCGCATCGCGGCTAGTTTAGATAAACCGCCGATGCAGATCGGGGAAAATCTCCTGGGCAAACCACACCGGCAGGCCGGGCTCTACGTCCCGTGATTTCGGCGTGGGGCTGAGCACAATGCCCAACTCGATCAGGCGCTTGAGTTCTTCGATGGCCAGGCGCTCGCTCAGGCCGAGAAAGGTCTTGACGGTCGCGCGCGGCATTGTGCCCATGCTCAGCAGCGCATGCACCGCCGCCGCCGAGCCGGGGCGAATTTTTGCGGCACTGATGCGCTCATGGTGTTTGAACAGCCGCTCGATGCGTACGCGCATATTGGCCGGGTCAACTGCCTCGGTCATATAGTCGATCTGGTCGAGGCACACATCCAGCATAAAGCGGATAAAACCCAGGTAATGCTTGAGCGAGAGCTGGCCGCGACCGTCCAGATCGCCTTCGCGCGGCCGGTCGGCATTGGCCATCGCCGCGTAATACTCGGTTTGCCGACGCGCCAGGCCCCGAGATAGCGACCATAGGCTGGGTCGCAGATCCAGGTACACCAGCTGCAGATGGGTAATCAGCCGAACCAGCCGGCCATTGCCATCCATAAAGGGGTGAACCCAGGCCAGGCGATGGTGGTAAGCCAGGGCGGCAATCAACCGGGTGCGCGGGTCGCTATAACTGCCCATAAACTGCTGCAGCAACTCCAGCATGGGTTTCACCACTTGGGCGTCTGGTGCCAGGTGGTTGCCTACCTCGACCTGCTCATCAGGCTCGCTGCGTAATTTGCCCGGTACCAGATAACGCTCGCTGTTATGCAGCTTTAGCTGTTCCGGTGGGGCATATTTGAACAGGGCTTTGTGGGCCTGGTGAACAAGCCAGGGGGAAAACATCGTCTGCCAGGCAATATCCTCATCCCAGCGGCGCATAAGGCGTTCAAAGCCGGTTTGCACGCCGAGCTGCTGCATGGCCAGATCGGCCAATTGTTTGCGCTCGCGTTTGGGGGCAGCCTGGGCTCGCTGCATATCGGCCGGTGCCGAATACTGCCCTTCGATCAGGTTGGAGTAATAGGTATTGGTCACCTCCAGCAGCGCGGCCAGCCGGGCGCGGGTGGCCGGTGCCAAACGGCCATCGAGAAACGCGGCCTTGGCTGGCAGTAGCGAGGCTTTTTCCAGAATATCCGCTGGCAGCTCGCCGGGGAGCGCCGGGAGCAAATAGTTCTTGTCGCTTATCATCGCTACCTTCTGCATATTTTTCTGCAGATTGTGATAACCCGCAGAAGCCTTGCAAATACTAGCCTAAAGCAGAAAGTGGAGGCTTTTTTTAAGCGAATTTTGCACATTTTTCTGCAGATTATCTGGGGTTGCCTGGCGCGGCCAGGCAACGGCGCTGTGTGGGGGAAATAGATGCTGGACTGTGTAGGAGGTAGGTTGGCGATGATCTGCCGATTACCAGAGAATCGAGTGGAGGGAGTCTTGTAGGAGCCAGCTTGCTGGCGATTGCGGCAGATCAAAAGCATCACCAGCAAGGACTGGCGCCCCCCTGGCTCTTGCGCAATTTGCTGCGTGACACGCCCCGTCAGAGGGGCCGGGATTTCCTACGCAACGCGGTGCAGCGCTAAAGATTGCCACTAAAGGCCTGGTGCAGCAGAGATTGCTTTAGCTCGTCGAGGGCGGCGAGTTTTTGTTGGTAGATGAGTTCGAGGCGTTGGGTTTCTTCGAGCAACGAGTCCAACATCAAGGCTGTTTCGACTTGTTCGGCAATTGGCGGTAATGAGATTTCCAGTTCTTTGATCATGCCGAGCTTGAGAAACTTCGTACCAGCACCGACTGACTGCTCTTTGAACTGCCTCAAGCTCTTAAGCATTTGAAAGTACAGGAAGCGGTATGACAGTCGGTTTTCATCAAGCGTCGTGATCACATAAGTTCGTTGGTAGGCGTTGAACTTGCCCTTGTAATGTTTGACGTTAAAGTCACCGACAGCGTTGTTGCCTGCTAGCAGAATTGCTTCGCAATCGAATGCGTATTTGTCAATTGCGTAGATTTCTTTCGCGCAAGTAAAGAAAGGGTATGCACCATTTTTAACCGCAGCATTGGCGTCGAGTTTGCCTGTTTTGATGGTGACGTAATTTCCAAGCGGTGCGTTATTGCCACGTACTGAATCGAGAACGCTTTCAAACAAGGCCCGCGCATTCTGGAGGTTGTTTTCGGCGTTGGCTTTGGCGGTGGCGATACCGTCAAAGGCTTCGTCGAGGAGGGCGACGATACGGTGTTGTTCGGTGATGGAGGGTATCCGTATCTGGACGCCCTGGAGTTTTTGAATCGTCAGCGTGTCTACGGTTGCTCCATTTCCACGATCCAGCTGATCGAAGAATTCGGGTGATTTCAGCCATAGATTGACGAATTCGCTGCTGACATTTTTGGTCTTCTTCATCCAAAGGACGCTGGCGTCCTTGAAATAGAATCTATCTTGGTCTTGAACAATGTAAGCGTTGCCAATAGTTCCAATCGCAGTGATTACAATGTCGCCCGCCCTCGGTACTCCGTACTGATTTTCGAGTTCTACGTAGTGATCTTCGGAAATAAACAATTCGTTGTCGACGAAGCCGTCTATAGCTAGTCGCGTAACCTCTCTCCCTCGGTAGAACGGCACGCCATGTGCTTGCCATTGTGACTTCAGTACACGCTTGCTTGATCCGATCTGGAATAGTTCGCTAAGCGATACAGTCTCGGCCGTCATAGCAATGCCCTAATATTCGCCAACACCGCAGCGCTTTCCATATCCAGCGCTGCAATCTCATCCATGATCGCCTGCGGGCTGCGATGCGCTATATCCTCATCCCCAGTCGGATTTTTCACCGACAGGTCATAACTAGCCGAATCAAGGCCAGCCACATCCAGACTCCAGCTTTTCGGCGATTCCGCAAAGGTCTTGTGCAGCTCAATAAAATCGGCCATATCCGTATCATTAAGCGGATTGGTTTTGCCCAGATTACGGCCAGGGTCGAGCTGGTAATACCAGACCTGTCGCGTCGGTGCGCCCTTGGTAAAGAACAGCACCACGGTTTTAACTCCGGCCCCCTGAAAGGTGCCGCTAGGGCAGTCGAGCACGGTATGCAGGTTGCAGCTTTCCAGCAGCAGTTTGCGCAGGCTGACCGAGGCGTTGTCGCTGTTACTGAGAAAGGTGTTCTTGATCACGATGGCGGCCTGGCCGCCGGCCTTGAGCATCTTGATAAAGTGCTGGAGGAATAGAAACGCGGTTTCCCCGGTTTTGATCGGGAAGTTCTGCTGCACCTCTTTGCGTTCCTTGCCGCCAAAGGGCGGGTTGGCCAGCACGATGTCGTAACGGTCCTTGTCCTGAATATCCGCCAGGTTTTCGGTCAGGGTATTGGTGTGGATGATATTGGGCGCTTCGATGCCATGCAGAATCATATTCATGATGGCGATCACATAGGCCAGGCTCTTTTTCTCCTTGCCGTAGAAGGTGTGCTTTTGCAGGGTTTGCTGCTGGCGGGTACTCAGGCCGGGTTGGCTGCTGAGGTAGTCGAAGGCTTCACACAAGAAGCCGGCTGAACCGACGGCGCCGTCATAGATGCGCTGGCCAATTTGCGGCTGCACCACCTGGATCATGGCGCGAATCAGCGGGCGCGGGGTGTAGTACTCACCGCCGTTGCGACCGGCGTTGCCCATGTTCTTGATCTTGGCTTCGTAGAGGTGGGACAGCTCGTGCTTCTCGGTTTGCGAGCGAAAGCGCAAGCCGTCGACGATTTCCAGCACTTCGCGCAGGTTGTAACCGCTCTGGATCTTGTTGCGGATTTCGCCAAAGATCTCGCCGATCTTGTACTGGATGGTGTCCGGGCTTTCGGCCTTTTCTTTGAAGCCTTGCAGATAGGGAAACAGCTTGTGGTTGACGAAGGCCTTGAGGTCATCGCCGGTCAGGGCGTTGTCATGGTCGAAGCTGCCATCGGCTTTCTTCGGTGCGGCCCAACGTTCCCAGCGGTATTGCGGCTCGAGAATATGCAGGTAGAACTTGCCTTCCAGCGCGGCCTCGGTGGCCTTGTCCTGCTCCAGGGCATCGAGGTACTTGAGAAACAGCAGCCATGAGGTTTGCTCGGTGTAATCCAGCTCGCTGCTGGCACCAGCATCCTTGTGCAGGATGTCGTCGATATTCTTGAAGGCTTGTTCGAACATGGCGTACTGCGCATCCCTTGAGATGGGGGAAACAAAAGTGCGCATTATGCGGTTTTTGCCCTCGTGCTAGGCAAGTGTGTGGTTGTTGGCTGGCGCGGTGCCCATGGCGCATCGCAGTGCAGGGGCTGTGCAGCTTTGTTTAGCCGGCGCATAACCAAGCGTATGAAAAACCCGATTTAACGCACGTCAAACCCTGTGCGACGCTGCCAAGCCATGATCTTCCCGGCCTGCCAAGTCCATGTTCCGCTGTACCGCGCTCCTGCGCGGCGGCGCTTGTTGGAGCGGCTCAACCCCCTGCTGACCATCATCCTCGCCTTCTGGGCGCTGTGGCACTGCCGTCACGCGCGTCCACCGGACCCCGCGCCCGCCTGCTGACAGCAAGGGCTGCGCCATGCCCGCAGCCATCCAACCCAGCCTTGTCTGCCGTAGCCAGGCGCTCGACCATCGAGCCGGCCGTGCGGACCCCGAGCGCCCAACTGGCGCAAGCGAGCGCAACATGACGACTTTCGCCCCCGCGCAGGAAGCTCAGGACTTCCTGGCGAACAATCCCGATATCGAGCTGATCGAGCTGTTCATTCTCGACGCCAATGGCGTGCCGCGCGGCAAGCTGCTGCATCGCGAGGAGCTGCTGGCGCTGTACCAGAGCGGCCGGCCGCTGCCGAGCACCATGCTCGGCCTGTCCATCCAGGGCGAGGATGTCGAGGACTCCGGCCTGGTCTGGGAGGTCGGCGATATCGACTGCCGCGCCTATCCGCTGCCTGGCAGCCTGGTGCGCCTGCCCTGGCGGCAGATGCCCACCGCCGCCGTGCAGGTGTCGATGCACCCGACCGAAGGCCTGCCGGCCACGCCGGCCGATCCGCGCCAGCTGCTGATCCGGGTGATCGAGCAGCTCGAAGCCGAGGGCTATTACCCGGTGATGGCCTGCGAGCTGGAGTTCTACCTGCTCGACCAGAAGCGTGATGCCCAGGGCCGCCCGCAACCAGCGCTGGACGCCGACGGCGGCCGACCGCGGCAGACCCAGGTCTACGGCCTGCGCGAACTGGAGCAGATCGAACCCTTCCTGCGTGATCTCTACGCCGCCTGCAAGGCGCAGGGCATTCCGGCGCGCACGGCGATCTCCGAGTACGCCCCCGGCCAGGTGGAAATCACCCTGGAGCACGGCCCGGTACTGGCGGCGATGGATCAGGCGGTGCGCTATAAGCGCCTGGTCAAGGGGGTGGCGCATCGCCACGGGATGCAGGCCTGCTTCATGGCCAAACCGTTCGACCACCTGGCCGGCACCGGCATGCACATGCACGTCAGCTTGGCCGATGCGCAGGGCAACAACCTCTTTGCCAGCGAAGATCCTGCCGGTACGCCGCTGCTGCGTCACGCCGTTGGCGGCATGCTCGCCAGCCTGCTCGACTCGCTGCTGCTGTTCTGCCCCAACGCCAACTCCTACCGACGTTTCCAGGCCAACAGTTACGCGCCGCTGGCGCCGACCTGGGGCGTGGACAACCGCACTGTGAGCCTGCGCGTGCCCGGTGGCCCGGCAAATACCCGGCATGTCGAGCACCGTATCTGCGGCGCCGATGCCAACCCTTATCTGGCGGCGGCGGCGATTCTCGCCGGGATTCACCGGGGCATTGCTGATCACCTCGACCCCGGCGCGCCGGTGGAAGGCAACGGCTATGCCCAAGCCAAGACCCTGCTGCCGACCGAGTGGCTGGCCTCGATTCAGGCGCTGGAGCGCTCCGACTGGGCGCGCGACGCCTTTGGCGCGGACTTTCTCAAGGTCTTTCTCGCGGTCAAGCGTGCCGAGTATCGCCAGTTCATGGGCGAAGTCGGTGAGCAGGATTGGCGTTGGTACCTGAGCAACGCCTGACTGAACAGCATCGCGGCTAAAGCCGCTCCTACGAAGTGTGCACCCCATGTAGGAGCGGCTTCAGCCGCGAATTCTCCGGATTTACTGGTGCGCACGGCGCACCCTGGCGGCAACCGCCACAAGGATTTTGCAATGAACGCGATCAACCAACCCGTCAAACCCGCCGCCGAGCGCGCGCCTTCCTACTACTCGGCCTCGCTCAATTTCGAGACCGACTACCCGACGCTGCAGGGAAGCGTGAGCGTCGATGTGGCCATCATCGGCGGCGGCTTCACCGGCGTCGCCACTGCGGTGGAGCTGGCCGAGCGCGGCCTCAAGGTGGCTGTGGTGGAGACCAACAAGATCGGCTGGGGCGCCAGCGGGCGCAACGGCGGCCAGGTCACCGGCAGCCTGTCCGGCGACGAGGCCATGCGCAAGCAGATGCGCAACACGCTGGGCGATGAAGTGGATGACTTCATCTGGCACCTGCGCTGGCGCGGCCACGAGATCATCAAGAACCGCGTGGCCAAATATGGCATCGACTGCGACCTCAAGCACGGCCATCTGCATACCGCGATGAAAGCCAGCCATATGGATGAGCTCAAGGCGACTTATGACGAGGCATTGCGCCGTGGCATGGGCGAGGATGTCACCCTGCTCGACGCGGCCGGTGTACGTGCCCAGCTAGGCAGCGATCTGTATTGCGGTGCGCTGAAAAACACCCGCAACATGCACCTGCATCCACTCAACCTGTGCATTGGTGAGGCCAAGGCCGCCGAGAGCCTGGGCGCGCTGATCTTCGAACATTCCGAGGTGCTGGATATCGTCCACGGCCCGCGTCCGGCAGTGGTCACCACGGGCGGGCGCATCGAGGCCAAGCAGGTGCTGCTGGCCGGTGACGTCTACCACAAGCTGGAACGGCGCAAGCTCAAGGGCCTGATCTTCCCGGCCATGGGCGGCATCGTCACCACCGCGCCGCTGGGCGACCTGGCGAAAGAGATCAACCCGCAGGACCTGGCGGTGTACGACTGCCGCTTCGTGCTCGACTACTACCGCCTGACCGCCGATGGCCGCCTGCTGTTCGGCGGTGGTTGCAACTACTCCGGGCGTGACTCGCGCGATATCGCCGGCGAGCTGCGTCCGTGCATCGAGAGCACCTTCCCGCAGCTCAAGGGCGTGCAGATCGACTTCCAGTGGAGCTGCGCCATGGGCATCGTGATGAACCGCATCCCGCAGCTGGGCAAGCTCTCATCCAACGTCTGGTACTGCCAGGGCTACTCCGGTCATGGCATCGCCACCACCCACATCATGGGCGAGATCATGGCCAAGGCCATCACTGGCGATCTGGAGCAGTACGACACCTTCGCCGCCTGCAAGCACATCAAGGTGCCGCTGGGCGACCAACTCGGCAACCCGATGCTGGCCGCCGGCATGTGGTACTACCAGATGCTCGAGAAGCTGCGCTGAGCGTCGTTGCAGGCGGCGATGGCGGTTGGATTCCAGGTTGTGTTCATATCCGGGTTTGCTTCAGCGCCCTGGAGACCCGGATGATCACCTGTTATCTGCGCTATATCATCGACCCGTACAAGCTCGAAGCCTTCGAGCATTACGCCAAGTTGTGGATTCCCCTGGTGGCGAAGTTCGGTGGGACGCACCACGGCTATTTCCTGCCGTCGGAGGGGGCCAACAACGTGGCGTTGGCGCTGTTCAGCTTCCCCAGCCTCGCCGCCTACGAGCGCTATCGGCAGGACTCGTTTGCCGATGCCGAATGCCTGGCGGCATTCAAGTACGCCGAGGAAACGCGCTGCGTCATCAGTTACGAGCGCAGTTTCATGCGGCCTGTGCTGGGCTAGTACGCTCACCGGTAAAGATGGCGTTCTAGCCCTGGTCGACCTGGCCGTGGCTCACGGGTGGCTTGCGCCGCCGTCCCGCGGTGCTGCCCTGCGATCAGGATGCCCGAGCAGTGGTGCTGTCGCCGTGCCTGATTCACGCTCGGCAACGAAGGTCGCCGGCGGTGAGCCGTCGGCGTTGAGCTGGAGGATGCGTTTGGGCCGGCCCTGTTCGTCGAAGAACACCTGGCCGAGGCCGGCGCTGTTCCACAGGCGTTCACCCGAGCGGCTGCGGTCGGGGATCAGCGGGGTGACGCGCATGCGCCGGCGCTTGGTCAGCCAGTTGAGCGGTGACCAGGGCGCGTAGAGCCAGCGGTTGAGGCGATCGAACCAGTCCAGCAGGTCGGCCGGGAATTCGTTCTTGATGCCGCTGCTGGTGATCTGCCAGATGGTCGGGCTGGCGCGCCGGTGGCGGATGCTAACGCGGTAGACGAAGGAGTAGTGCACGTCACCGGAGAGGATGACGAAATCACCCGGCGTACGCGAGTGGCGGAAGATGTTCATCATCACGCTGGCCGCGCCGCGATGGGCCATCCAGTTTTCCGCATCGACCATCAGCGGGTGGCCGGCATAGGTGAACAGTTTCTGGATGCCCTCGATCAGCTTCACGCCGAACATCGGCGCCGGCGAGACGATGATGCAGCTGGGGTGATCGAGCAGCGCCTGCTGAAAGTCGCACAGCGCTTCCCAGTCCATCAGCCCCGAGGGTTTCGACAGGCGCCCTTCGCTGCGCCAGCGGCGCGTGCGGGTGTCCAGCACCAGTAGCGCCGGTGTGGTCGGCAGCACGTAGTGCCACTGCTCGAAATGCAGCAACTGGTCGATCAGCGCGTCCTGCGCACTGGCTTGCAAGTGATGGTTCTGACGCTGCTGCAGCAGGTCGGCAAAGGCCTGCAGCGGCTCATCGAATACATCCGGGTTGTTGCCCCAGCCCTGGCACAGCAGATAGGCGAGCAGGGCGTTGCCGATGATGCGCTTGGAGAACGGATGGCCGTAGGCGGTCTGCTCCCAGCGCGCGGAGAGGTTCCAGTCATCGGTGACATCGTGGTCGTCGAAGATCATCAGCGTCGGCAGGTGGGCGAACGCCCGCGCGGCCTGGCCGAGGGTCTGGCGGAAGGCGTCGATGCGTTCGCGCTCACGGGCGTAACGCTGCTGCTGTTCTTCGTCCAGCGCTGGCTGCTCTTCGCTGATCAGCGTCCAGGGCAGCGGCGACCAGACCAGCAGGTACATGGCGATCATCTCGGCGAAGGTCACCAGATGATTGTCGGCACTGCTGGTGGTGAAGACCGGTTTCTCCACACCGCCGAAGAATTTGTCGCGCAGGGTCTGGTTGCTCTTCACCGCCGGCAGCAGCTCGGCGCGCTGGTAGTAGCCGACCGGGTTGGCGTAGAGCGCCTGGCTGTCCTCGACCACGGCACCTTCGAGAAACTCGTCGAACAGACCGAGGCGGGCGATCAGTTGGTGAATGGCGCACAGCAATGGGCCGGCGACATCATCGACATAGACCTGGTCGCCGCTCATCAGCAGCAGTGCCGGACGCTGCTCGGCTTCGGGCTGACTTGCCAGCAGGCGGTCGGCGCAGAGCAGGCCGTCATCGGCGGCGTGGTGCGGCTTGCGGCAGGAGCCGTGGAGCAGCTGGTCGACGCGCGAGCGCAGGACGAAATCAGCATGCTCAGCACCGTCGTAGAGCAGGTGCGGCGCCCAGTCGCGCATGCCTTTCGCGCCCGCGCTGTCGATGATCTGCAGGTCGTAGGCGATGCGTTGGTCTTGTGGCAGTGCCTGTTCGAGCGGCAGGTCGATCAGGTGCAGCACGGCGTGCCGGCCCAGCGGCAGTTGCTGGCAGTGTTCGTCCAGCGCATGCGTCTGCTGCGCCTGGCCCTCGGGTTGCAGCCACAGTTGCAGGCTCAGTTCGCGGCTGGCCACCAGCCACAGCACCAGGCGGCCGGGCTCCAGGCGGCGCAGCAGCGGGCCGGCTAGCACATCGGGCAGCGGAGCGGGGGCATTGTCTGGCATCGGTGCGGTACTTCCTGCAAGAAAAACGACAGGGATTGGACAGTGGCAGGACGCCAGCGGTTCAGGAGGCCAGCTGGCGCAGACGCTCGAAGTCGAGAATTTCGATCTCACCATAGGTGAGCTGCACCACGCCCTGCGCCTGCAGCTCCTTGAGAATCTGGTTGGTGGTCTGGCGCGACAGCGAGAGCATCAGCGCCAGCCGCTCCTGGGCCAGGTGCAGCACCCGACGCGGTTCACTTTCACCGTAGTTCTCGGCGATCAGCAGCAGGCGTCGGGCCAGGCGCGGCGCGGCGGGTAGCAGGCTCATGTCTTCCAGAGCGACGAAGGCCAGACGCAGCTTGTGGCTCATCAGCAGGGCGAAGTCGCGCCAGTACTGCGGCTCGCGTTCAAGCAGCGCGAGCAGGTCGTGCTGGGGTAGCAGTAGCAGGGTGCTGGCGCTTTCGGCGAAGGCATCGTGGGTGCGCGGCAGGCCATCGAACAGGGAAATTTCGCCGAACCAGTAGGGCGGCTCGACCAGGGTTAGCAATGCCTCCTTGCCGTTTTCGCTGACCGCGCCGATGCGCACTGCACCTTCGACCACCGCGTACAGCCCGCTGGGTTTGTTGCCACGGCGAAACAGCCGCTGGCCGGCATCCAGGCGTTGCACCTGGGCCATGTCCAGCAGGCTCTGGCTCAGCGCTGGGGGTAATGCGGCGAACCAGTGGCCCTGGTTCAGCTGGCTGAAGTAATGACGGGGATCGGGCATTGCGGCTCCTGTGAGGTTGCGCGGCGGTGCGGCCTTCCCTGCCATTGTCGGCTAGCCGACAGTGCGACTAGCCAAGGTGGGGAGATCATGTACGGGCCCGTTTCACACCTGAGGACGATAATAATGAAAACCCTCGTCGATCACCTGGCGCAATATGCCGCCTACCATCGCGACCGGCGCAATATCGCCAGTCATTTCATCGGCATCCCGATGATCGTGCTGGCCGTCGCTGTGCTGCTGTCGCGGCCAGGTTTCCATCTCGCCGGCCTGTGGCTGGCGCCTGCCACGCTGGTGGCGCTGGCGTCGGCATGGTTCTACCTGCGCCTGGACACCCGTTTCGGCCTGCTCATGGCCGTACTGCTGGGGCTGTGCCTGTGGGCCGGTGCCAGCCTGGCGGTCGCTTCCACAGCCCTGTGGCTGATGTCAGGCATTGGCCTGTTCGTGGTCGGCTGGGTCATCCAGTTCGTCGGTCATTACTACGAAGGACGCAAGCCGGCCTTCGTCGATGACGTCATGGGGCTGGTGATCGGGCCGCTGTTCGTGGTCGCTGAACTGGCCTTTCTGCTCGGCCTGCGCAAGGAAGTCGAGCATGCCGTGGTGGAGATCGCCGGGCCGACCTGCATCCGCGAGAAGAAGGCGCTGGCCTGAGCCGGTCAGTTAAACGTAGATACGGAGCGCATGTAGGAGCCAGCTTGCTGGCGATCCGGCGGCGTGATGATCATCATCCCTGCTGACGAAAAGCATCGCCAGCAAGCCGGCTCCTACGATTGCTCTGCACGGTCGCGGGGCTAGAACATTTCCATCCACTGTGCCGTCATCGAGCGTGCGTGGCGATCCACGGTGATGGGTGCAAAGGGGCGGCCGGAGACGCTCTGCAGGGTGTTGCTCTGGCTGTTCATGTCGGCCAGCGCGGCACGCAGATAGCTCCAGCGCGTCTGCAGCTTGCTCACCTGCGGGTCGGATTGGTCCTTGAGTGCCTGCAGTTCGCTGTCGATGGCCGGCAGCAGTAGGCGTTCGTCCTGACCGAGGTAGGTGCCGGGCTGCTCGCGGGCGATCTCGAAGGTGCCCAGGTAGGAGCGGCTGAGGTATTGCACGCTGAGGTACTCGACCTTCGCCGCCAGCTCGCTCTGGCCTTCGGCGCCCGGTAGTGCACGGGCCGTGCTGAGGATGTCGCGCAGGGCGCGGCTGAGGTCTTCGGGAAAGCGCCAGGGTACGTTCTCGTCACCGGGGCCATAGGAAACACCGTTGCGCAATTGGGTAACGAGGGCCTGATGGGCGCTGGTGAGTTCGGCGCTGCCTTGCGGCAGGCTCTGCATGGCGCCAGCCAGAGCGGCCAGGTCGGCTTCCAGGCGCTGCTGATGGGTCTTCTGGAAGCCTTCGCCACGTAACAGCATGAGGCTGCTGGTGGCGCGGCTGGCGTGTATCTGAATTTGTTCCTGCGGGCTGACGGCTTCGGCGAAGGCCATTGGCGAGAGCCCGACGAAGAGTCCGAGCGACCAGAAAAAAGCATGGCGCAACAGTGCTTTACAGCGCATCCGGGGTGCTCCTTGTTATTGTTTTGAGCAGGTATGCAGTGGGCAGCGTCAATGACGCAGCGCCAAGACTACTGCGTGACGCGCTGCAGAGCATGACCCGAAAGAGTGATTTCGTCGGAAATCGCTACCGTTCAGGTGCTGTTCGCCAGATTGCGCAGGTACTCGGCGGTGAAGGCGTCGGCGGGGAAGAAGGTCTCCAGTGCCAGTTCGGCGAGGGTCACGTCATTCGGGGTGCCGAACACCGTGATGGTGCTGATCAGGCTGAGCACACCTTGCTCGCTGTGCAGTTGCAGTGGCACCAGCACGGCGTCGCTCGCAGGCGCATGGACTTCCGCCGGCGCCGGATAGCCGCGCAGTTCATCGAGCAGGCTGAACAGAGCTTCATCGCCGCTGATTTCGGCGTCGCGCTGCAGGCGCATCAGCAGGTGCGCGCGCCACAGCGCGAGGTTGGCGATGCGCGGTGCCAGGCCTTCGGGGTGCAACGACAGGCGCATCACATTGAGCGGCGGGCCGAGCAGAAAGTCCGGCATGCCGGCGAGAAAGGCGCCGACCGAGGCGTTGGCTGCCAGCAGGTTCCACTGTCGGTCGATGGCCAGCGCTGGATAGGGTTCATGGGCCTTGAGCAACTGTTCGATGGCCTGGCGGGCTGGAGCCAGCGCCGGGTCGCTCAGTTCGTGCTGGCTGTACAGCGGGGCGAAACCGGCGGCGCTGAGCAGGCGATTGCGCTCGCGCAAGGGAATCTCCAGCTGCTCGGCGAGATGCAGCAGCATCTCGCGGCTGGGTTGGGCGCGTCCGGTTTCGACGAAGCTCAGGTGGCGGGTGGATATCTGTGCCTCGCAGGCGAGGTCGAGCTGGCTCAGGCGGCGCCTTTGGCGCCATTGGCGCAACAGGGCGCCGGCGGTCTGGGTATTGTTCATGGCCAGCACGATAGTTCAGTCAGGTCATGTCGGCCATTACCTGGCAGGTAATCGACGCCCCGCGCGTTTCGGCGAAATCTGTAGGCCAGGCACCACCCCGGTGTCCCTATGGAGGATTCATCATGAACGCACTGCAACCCACCCCGATGCTGCGCAACGCTCTCTTGCTCGATGGCCTGCTCAGCGGCGTCACCGGCCTGCTGCTGGTCCTGGCGGCCGGCTGGCTGGGCGCCTTCCTCGAACTACCGCGCCTGCTGTTGCTGGTCGCAGGTAGCGCCCTGCTGCCGTTCGCGGCGCTGCTGGTGTGGTTGTCCAACCGCGCCGAAATCAGCCGCCAGGCGATCTGGGCGGTGATCGCGGTCAACGCGCTATGGGTGATCGACAGCCTGCTGGTGCTGGTGATCGGCTGGGTGTCGCCGAACCTGTTCGGCTACGCCTTCGTTATCGCTCAGGCGCTGGCGGTGGCGCTGCTGGCCGAGCTGCAATGGTTCGGCCTCAAGCACTCGCAGGCTGCCGCCGTTTGATGGTCAGGTTCAGAGACCGCGCAGCGCCAGTTCTGCCCCAAGCAGCAACAGGCCGATGAAGAACCAGCGCTTGAAGCGCTCCGCGCTGATGCGTTTGCGCAGCCACTGGCCGCCGGCCATGCCCAGCAGTGCGGGCAGCAGGGCGAGGGCCGATACACCCAGCACCGCCGGTTGCAGCAGTTCACCGCTGTGACCGAGCGCTGCCGCCAGGGCCAGGGTGGAGACGCTGAAGGACAACCCCAGGGCCTGAACCAGATCGTCCTTCTCCAGGCCGATGGCCTGCAAGTAGGGTACGGCGGGAATCACGAATACACCGGTAACCGCGGTGATCGCGCCGGTGAGCGCACCGATCACCGGGCTCAGCCAGCCTTCCTTGGCCCGCTCCACGCGAAAGTGCACCTTGGCCAGACCAAGCAGTGCGTAAACCACCAGTGCAACGCCCAGCCAGCGGGTGGCGCCGGGCAGGTCGAGGCTCTGCAGCAGAGCGGCGACCAGCAGCGTGCCACACAGGATTCCCAGCAGCATCGGCCATAGCCGGCGCAGCATCGGCAGCGGGCTGCGACCGTCGCACAGCTGCCAGATGTTGGTCACCATCGACGGGATGATCAGCAGCGCGGCGGCTTGCAATGGCGCCATCACCAGACCGAGCAGACCAACAGCGATGGTCGGCAGGCCAAGGCCGACCACACCCTTGACCATGCCGGCGAGCAGGAAGGTGACGAGGATCAGGAGCAGGTGCTCAGTCATCGCACTGCCCCTGCTCATGGATCGCGCGGCTGTCGGCCGGCGCCTGTTCGCGCTCGTGCATGCCGTAGTCGCGCAATACCCGGGCTACGCGCAACCGATAGTGACTGAAAACCTCCTCGCGTCCTGCCGTCTGTGCGCGGCGGTGTTCCTCGCGCTGGCGCCAGGCCTGGATCGCGGCTTCGTCCTGCCAGAACGACAGCGACAGGATCTTCCCCGGCTGGGTCAGGCTCTGGAAGCGCTCGATGGAGATGAAACCCGGCTGCTCGGCGAGCAGCGGGCGCAACTCACCGGCGAGGTCGAGATAGTCCTGCTGCAGGCCGGGCTTGGCCTGAACTTCGAAGATCACGGCGAGCATCGGTTTCTCCCTGGCTGGCTCTGGCTGAAATTGCCTGCCAGTATCCATATTTACTGCACGCCATGTTTCGTCATGAGGTGAACTATGGAATACGCACCGGGTTTCAGCTCGATTGCCGCGTTGCTCGCCGATGCCGGGCGCGCCAGCATGGTCTGGGCGCTGATGGACGGCAGCGCGCGGCCGGCCGGTGAACTGGCCTTGTTGGCGGGGCTGTCGCCGTCGTCGACCAGCGCGCACCTGGCCAAGCTGGTAGAAGGCGGCCTGCTGGCGCAGCAACGCCATGGGCGCAATCGCTATTACCGCCTTGCCGGGCCGGAAGTCGGGCAACTGGTAGAGGCCCTGGCCAGCGCTGCGCTCGCCGCGCAGCCACGGCAGCCGCGCACGGTGTCGGCTTCACGCGGGACGCCGCAGGCCATGCGTGAGGCGCGCACCTGCTATGACCATCTGGCCGGCGAGTTGGCGGTCGGCATGTTCGCGCGCATGCGCGCGGCTGACTGGCTGAGCGAGGAGGGCGGTGCGCTGCAGCTGACGGCAAGCGGTGAGCAGGGGCTGCAGGCGTTGGGGATCGATCTGCACCAGATCAACCGTCAGCGCCGCCAGCGACTCTGTGCCTGCCCGGACTGGAGCGAGCGCAAGCCGCATCTCGGTGGTGCGCTGGGCGCGGCGTTGCTGAGTCTGTGCGAAGACGAGGGCTGGCTGCGGCGCAGCACGGGTTCGCGTGCGCTGCAGGTTTCACCGCAGGGACGCAGGGCGATCATGACGATCGCGGCTTTGTAGTTTCGTAGGGTGGGCCGGGCGACGATTCGCTTTAGATTCGTAGGGTGGGCTTTAGCCCACCAAATAAAGGCTGAGCTCTGTTTCTGTGGGCTGAAGCCCACCCTACGCCCACCCTACGCCCACCCTACGTACTACAGGTGAGGCTTCATTCAGGCTTGGGCGCTGACCGGCTTGCCGCCCTTGGGCTTGAAGTACAGGGTGGTGCCGCGGGCGAGGTTGTCCAGGCTGACGTGATCCTTGGCCACCTCGGCTTCGATCAGCTCGTCCTGGCCTTCGACCTTGAGGGTGATGCGGGTGATCGCGCCGAGCAGGCGGATGTCACGCACCTCGCCGGCCTTGTGCTCCGGGCTCGGTTCGCTGGACAGGTCGACCTCGTGCGGGCGGAACAGCACGTGGTGATCGTTGCCGACGTAGAGGCGGTTGGCGTCACCGAGGAAGTGGTAGACGAAATCGCTGGCCGGATTCTCGTAAACCTCGGCCGGTGTACCGATCTGCTCGATCACGCCCTTGTTCATCACCACGATGCGGTCGGCCACTTCCATGGCTTCTTCCTGGTCGTGGGTGACGAATACGCTGGTCAGGTGCACGTCCTCGTGCAGGCGCGCCAGCCAGCGGCGCAGCTCCTTGCGCACCTTGGCATCCAGTGCGCCGAAGGGTTCGTCGAGCAGCAGTACGCGTGGCTCCACGGCCAGGGCGCGGGCCAGGGCGATACGCTGGCGCTGACCGCCGGAGAGCTGCTCCGGGTAGCGATCACCGAGCCAGTCGAGCTGCACCAGGTTGAGCAACTCGTGCACCTTCTGCTGGATCATGTCTTCGCTCGGGCGCTCGCGCTTGGGCTTCATGCGCAGGCCGAAAGCGACGTTATCGAACACCGTCATGTGGCGAAACAGCGCGTAGTGCTGGAACACGAAGCCGACGTTGCGATCACGTACGTCGTGGTTGGAGACGTCTTCGCCGTGGAACTCGATGGTGCCGCTGTCCGGGGTTTCCAGGCCGGCGATGATGCGCAGCAGGGTGGTCTTGCCGCAGCCGGACGGGCCGAGCAGGGCGACCAGTTCGCCGCTCTGGATGTTCAGGTTGATCTCGTTCAGCGCCTTGAACGCATTGAAGTTCTTGCTGACGTTGCGGATTTCGATACTCATGTTTTATTCCTCGCCCGCACTGGCTTTGCGGCGGTTGATACGGGATTCGCTCCACTGCTTGAGCAGCAGGATGAACAGCGCCAGAAGCAGTAGCAGGCTGGCAACGCTGAAGGCGGCGACGTGATTGTATTCGTTGTAGAGAATCTCGACATGCAGCGGCAGCGTGTTGGTGTAGCCGCGGATGTGCCCGGAGACCACCGATACCGCGCCGAACTCGCCCATCGCCCGCGCGGTGCACAGCACCACGCCGTAGATCAGGCCCCATTTTATGTTGGGCAGGGTCACGTGCCAGAACATCTGCCAGCCATTGGCGCCGAGCAGGCGCGCGGCCTCTTCCTCCTGCGTGCCCTGTTCCTGCATCAGCGGGATCAGCTCGCGGGCGACGAAGGGCACGGTGACGAACACGGTGGCGAGGACGATGCCGGGCAGGGCGAAGATGATCTGGATGTCGTGCTCGCGCAACCAGGGGCCGAAGAAGCCCTGGGCGCCGAACAGTAGCACGTAGATCAGGCCGGCGATCACCGGTGACACCGAGAACGGCAGGTCGATCAGGGTCACCAGCATGCTCTTGCCGCGGAACTCGTACTTGCTCACGCACCAGGCGGCGGCCACGCCGAATACCAGGTTGAGCGGCACGGCGATGCCCACGGCGAGCAGGGTCAGTTTCAGCGCGCTGATGGCGTCGGGTTCGAGGATCGAGGCGACGAATACGCCGATGCCCTGTTTGAGCGCCTCGGTCGCCACCACGAACAGGGGCAGCAGGAGGAAGAAGGCGAATACCAGCCAGGCCGAAACGATCAGCAGGCGGCGGCCCAGGGCGTTGCCGCGACGCGCGGCGTTGTTGGCGGCGCTGGCCGTCAGGGTTGCAGATGACATGCCTGGCTCCTCAAGAACGGCTGATGCGGCGCTGCAGCAGGTTGATCAGCAGCAGCAGGATGAACGACACCACCAGCATCAGCACACCAATGGCGGTGGCGCCGGCGTAGTTGTACTGGTCCAGTTGCACCATGATCAGCAGCGGCAGGATCTCGGTCTTCATCGGCATATTGCCGGCGATGAAGATCACCGAGCCGTACTCGCCGACGCCGCGGGCGAAGGCCAGGGCGAAGCCGGTCAGCCAGGCCGGCAGCAGCGCCGGCAGCAGCACGTGGCGCGCCACCTGCAGCGGCTTGGCACCGAGGCAGGCGGCGGCTTCCTCGACCTCGCGCGGGATGTCGGCCAGCACCGGCTGCAGGGTGCGCACAACGAAGGGCAGGGTGACGAAGGTCAGCGCCAGGGTGATGCCCAGCGGCGTATAGGCAATCTTGAAACCCAGGGCCGTGGCGAACTGGCCGATCAAACCGTTAGGCGCATAGAGCGCAGTCAGGGCGATACCGGCAACGGCCGTGGGCAGGGCGAACGGCAGGTCGATCATCGCTTCGATGATCTTGCGACCCGGGAAGGTGTAGCGCACCAGCACCCAGGCCAGCAGGGTGCCAATCACGCCGTTGATAACAGCCGCGAGAAAAGCGGTGCCGAAGCTCAGCTTCAGCGCGGCCAGCACGCGCGGTGAGGAAATGATTGCCCAGAACTGATCCCAGGTGAGCTGGGCAGCGTGGACGAACATGGCACCCAGGGGAATCAGCACCAACAGGCTGAGGTACACCAGGGTGTAACCCAGCGTCAGCCCGAAGCCGGGTATGACGGGGGAAGTACGACGAGACATGCAAGCTCCTTGGTAGGGCGGGTGAAACCCGCCACTGGCTGCGACGATCTGGCGGGCCGTGCACTGGTGCGCACGGCCTAGGCGGCCCCGCGACACCCTACGGGCTAGTGGGCCTGGTAGATCTGGTCGAACACGCCGCCATCCTTGAAGAACTTCGGCTGCGCGCTCTTCCAGCCGTCGAAGTCAGCGTCGATGGTCACCAGCTTGAGCTGCGGGAACTGCTTGGCGAACTCGGCCGCCACCGCCTGATTGCGTGGGCGGTAGAAGTGCTTGGCGGCGATGCGCTGGCCTTCCTCGCTGTACAGGTAGTTGAGGTAGGCCTCGGCGACTTTGCGGGTGCCTTTCTTGTCGACGTTCTGATCGACCACGCTCACCGGCGGTTCGGCGAGGATCGACAGCGAAGGCGCGACGATCTCGAAGTTGTCCCCGCCTTCTTCCTTGAGCGCCAGGAAGGCCTCGTTCTCCCAGGCCAGCAGCACGTCACCGATGCCGTTGTTGACGAAGGTGATGGTCGAGCCGCGGGCGCCAGTGTCGAGCACCGGGACGTTCTTGTAGAGCTTCTCGGTGAAGGCCTTGGCCTCGGCTTCGCTGCCGTACTTCTGCTGGGCATAGGCCCAGGCAGCGAGGAAGTTCCAGCGCGCGCCACCGGAGGTTTTCGGGTTGGGGGTAATCACTTCCACGCCCGGCTTGACCAGGTCATCCCAGTCTTTCAGGCCTTTCGGGTTGCCCTTGCGCACCAGGAACACGATGGTCGAGGTGTAGGGGGTGCTGGCGTCCGGCAGACGCTCCTGCCAGTTTTCCGGGATCAGCTTGCCGAGCTTGTACAGCTCGTCGATATCGCTGGCCAGGGCCAGGGTCACCACGTCGGCGCGCAGCCCGTCGATCACCGCGCGGGCCTGCTTGCCCGAACCGCCGTGGGATTGCTGGATGGTCACCGCTTCGTTGCCCTCGGCCTGCCAGTGCTTGTTGAACGCGGCGTTGAATTCGGTATAGAGCTCGCGGGTCGGGTCGTACGACACGTTGAGCAGGGTTTGTGCAGCGGCCACCGGGCCGGCGACCCCTGTAATAACTAGTGCGCTGGCCAGCGCGGCCAGGGCAAAACGACGAAGGGACATGGTGCAGCTCCTAACTGGATTTTTATGTTGGCTCTGGTTCGTGGCGGTCAGTCGCGCATTCGCGGGCGACAGCAACGGTGGCGGTGCGTGTTCATGGCTGGGCTCTTTTCATGGTCACGCCCTCCGGTGGTCCAGTCGGGCTGCTTGCTTGGCTCAGGTGTTCTTGGTGCTCGGTTGTTGCAGGCGGATCTTTTCCTTGCGTTCGATTTGCACCACCTGGCCGTTGTGCACGGTGATTTCCACCGAACCGAATTTCAGGCCATGCAGGGCGGTCTGGATCTCGCGCAGGATCACGGCTTCGTCCTGGCCTTCCAGGTGTCTCAGCGTCGCGGTCATTTCCAGGCTCCTTGTGAACAGATCGCCACGGCGGCGCAACGGAGTGCCGACGCTGGCGTGGAGCGGATAGTAGAGAGGCTGAAATATTCTTAAAAATACTGTTTAAGAACATTTATATGCTTTTTTGGAAATATAAAGCGTGATGCGATCTCTTGCTTATATGGAATAAGCAAATAAGTTCTTATTCTTTTTGTAATTGACTCGTGCTGCCTAGACTGACGCCATTCGATTCAAGGAGGCGCCGTCATGGGCAGCGAAGCAATCCGTTATCTGATCCTGCCGGGTTGGCAGGGCTCACCCGAAGAACACTGGCAAAGCCATTGGCAGCGCAGCCTGCCGAACAGCGCGCGTGTGGAGCAGAACGACTGGGTCAACCCGCAACGTGGCGATTGGGTCGGCGCGTTGAACCAGGCGGTTGCCGACGATCCGCGTCCGCTCATCCTTATCGCCCATAGCCTGGGCTGCGTGACGGTGGCGCATTGGGCCGCGCAGGCACCGGGCGAACTGCTGCGCCGTGTGCGCGGTGCCTTGCTGGTCGCGCCAGCGGATGTCGAGCGCGCGGGCTGCCCCGAGCCGCTACAGAACTTCGCACCCATTCCGCGAGATTTACTGCCCTTTCCCAGTTTGCTGGTGGGCTCCGACAACGATGCCGCCGCCAGTGCCCTGCGCGCCATGGAGCTGGCGCGGGCATGGGGTAGCGAGGTGGCGATTCTGACCGGTGCCGGGCATATCAACGTGAAGTCCGGGCACCGTTACTGGGAGCAGGGCTTCGGTTATCTGTATCGCCTGCAGAGCCGCATCGAACAGCAGTCGCGCTTGCGCGCCTGAGCCCGGCATTGCGGGACGACCTTTTCGGAGCGGGGTCGGGCCAGGCAGCCGCCCGCTCCTTTTTATGGCCTGCCATCCATGGTGGCCACCCTTCGGGCCGTTGCGGGGCAAGGTTAAAAATTGCTCCAGGCAATTTTTATTCGTGTACAGGCTGCGCCTCTTGAGGTGTGGCTTTGGAGCTTCACGTCATGAGTCTTCCACCGAACCTCCCACCACCGCTGACCTTCGCCGACTCGGACAAGAGCCCGCTGAGCATTCGGGCCAAGGCGCTGGTATTCGTCGATGCGCGTTCGCGCCAGTTGCGCGAGCGTGCTGAGGCGCTGGCGGGCAATGGCCAGCCGCTGCTGATTTTCGGTGAGACCGGTACCGGCAAGGAGCTGCTGGCGCGCTATATCCATCGCCACAGTGAACGCGCTGGCCTGTTTGTGGCGGTCAGCTGCGCAGCGATAAGCGCGCAGTGGGGAGAGGCCGAGTTGTTCGGCCATGCTGCCGGTGCTCATGTTGGCGCCGGCAGCAGCCGCGCCGGCTGGTTCGGTTCGGCCAATGGCGGCACGCTGTACCTGGACGAAATCGCCGATCTCTCGCGGCCGCTGCAGAGCAAGCTGCTGGCCGCGCTGGAAACCCGCGAGGTGTACCGCGTAGGCGCCAGTCAGGCGCTGCCGGTGGATGTGCGCCTGGTGGCGGCGAGCAGCATCGACCTGGGCCGCGCAGTGGCCGCCGGCACTTTCGATGAGCGCCTGTACGCCTACCTGTGCGACGGCCAGCTGCTGTTCCCGGCGCTGCGCCAGCGGGTCGGCGATATCCTGCCGCTGGCCGAATACTTCCTCGGCATCCATGCCTCGCGCCTGGGCCTGAGCATCCCGCCGATCAGCCCGGCGGCGCAGGCCGTGCTGGAGGCGCACCGCTGGCCGGGCAATACCCGCGAGCTGGAGAACGTCATCCACTTCGCATTGCTGCTGGCCGGCAATGCCGAAATCGGGCCGGAGCATCTGGAGTTGCCAGGTATTGCATGAGGCTGATCGTTCCTCACGCTGCGCGTGGGAGCTATCAACCTACGCGTGGTCGGTGCGCGCGGCGCACCCTACGGGGTGTGCCGGCTCTAGCGTAGGGTGCGCCATGCGCACCGGGGACTCCGCGGTAGCACAGCCAGGAATTACGGAGCCAGCAACGACACCGACTTGATCTGCGCCCAGAGCGCCTGGCCGGCGTGAATGCCCAGCTGATCGAAGGAGTAGCGGGTGATCCGTGCCAGCAGACGCTGCTCGCCGATGCGCAGGGTCAGCAGCATCTGGGCATCGAGCGCCTGCCAGCTTTCCACCGTCGCCGGCAGCAGGTTGAGCAGGCTGCTGCCCTCGGCGCGTTGCAGGCCGAGGCTGACGTCGCGTGCCTTGATCTTCACCCGTACCTGATGGCCGCTGGGCAGCGCCGAATGGGGCAGGCGCAGGCGCGCCTCGCTGCCAGGCAGCTGAAGCTCCAGCAGAGCGTAGGCGGCATCGTGACCGCAGACCTCGCCGTCGATCACCGCCTCGGCATCCTCGTCGCTGGCGAAGGGCAGGTCGGCGCGCAGCAGGATTTCCTTGAGCGGGCCGCTGGCGCGCACCTGGCCTTCGTCGAGCAGCACCAGATGATCGGCCAGCCGCGCCACTTCATCGGGCGCGTGGCTGACATAGAGCACGGGGATGTCCAGTTCCTCGTGCAGGCGCTCCAGATAAGGCAGCACCTCCTGCTTGCGTTTGAGATCCAGCGAAGCCAGCGGTTCGTCCATCAGCAGCAGGCGTGGGCTGGTGACCAGCGCACGGGCGATGCCGACACGTTGGCGTTCGCCACCGGACAGTGCCGCCGGCATGCGTTCGAGCAGGTGGCCGATGCCCAGCAGCTCCAGCGCCTGATCCAGCGCCACCCTGCGCTGCGCCGCCGGGATGCGTTTCTGTCCGTATTCCAGATTCCCGCGCACGCTCAGGTGGGGGAACAGGTTGGCGTCCTGGAACACGTAGCCGATGGCCCGTTTGTGCGCCGGCAAAAAGAAGCCGCGTTCACTGTCCTGCCAGAGCTCACCGGCCACTTGCAGGTAGCCTTGCTGCGGGCGATCCAGCCCGGCGAAGCAGCGCAGGCAACTGGTCTTGCCCGAACCGGAATGGCCGAACAGCGCGCTGACGCCACGGGCGGGCAGGTCGAGGTTCACGTCCAGATGAAAGCCGGTGTGCTGCAGCAGAAAGCGTGCGTGGATGCGTCCGTCATCTGCCATGGGCTGGGGCGCGGTCTTGGCGAATCCGAACATCACCAGGCCCTCAGCTTGCCGGCGCGCCCGCCATACAGCGCGAGCAGGACGATGAAGGAGAACGCCACCATGCCGCCGGCCAGCCAGTGCGCCTGGGCGTAGTTCATGGTTTCCACGTGGTTGTAGATCTGCACCGACACCACCTGGGTCTTGCCGGGGATATTGCCGCCGATCATCAGCACCACGCCGAACTCACCAATGGTATGGGCGAAGGCCAGGATTGCGGCGGTGATGAAACCTGGGCGGGCCAGCGGCAGCACGACGCTGAAGAAGCTATCCCAGGGATTGGCGCGCAAGGTCGCTGCTGCCTCCAGCGGGCCACGGCCGATGGCCTCGAAGGCGTTCTGCAGCGGCTGCACGACGAAGGGCAGGGAGTAGAAGATCGAACCGATCACCAAACCGGTGAACGTGAAAGTGAAGGTGCCGAGACCAAGGCTTTGCGTCAGTTGGCCGAAGAAACCGTTGGGCCCCATGCTCACCAGCAGATAGAAGCCGATCACCGTCGGCGGCAGCACCAGCGGCAGCGCGACAATGGCGCCGACCGGGCGCTTGAGCCAGGAGTCGGTGCGCGCCAGCCACAAGGCAATGGGCGTGCCGATGATCAGCAGCAGCACGGTGGTCAGCGAGGCCAGCTCCAGGGTCAGCAGGATCGCATCGAGGTCGTTCTTGGACAGCGGCATGAGTGGTTTCCGGTGGCAGACGTAGCCCGGATGCAATCCGGGGCATGCACAGGCAGGAGGCCCCCGGATTTCATCCGGGCTACGGCAGTTTATAGCCGAACGATTCGATCACCCTGGTCGCTTCCGCGCCCTGCAGGTACTCGACCAATGCAGTCGCGGCCGGGTTGTTCGCGCCCTGCTCGAGGATCACCGCGTCCTGCCTGATCGGGTCGTACATGGCGTCCGGCACGATCCAGGCCGAGCCGCTGCTGAGCTTGCCGTCCTTGTACACCTGCGACAGCGCGACGAAGCCCAGCTCGGCGTTGCCGGTGGAGACGAACTGATGCGCCTGGGTGATGTTCTGGCCCTCGACCAGTTTGGCTTTCACCGCCTCGCTCAGGCCCAGCTTGGCCAGCACCTGGGTCGCTGCCAGGCCGTAGGGCGCGGCCTTCGGATTGGCGATCGACAGGTGCTTGAACTGGCCGGCCTTCAGCGCCGCCTCCGTGCCGTCGAGGTAGCCGGTATCGGCCGACCACAGCACCAGGCTGCCGACGGCGTAGGTGAAGCGTGAGCCGGGCACGGCCGCACCCTCGCGCTCCAGCCTGGCCGGCGTCGTGTCGTCGGCGCTGAGCAACACATCGAACGGCGCGCCATTCTTGATCTGTGCGTAGAACTGCCCGGTGGCGCCGAAGGAGGCCACCAGTTTGTGCCCGGTGGCTTTCTCGAATTCAGCCGCGATGGCCTGCATCGGTGCAGTGAAGTTGGCGGCTACCGCGACTTTGACTTCGTCGGCGCTGACGCCGCTGGCGAACAGCAGGCCGAGGGCGAGCAGGCTGTGCTTGAGAGGCTTGAGCATGAGGATTCCTCGTGGAATCGCTCCTGATGACAGACCGGATGCGCAATCCTACATCGTTATGTTCATTTATATATAGCGGTCGCTGAATTGGCTAACAGGCGGCGTCAGCATCACTTGAAGAACTGGCTGGGCGTGGTGCCGAACTGCTTCTTGAACATGGTGGTGAAGGCGCTGGGGCTGTCGTAGCCCAGCTCCCCGGCGATGTCGATGATCTTCTCACCCAGGGCGATGCGCTCCAGCGCCAACAACAGGCGTGCCTGCTGGCGCCACTGGCCAAAGGTCATGCCGGTGCCTTTCTGGAACAGGCGCTGGATGGTCTTCTCGTCCAGGCCCAGGCGGGCGCTCCAGTCGGCCAGGGTGGAGGCGTCGCCGGGGTTGTCCTGCAGCGTTGAACAGATCGGCTGGATGCGCGGGTCGGCCGGTTGCGGCAGGTGCAGCGGCAGGGTTGGCAGGATGCGCAGTTCATCGAGGATCAGGCGCATCACCCGCGCCTCGCGCGAGTCGTCGGCGTAGGGCTGGCTGATCGCCACGGCGGCGCGGATCAGTTCACTGAGCAGCGGTGAGATGGCCACGGCGCGGCACTCGGCGGGCATGTCCGCCAGGCTGTCGGGGCGCACGAAGACGCTGCGCATCCGCACACTACCGATGCAGCGGATCGCGTGCACCTGGCCGCAGGGCATCCAGATGCCGCGGCTCGGTGGCACCGTCCACTGGTTCAGCGCCGAGGTCACCACCATCACCCCGGAAATCGCATAGATCAGCTGGTGCTTGTTGCGGTGCGAGTGCGGCTCGATGACGGCGTTGATCGGGTAATCGGTGGCGCTGCTGCTGACCATCCAGGGGGAAGCGTCGATCTCGGCCAGCAGCTTTTCGGGTAATCGCATGCCTATGCCCTTTTTGCGAAGGTTGTTGCCCTGTCTTCGTGAGACAGGCGGTCGGGCGCAGCCTAGCATAGCGCCGTTCCTCACCTCGTCCGGAAGCTTCAAGCATGTCCAGCAGCCCTGCCGCTACCTCCCTGGCCGGCGCCTCGCCCGTCAGTCAGGCCAGCCCCCTGGTGATGCGCGTGATCGGCGCCTGCGCCCTGGCGCACCTGATCAACGACCTGATCCAGGCGGTGTTGCCCGCCATCTATCCGATGCTCAAGTTCAACTACGGCCTGAGCTTCGCCCAGATCGGCCTGATCACCCTGACCTTCCAGCTCACCGCCTCGCTGCTGCAGCCCTGGGTGGGCTATCACACCGACCGCTATCCCAAGCCCTGGCTGCTGCCGGCCGGCTCGCTGTGCACCCTGGTCGGCATCCTGATGCTGGCCTTCGTCGGCAGCTTCCCGGCGATTCTCCTGGCCTCGGCGCTAGTGGGCATCGGCTCCTCGACCTTCCACCCCGAAGCGTCGCGCATCGCCCGTCTGGCCTCGGGCGGCCGTTACGGCCTGGCGCAGTCCACCTTTCAGGTCGGCGGTAACGCCGGTACTGCCTTCGGCCCGCTGCTGGCGGCGGCCATCATCATTCCCTACGGCCAGGGCAACGTCGCCTGGTTCGGTCTGTTCGCCGTCTTCGCCATCGTCGTGCTGTACGGGCTGAGCCGCTGGTATCGGCACCACCTGACGCTGTTCAAGCTCAAGCAGGGCGGCGTGGCCACTCACGGCCTGTCGGCTGGGCGGGTGAAGTTCGCCCTGCTGATCCTGGCGCTGCTGGTGTTCTCCAAGTACTTCTACATGGCCAGCTTCACCAGCTACTTCACCTTCTTTCTGATCGAGAAGTTCGACCTGTCGGTGGCCAGCTCGCAGCTCTACCTGTTCCTGTTCCTCGGCGCGGTGGCCGCGGGTACCTTCTTCGGCGGGCCGATCGGCGACCGCATCGGGCGCAAGCAGGTGATTTGGTTCTCCATCCTCGGCGTGGCGCCGTTCTCCCTGTTGCTGCCGCACGTCGACCTGTTCTGGACCGGCGTGCTGAGCATGCTGATCGGCTTCATCCTGGCCTCGGCATTCTCCGCCATCGTGGTCTTCGCCCAGGAGCTGATGCCGGGCAACGTCGGCATGATTGCCGGGCTGTTCTTCGGCCTGATGTTCGGCTTCGGCGGCATCGGCGGGGCGCTGCTGGGCTACCTGGCGGACATCCACGGCATCGAGGAGGTGTTCCTGCTGTGCTCCTTCCTGCCGTTGCTGGGCATCCTCACCGCGCTATTGCCGTCGCTGAAGGCCCGTTAACCGAGTCGCCGCCATACGCTGGCCAGCCAGGGTTGCTGGTCGCGTGGCAGGCCGGCGGGGCGGTAGTAGTGCTCCAGCTCGATGAAACCGGCCGCCGTGAGCCGCGCGCGCCAGCGTTCCAGGTCGTGGTAGCTGCCGTAGCGCGGGCCGTTCCAGCCTTCCTGGTTCTCGCCGCGCGGGTTGGAGCTGAACAGCACGCCACCGGCCTTGAGCGCCGCATGCAGCTCGCCGAGCACGCGCGGCAGCTCCTGATCGGGCACGTGGAACAGGCTGGCGTTGGCGAAGATGCCGTCGAAATGTCCAGCCGGCAGGTCCAGTTCGAGAAAGCTCTGCTGCCACACCTCGCAGCCGCTATCGGCGCGCGCCATGGCGACGAACTCGGCGCAGCCATCCAGGCCGACGGCGGTATGGCCGAGGCCGCTGAACGTACGCAGATCTCGCCCCGGCCCGCAGCCGAAATCAAGGATGCGCCAGGGCTTCTCGCCCTCGATATGGCGCAGCAGCGCGGCGATGTTCTGGCTCACGTCATGGTCGCGCGTGCCCTCGCGAAAATCCTCGGCGCTGCTCTGGTAGTGGGCCAGGGTGAGGGCGCTGATTTGCGCGAGTTCATCGGGGCTCAGGGGCATGGTGGGGTTCCGGTAAAAGAGCGCATTAAAACCCTTTGGTGGGGCGCACGACCAGAGGCGGCAGGGCCCTTGGTCGGTGGTCAATGAACCTGCGTGCCGCTTGCACAGTCCCATTTCCTGAGGGGTGTAGACCGGCTGTCTGCAGTCGGGCGCCCACAATCAAGGAGATAACGCGATGGTTACGCACTACAAAGTCTCTGGCCACCTCGCTTGTGGCTCTCATGGTGAAAAGCTGCCCGCCACCACCGAGCTGGCCAAGGTCAAATGCCGCAATTGCCGCAAGACTGAAGTGTTCACCGAAGCTCGACGTAACTCACGCAATGCCGCGCGCCGTGCTGCCCGCCGCGAAAAGGCCGCGCGCGCCGTCAACGACTGGCGCACTTCCTGGGAGGCGCGTCTGGCTGCCTTGCCAGGCCCGCAGCGTCTGCCGCGTGGTTTCGGCGACCAGGCATTCGTCTAGTGGATATTGGCGGGAGGAATGACCTCCCGCATCCGCCCGCGCTACCAACACCTGTAGGAGCCGCGCCCCGCGGCGAATGGAGCCGGCAGCTCACTATTGCGATACGGTCGCATCCGTTTTCGCGCCGGGGCGACGCTCCTACAGTGACCGAACCAGGCGCGGTACCCGGCGTTGTCCAGTAAGGCGCTGGTGTGTGTCTGACGCCTGCGCGCGGTCCAGGGCGCGATCTGCGCAACAGCCTGTTCCCGGGTTTGCCCCGTGGCGGAGCTTTCCCGTAGATTGGCCGGCTTACCTCGTCCGGCACTGGCCGGTTCTGCCTCGAGATTTTCGCCGTGTCCGCTGCCCCTGTTTCCGTTTACCGACTTCCCGGTTTCCTGCCGTTTCTCATCGCTCGCATCGTGGTGGTGTTCGCCGTTCAGATCCAGGCCATCGTGGTGGCCTGGCAGGTCTACGACCTGACGCGCGATCCGCTGTCGCTGGCCTATGTCGGCCTGGCTCAGTTCATCCCCATGCTGGTGCTGCTGATGCCGGCCGGCGACCTGATCGACCGCTACGACCGCAAGCTCATCCTCATGCTCAGCTGGCTGGTCGAAGGCCTGTGTGCGGCGGCGCTGCTGTGGTTGTCGCTGAGCGAAGCGGCGGTCAGTTGGTACTACGCGGTGCTGGTGCTCTACGGCTGTGGCCGCGCCTTCACCGGGCCGGCGTTGTCCAGTCTGCTGCCGCAGATCGTGCCGCGCGAGCGCCTGGCCGCAGCCATCGCCGCCAACAGCATGATCATGCGTGGCGCGACCATTTCCGGCCCGGTGATCGGTGGCGGTCTTTACGCCATCGGCGGTGGCGGGCTGACCTACTCGGTGTGCCTGGTCTGCTTCCTCGCTGGCTCCGCATTGCTGCCGCTGGTGCCGGTGCGCTACGCGGAAAAGATGCAGGCGCTGGAAGCCACCGCGTGGGCGCGCTTTACCGCGGGCATCCACTTCATCCGCACGCGGCCGATCATCCTCGGCACCATCTCGCTGGACCTGTTCGCCGTGCTGCTTGGAGGCGTGATCGCGCTGTTGCCGATCTACGCCCAGGAAGTGCTGGAAGTCGGGCCGACGGGCCTAGGCCTGCTGCGCAGCGCCATGGCCATCGGTGAAGTGTCGGTCGGTCTGTACCTGAGCATGAAGCCGTTCAACCGCCATGTCGGCCTGGTGATGTTCGGCGCGGTGGCGCTGTTCGGCGTGGCCAACCTGGTGTTCGCGCTGTCCAGCCTGTTCTGGCTGTCCTTCGCCGCGCTGGTGGTGGCCGGCGGCGCGGATATGGTGAGCATGTACATCCGTTCGTCGCTGGTGCAGTTCTCCACCCCGGACACCATGCGTGGCCGGGTCAACGCGGTGAACATGCTGTTCATCGGCTCTTCCAACGAGCTCGGCGAATTTCGCGCCGGCACTAGCGCCGCCTGGTTCGGCGTGGTGCCGGCGGCGCTGATCGGCTGCGCCTGCACCCTGACGGTGACGGGCGGCTGGATGCTCGGTTTCAAGAGTCTGCGCCAGGTGAATCGCTTCGAGGATGCTTCGCCAGCGAAGGTGGGCTGAAGTAGGGCTGCCCGCGACGCCTGCCGCTCGTCGCGAAGCGAGCAGTCCGCCAGAGACTGCGGATGTGCGCCGATCAACGACCGTAGGATGGGTAGAGCAACGCGAAATCCATCACCGCAATTGCTTTGGGTATTGCTTTGCTCTAACCAGCCTAGTTGCTGTTCCGACACGTGGCATGGTGGACAAACTCCGCGTTGTCCACCCTACGCGGCGGGGATATCTGCGTAGGGAGGATGACGCTTTTTTCATCCACCGTGGGGCGAGGTTGTCCGGGCTACTTGCTCTTCCATCCACCGCGAGGCTGTCTATGCCTCGCGGGCAAAATGCCCTCTCGGTTGTTTTCTCGCGC
The DNA here is from genome assembly GCF_001941865.1 of Pseudomonas alcaliphila JAB1. NCBI lineage: Bacteria > Pseudomonadati > Pseudomonadota > Gammaproteobacteria > Pseudomonadales > Pseudomonadaceae > Ectopseudomonas > Ectopseudomonas alcaliphila. The sequence goes on along the minus strand of NZ_CP016162.1, from coordinate 5,054,386 downwards.
CAGAGTCGGCAGTTCAGACCTTGCCAAACCCACTCACAAATTCTGTTAACAGCGCTGTGGATAACCTTTGCAAAAGCCCTCCGCGCCTAGCATTCAAGCGGGCTTCTTCAGGCCGTTCAGTTTTTGTCCAATGACGCTCTGCTGGCGTTATCGCCAGGCGGAATATCGCTTTTAATCAATTACTTGGCTCTGGTTTTCAACTGCTGAGCAGGGCGGGGGCGTGTTGCCGGGTGTCGTGCACAAAATCTGGGGAAAGCGTTGTGGATAACATGCGGGAAAACGCGTCCAGGCCAGGTGGGGTAAGGGCTGCGTGGGGCTGGTGATTTTTCGTGCGGTGTCGCGCGGCTGTCATCTTTCGTGGCTATAGTAGTCGGTCGATTTGCAGCCGCTGGAGCCATCTAATGCCCGATTCCTCTGAACGTCCCGCCCCGGTCAGTTTGCTGCAGGCGTTCTGGTTCTGGTTGAAGCTGGGGCTGATCAGTTTCGGTGGGCCGGCCGGGCAAATTTCGATCATGCATCAGGAGTTGGTGGAGAAGCGCCGCTGGTTGTCCGAGCGGCGTTTTCTGCATGCGCTGAACTACTGCATGTTGCTGCCCGGGCCGGAGGCGCAGCAGTTGGCTACCTATATCGGCTGGCTGATGCACCGCACCTGGGGCGGGGTGATCGCCGGGGCGTTGTTCGTGCTGCCGTCGCTGTTGATCCTGATCGTGCTGTCCTGGGTCTATCTGGTGTTCGGCGATGTGCCGTTGGTGGCGGGGATTTTCTATGGCATCAAGCCGGCGGTGACGGCCATCGTGGTGCAGGCGGCCTGGCGCATCGGCGGGCGGGTGTTGAAGAACGCCTGGCTGTGGGCCATTGCAGCAGCGGCTTTCGTCGCCATTTTTGCGTTGCAGGTGCCGTTCCCGCTGATCGTGCTGGGCGCCGCGCTGGTGGGGTATATCGGTGGGCGGCTGGCGCCGCAGCACTTCGCGGTCGGCGCCGGGCATGGCGAGGCGGGCGGGGCGCATGCGCCGGCGCTGATCGATGACGAGACGCGTCTGGCACATACCTATTTCCGTTCCAGCCGCCTGGCGCTGATCCTGCTGGTCGGCGCGCTGCTCTGGCTGCTGCCGATGGGCCTGCTGACCCTGGCGTTCGGCTGGCAGGGCACGCTGACGCAGATGGGCTGGTTCTTCACCAAGGCGGCGCTGCTTACGTTCGGCGGTGCCTATGCGGTGCTGCCTTACGTGTACCAGGGCGCCATCGAGCACTACGGCTGGCTGACGCCCCGGCAGATGATCGATGGCCTGGCCCTCGGCGAGACCACACCGGGGCCGTTGATCATGGTGGTGGCTTTCGTCGCCTTCGTCGGCGCCTACGGTCAGCCGGTGTTCGCTGGTGATTCGGCCTTCGCCAGTGGCGCGCTGGCGGCGGTGCTGGTCACCTGGTTCACCTTCCTGCCGTCGTTCCTGTTCATCCTCGCCGGCGGGCCGCTGGTGGAATCGACCCATGGCCAGATGAAGTTCACCGCGCCGCTGACCGGGATCACCGCCGCTGTGGTCGGGGTGATCCTTAACCTGGCGTTGTTCTTCGGTTATCACGTGCTCTGGCCGCAGGGTTTCGCCGGGGCGTTCGATTGGGTGTCGGCGTTGATCACCCTCGCTGCGGGCGTGGCGTTGCTGGGCTTCAAGCGCGGGGTGATCGAGACCATTGCCGGGTGCGCTGTCGTCGGGCTGGTGGCGCATCTGTTGGGTTGAGTGGTGGGTTATGCGGTGCATTGCGTGGCGGCGCTGTTGCGCATCGCCACCCACCGGGCTGGCGGGGCTGTGATGGCCGGGGCGCTGCAGCTGACCGACAACTACAAGGTTGCCACGCCGGCCAACTGGCAAGACGGTGACGAGGTGGTGATCGTGCCGTCGCTCAAGGATGAAGCCGAGATCGCTCAGCGCTTCCCGCAAGGCTAGCGCGCGGTTAAACCCTATCTGCGCCTGACGCCGCAGCCCAACCGTTAAGGAAACATCATGCATGTCGTGTTGCTGTCCGGCAGCCCTGCGGCGCGCTCGCGCACTGAAGTGCTGCTGGACTACGTGCGCGGGCGCCTCGAGGCGCAGCACGTGGAAATGAGTCTGCTGCGGGTGCGGGATTCCCCGCTGAGGACCTGCTGCCGGAGCGCGCCCTGGCGCACAAGGTAGTGCTGCCTCTGGCCAGTGGCGGCAGCCCGGCGCAGATCGACGACGAGCTGCGCGAACGCCTCGACGAGGCCCTGGAACAGCTGGCCGCGCGCCCTGGCGCGCAGGCCGAAACCGATCGACCCGAACGTACTCAACGACCGGCTGGTAAACGCAGGTGGTCGGCACGCTGGTCGAGGAAATCCGTGGCGTCGACGAGTGGGTCAAGGGCAACCTCGACGAAGCCACCCGCCAGGTCGCGCCGCTGATCGGCCTGTCCCCGGAGATCACCCGCCAGGCCGTCGAACGCCAGGGTTACGGCGCGCAGTTCATCGCCCCGGAGGTGGTCGAGGCGCAGCAGAAGATCGCCGACACCTTCACCGAGCTGAAGCTGATCCCCAAGCAGCTGACCATCAAGGATGTGATCTGGAATCCGCCGGCCAAGGTCGCGCAGGCCCAATAGAACCCTCACCCCCAGCCCCTCTCCCGGTGGGAGAGGGGAGCGAATCCAAGGAGACAACTCCATGAGTCTCAACATCTTCTGGTTCCTGCCTACCCATGGCGATGGCAAGTACCTGGGCACCGCCGAAGGCGCGCGCGCCGTCGATCATGGCTATCTGGGCCAGGTCGCCCAGGCTGCCGACCGCCTCGGCTACGGCGGCGTGCTGATTCCCACCGGGCGTTCCTGCGAGGACTCCTGGCTGGTGGCTGCGTCCCGCATCCCGGTGACGCAGCACCTCAAGTTCCTCGTTGCCCTGCGCCCGGGGATCATTTCGCCAACCGTGGCTGCGCGCCAGGGCGATGGCCCGACCGTGGCGGCGCGGGTCAAGGAGTATGCGGAGCTGGGCATCGACACCTTCATCTGCTCCGGTTACCCGCACCTGGAGGAGTCGTACCGGGTCGCCGAACTGCTGTTCCCGCATCTGGACGTAGCCCAGCCGCAGCGTCCGGAAAGTCGCGGTTATGTCAGCCCGTTCGGCGAAATGATCTCCAGCGACATCCTGCCGAAGGCGGCTTCGGCGAGTTGAGGTAAGCGCGGGTACGGGGTTTCCCGGATTGCATCCGGGCTACGGGGTGAAAAGCGCCCTCTCCCCCAGCCCCTCTCCCATGAATGGGAGAGGGGAGCCAAAGAGTGCCGCTGGGTATTCCGACGGTACCTGATAGCTCCCTCGCCCCTTTGGGGAGAGGGTAGGGGGGAGAGGGCAGGCGCACGACTTTCCCGGATTGCATCCGGGCTACATCAGTGAACCATCAGGAGAAACACCATGACCATCAAAGCCATCAACGTGCGTAACCAGTTCAAGGGCAACATCAAGGAAATCGTCATCGGCGACGTACTGTCGGAAATCGACGTGCAGACCGCTGCCGGCATCGTCACCTCGGTGATCACCACCCGTTCCGTGCGCGAACTGGAATTGCAGGTGGGCAGTGAAGTGATTGCCTTCGTGAAGTCCACCGAAGTGTCCATTGCCAAGCTGTGATTGGCGGATGATGGCTCCCTCGCTTCAGCGTGGGAGCCCAAGCCTGGGCGCTTTGCGCCCGCTTGCTCTGGTGCTGCACCAGCATCTGACGCAGAGCGTCTCTGGATGCATTCCCACGCGGAGCGTGAGGAACGAGCAAAGAGTGGTTGCCTGAGCAGCCTCGGCGACGAGGGCTGCATGGCGTTTTCAACGCCGAATGGGTTTTGGTTATAAGTAGCAAATAAAAAGGTATTTTTCAGCTATATGATTTTTCTGCAGAATCGCGCCATCAAATAGCCTGCCTGCAGGTTCCTCTCGCGATAAGAAGGACGCCATAGATGCTGAAGAAGATCGTTCTGGCCACCGTGGCCAGCGCCACCCTGCTGACTGGCTCGCTGAGCCATGCTGCTGCCGATACGCCATTCCACAACGCCTCCTACGACATCGCCCGCGAGCTGTTCGGCGAGATCAATCCGCTGTTCGTCGAGCATTGGAAGCAGCAGAGCGGCAAGGAAGTGAAGATCATCCAGTCCTTCGCCGGTACCTCGCGTCAGGCGCAGGACATCATCCAGGGCAAGAAGGTCGACGTCGTCACCTTTAACCAGGTAACCGATGTGGACATCCTGGCCAAGCGCGGTCTGCTGCGTGAAGACTGGGCCAAGCAGTTCCCCAACAACGCCTCGCCGTACTACAGCACCACCGCGTTCCTGGTGCGCGAAGGCAACCCGAAGAACATCAAGAGCTGGGACGACCTGATTCGCGATGACGTGAAACTGGTATTTCCCAACCCGAAAACCTCCGGCAACGCCCGCTACAGCTACCTGGGCGCCTGGCTGTTCGCCAACGAGAAATTCAACGGCGACCAGGAGAAGATCAAGGCCTTCGTCGGCAAGCTGCTGAAGAACGTCGAGAACTTCCCCACTGGCGGCCGTGGCGCCACCGTGGCCTTCGCCCAGAACGGCCAGGGCGACGTGCTGCTGACCTTCGAGTCGGAAGTGATCAACATCGCCAAGGGTGACGAGTTCAAGTCTGCCAACCTGGAAATCGTGGTGCCGGAAGTCAGCGTGCTGGCCGAGTTCCCGGTGGCCATCGTCGACAAGGTGGCCGACGAGCGCGGCACCCGCGAGCAGGCCAAGGCCTTCCTCGACTTCCAGTACAGCAAGGACATCCAGCAGCTGCTGACCCGCTACAACTACCGCGTGCACAACCCGGAAGTGGTCGAGGCGACCAAGGCGCAGTTTGCACCGGTACGTCTGATCAACCCGAACGAGATCCTCGGTAGCTGGGATGACATCACCGCCAAGCACTTCGACAACGGTGGTATCCTTGACCAGCTTCTCGCGACTGGGCGCTGAGCGCGCCGGTCTGGCGTAGGGCGGGTGTAACCCGCCAGCCATGAGTGGCGGGTTGCACCCGCCCTACGCGAGCATCGTAATGGTCCGTTGGCCGCCTTATTGGCGGCCAACTGCATTTGTAGAGCCGAGCTTTTTCGTGAGTAAACCGACGCTGTTCTTCCTGCAGACTCCGCTGCTGCCTGGCTTCGGCCTGAGCTTCGGCGTCAGCGTGCTGTACCTCTCGCTGGTGATCCTGCTGCCATTGTCGGCGCTGCTGCTGTACGTCAGTGACATGAGCTGGGCGCAATATTGGTTCGCCATCAGCGATCCGCGCGTGGTGCAGACCTACAAGGTGACCATCTCGGCGGCCTTCTACTCGACCCTGGCGGTACTGGTGATCGGCCTGCTGCTGGCCTGGATCATCACCCGTTACGATTTTCCCGGTCGGCGCATCGTCGATGCGCTGGTCGATCTGCCCTTTGCCCTGCCCACCTCGGTGGCCGGCCTGACCCTTGCCGCACTTCTCGTGCCTAATGGCTGGATCGGCCAGTGGCTGGGCTTCAAGGTGGCCTACGCCTACGCCGGTATCGTGGTGGCGATGGTGTTCACCAGCATTCCCTTCGTGGTGCGTACCGTGCAGCCGGTGCTGCAGGATCTCGGTTCGGAATACGAAGAGGCCGCGCGCACATTGGGCGCCAGCCGCATGCAGACCTTTCGCAAGGTGATCCTGCCGACCCTGACCCCGGCGCTGGTCACCGGTGGCTCGCAGGCCTTCGTGCGCAGCCTCGGCGAGTTCGGCGCGGTGATCATGATCGCCGGCAACATTCCCTACCAGACGGAGGTCAGCTCGTTGATGATTTTCGTCCGTCTGCAGGAGTTCAATTACCCGGCGGCGGCGGCCATTGCTTCGGTGATCCTGCTTGCCTCGCTGACTCTTCTGTTCCTCCTGCAGGTCGTGCAGGGACGTTTGTTCGCATGGCAACGGCAAGGTCGATGAAAAAGCCCCAAGATTGGCGCCAGTGGGCGCTGGTAATCCTCGGTCTGATGGTGGTGGCGCTGATTCTGCTGGTGCCGCTGGCGCTGATCTTCACCAAGGCGCTTGCTGGCGGGCTTGACCTGCTGTGGAGCAACCTCGGCGAGGACTACATGCTCCACGCCATCGGGTTGACCCTGCTGGTGGCCGCAATCACCGTGCCGCTGAACCTGTGCTTCGGCATCTGCCTGGCCTGGTGCGTGACGCACTACGATTTTCGCGGGCGCAAGCTGCTGACCACCCTGATCGACATTCCCTATGCGGTGTCGCCGGTGGTCGCCGGCCTCTGTTATCTGGTGGTCTACGGCCTGGAGAGCTTTATCGGGCGCTGGTTCTACGATAACGGCATGCAGTTGATGTTCGCCTGGCCGGGCATCGTCATGGTCACCGTATTCGTCACCGCGCCCTATGTGGCGCGCATTCTGATTCCGGTGATGCAGGCCCAGGGTCAGGACGAAGAAGCCGCTGCCATGTGCCTGGGTGCCAGCGGCTGGCAGATCTTCCGCCGCATCAGCCTGCCGAAGATCAAATGGGCGCTGCTGTATGGCGTGGTGGTGACCAACGCCCGTGCGGTCGGTGAGTTTGGTGCGGTGTCGGTGGTGTCCGGCACCATCATCAACCAGACCCTGACCTTGCCGCTGCTGGTCGACCAGCTCAACAACGACTACAAACCCGCGGCGGCCTTCACTGCCGCCGGCCTGCTGGCGTGCATGGCGCTGCTCACCCTGTTCCTGAAAACCTTCATGGAGTGGCGTCAGCGCCAGCTGATGCAACGCGCCGAGGCCTGATCAGGGTGACCGCTTGTGGTGGATGTCTAGGGCCTTCATTTCCTATCGCGGCTGAACCCGCTCCTACGGAGCGTGGTGCTGGTGTAGGGGCGGTTTCAGCCGCGATGCTCTTCCGACGCGGCCACCTGCACCTGATTGCGACCACCATGCTTGGCCGCATACAGCGCCTTGTCGGCGCGCTCGCGCAGTTGCTCGGCGTCACTGTGTACATCGGTGCCGGCGATACCGGCACTCAGGGTGCAGGAGAATTCGCTGCCATCGGCGATAAAGCGCAACTCGGCGAAGCGTTCGCGAATCTCGTCGACGATCTTCTTGGCCTGTTGCGGGGTGCAGTCCGGTAGTACCGCGAGAAACTCCTCGCCGCCATAGCGCCCCAGGCTGTCGACCCGACGCAGGCGCTGGCGTAGCAGGTTGGCCAGGGCGCGGATGACGTTGTCGCCGGCGGCGTGACCATGTTCGTCGTTGACCCGTTTGAAGTGATCGATATCCAGCATCACCACACTGGCGCGGTCGCCGCTGCGTAGTGCGCGCTCCAGCTCGATCGCCACCTGCTCCTTGATGTCGCCATGCTTGAGCAGGCCGGTGAGGCTGTCGCGCGCCAGGGCGTTGGACAGCAGACGTGCGCGCTGAGCGCGGGAGAACACGGTGGCGACCAGGGCGTTGTCGGAAATCGGCTTGGTGACGAAGTCGTCGCCAGCCTTGATCAGCGCATTCATCTGCTTGCCGATATCGGTTTCCGCCGACAGGTAGATGATCGGGATGCGCAGCCAGTCGTCGTTGCAGCGGATGATTTGCGCCAGCTCGGGGCCGGTACAGTCCGGCATGTTGACGTCGAGCAGCACCACCTCAGGATTGAAGTTGCGCAAGTGCTCGAAGATCTGCGCCGGCTCCTGAAGAAATTCCACCAGCATGCCGGCATCGCGCAGCACCAGGCTGTAGCGGCTGGCCAGATCGCGGTCGTCGTCGACGATCAGCACCCGGTAGGGCTCGCCGCTCTGCTGGGCGAAGCAGCGTTCCAGGCGGCTTTCCAGCTGCGGAATGTCCACCGGTTTGGCGAAGAAACCCAATGCCCCGGCCCGCACTGCCTGCAACTGGGTGGCGAAGTCATCCTGGTGGGTCAGCACCAGCAGCGGCAGGGGCACCTCCAAGCGCTGCTGCAAGCGTGCAGCGTAGTCCAGGCCGCTGCAGTCTTCGTTGACCAGGTTGACGTCGACGATCAGCGCGTCCGGTATCTGCTGCTCCAGGGCCGCATCGAGAGCGGCGATGGAGTTGAAGTGCTCGGCCTGATAGCCGAAGTTGTTCAGGGTCAGGCGCATGTTTTCGCCTACGGCTATTTCATCCTCGAGGATGTAGATGAGCCGGGACTCGGTGTCTCCACCCAGCGCCTGTGGTATCTGCTGCTGCACTGCGCTGGGTGCCGCGTTGCTGGAGGTCTGGTTGCCCAGGCGTTGCAGCGCCGCGATGAATTCGCCGAGTTCATGCTGCAGGCGTTGCTGGTGTTGCAGCCAGCGTTCGGCCTGTTGTTCCAGCTCCCGCGCGTGCTGGCCGAGCTGGTCGAAACCGAAGGTGCCGGCACTGCCGGCCAGGCGATGCAGTTGGTCGCGTAGCGTCTGCAACAGATACCTGCGCTGCTCGTCGTCGGCCTCGAGCAGTTGCTCGCCCTGCTGCGTCAGTTGCGGCAGCTCCTGGCGCAGGCGTTCGGCGAACTGCTGGCCGAGCTGCTGCAGGCGTTCTTGCAGGGTCTGAGGGATGGCGTTGCCGTCGTGTTTATCCATGGCGTCGGTTCCAGATCTGCCGGATCTGGGCGGCGAGCTGCATGGGATCGAAGGGTTTCACGATCACGTCGAGCGCGCCCAGGCTGCGGTAATGGGCCACTTCGCCGGGCTGGACCTTGGCCGTCATGAAGGCTACCGGCACCTCACCGATATCCACCAGTTCGTGCAGCCTCTCCAGCGTTTGCGGGCCGTCCATGCCGGGCATCATCACGTCGAGCAGGATGAAGTCGGGCGCGAAGTCTTGTACCTGATCGAGCGCTTCCTGGCCGCTGGCACAGCTCAGCACCTGGAAGCCGCCGACGGCTTCCAAAGCGACCTTGGCCACGGCCTGGATCGAGGGGTCGTCCTCGACGTGAAGGATGCGCTTGAGCTCAGTCATGGCGGGTCTCCTTGGCGGGTAACAGGCGGTTGAGTATGTGCAGGAAGTGTTGTCCATCATTGCGTGATTTGGCCAGTGCCGCGCTCACCCCGGCCAATTCATGGCCATCCATCTCGCTGGCCGAGAGCACGGCCACCGGTAGCCCTGGCCGCTGCTGTTGCAGTTCGTCGAGCAGTTCCAGGCCGTTGCCGTCGGGCAGACCGAGATCGAGCAGAACCAGGTCGAAAGGCTGCTCGGCGAGCAGGCGACGCGCTTCGGCGAGGCTGTCGGCGGGAACGAACTCGGCCAGCTCGCGGCCCTGTTCGGCGACCACCAGACGCAGATCGTGATCATCTTCCACGTGTAGCACGCGTGGGCTCTGCGGCAGATTCTGCAGGGCCTGAGCAAGGCTGGCGAGCAGGCGCTGCGGGTCGATCGGCTTGCTCAGCCAGTCCAGCGCGGGCACGCCGTCCAGTGCCAGGCGGCCCTCCTCACAGGCGGCCGATACCACCAGAATTGGCAGCTTGCGATAGCGCGCGTCGGCGCGCAGTTCTTGTACCAGTTGCATGCCGTCGCCGTCCGGCAGGCGCAGATCGAGGCTGATGGCGGCGGGTATTTCCTCACGCAGACGGGCGCGTGCTTCGCCCAGGCTGTGGGCCAGACGCACGCGATAACCGGCATTTTCCAGCAACTGGCGCAGCAGGTTGGCGATGTCCGGTTCGTCCTCGACCACCAGCAGGCTGCGCCGGCCGTCGCTGGCCGCGGACAGGGCGGCTTCGGCCAGCGCGGGCAGCTCGAACCAGAAGCAGGCGCCCTGGCCCTCTACCGAGTCGAAGCCGATCTGCCCGCCCATGCGTTCGATCAACTCCTTGCTGATTGCCAGGCCCAGACCGGTGCCGCCCTTGCTGCGGCTGTCGCTGGCGTCGGCCTGGGAGAACTTGCTGAAGATGCGCTGGCGAAATTCGGCGGCGATGCCTTGGCCCTGGTCGCTGACCTCGACACGTACGCGAGCGCCACGACCTTCGGCACGCAGGCATACCTCGGCGCCGGGCGGCGAGTACTTCACGGCGTTGGAGATGAAGTTGGCCAGCACCTGCTGCAGACGCATGGCATCGACCCGTACGCGAACCGCTACGCAGTCGAGCAGACGCAGCTTGACCTGGTGGCGGTCGGCGTAGGCCTGGTTGCTGTCCAGTGCCTCCTGGAGCTGGGCGGCAAGCGAGCAGGGTTGCAGGTCGAACTGCATCTTGCCGGCTTCCAGTTTGTCCATGTCCAGCAGATCGTTGATCAGGTGGCTGAGACGCTGGCTGTTGGCCTGGGCGATGCCCAGCATGGTGCGCATGCTTTCCGGTACCGTGCCCAGTGCGCCGCCATTGATCAGGCCCAGCGAGCCGGCGATGGCGGTCAGCGGTGTGCGCAGCTCGTGGCTGACGGTGGAGACGAACTCGCTCTTGAGGCGCTCGATACGCTTGGCCTCGCTCTGGTCCATGGTGGTGCCGGTGATGCGCAGCGGGTAGCCTTTGTCATCGCGCTGGATGTAGCCGCGCAGCAGCACCGGCAGTTCGCTGCCGTCGACACGCAGCAGGCGACAGTCGATGGTGAAGTTGCTGGCGCCTGTGGACAGCGCATGTTTCAGACGGGCGCGCGTTGCTGGCAGATCGTCCGGGTGCACCAGTTTTTCCCAGGCCCAGGGGGCATCGGCAAAACCCGGCGGGCCCTGCTCCGGATAGCCGAGCATCTGCCAGCCGTGGGCCGAGGCGAAGAAGCTGCCGGCCTTGACCTCGATATCCCACCAACCGTCATTGCCGCCCTTGAGCGCCAGCGCCAGGCGCTCTTCGCTGCGGTGCAGCTGTTCGGTGATGCGCTCGGCCAACTGCTGTACCTGCTCGCGGCGCAGGCTCAGGCTGCTGATCAGAAAGAACAGCAGCAGGCTGATGCAGACGCCCAAGGCCAGCAGTGAGCCCTCGCCGCGATGGGCGGCATCGAGAAAACCTGGGGCGTAGTGAAAGTTCAGGTACCAGCGCTGGCCGAACAGTTCCAGCTTTCGCTGGGCGTCGGCAGGCGTATCAATGGCGTTGCCAGCGCTGCTGTAAAGCAGGTCGGCGGCAGCCGTATCGGGGGCGGCATAGACCTCGAACTCCAGGTCACGTTGGCGTGTACCGAGGATGCCGTCCATCAGGTCGTGCGCGCGGTAGGGGCTGTAGACAAAGCCACGCAGCGCGGCGAGGCGCTGCTCGGGAGTGTCCAGCGGTTGGTTGTGCCGGTACACCGGGGTGAACAGCAGCAAACCCGGTTGGACCTTGCCGTGGGTTTCCTGCACCAGCGTGACGCGGCCGGACAGACGGCTCTGGCCGCTGCGTGCGGCGCTCAGCATGGCGGCCTGGCGCACGGGTTCGGACAGCATGTCGAAGCCGAAGGCGACCGGATTACGTCCGGTGAAAGGCTCGATATAGCGAATGGCGCTGTACAGCGTACGCTCGCCAAGCGGGCGCACGCGGAAGTTGGGGTAGCCCTCGGCACGCATTTCGGTTTCGAAGGCGTGCAGCTGTTCGGCTGGCAATACCTGGCTGAACCCCAGGCCCTGGATGCCTGGGTAGCGTTCTTCCAGGTTCAGTCGACGCGCGTAGGTGCGCCAGTCGTCGCGACTGACCTCTTTATTGGCATCGAGCAGGGCGGCGCCGCCGAGCAGGATGCTTTCCTGGTTATGCATGCGCTGGATGATGGCCTCGCTGATTTCGTCGGCAAGGAGCTCGAGCTGGCGTGAGGCGGACGCGCTCTGGCTCTGGCGCAAGCTGTCCCAGGCCAGCAGCGTCGCGCCGAGCGCCAGCGCCAGCACGCCCCAGGCCAACAGATTTTTGTGGCTGAACAGCTGCCCGAGCAGTTGCAGGCGTAGCGTGATGTTGTCGTTCATGGCTGCACCCCGACTTGCGGCAGCTCCAGCCAGAAGGTGCTGCCTTGCCCCTCCACGGAGTCGAAGCCGATACGGCCACCCATGTGTTCGATGAGCTCCTTGCTGATCGCCAGGCCCAGGCCTGTGCCGCCCTGGCGGCGGGTGTCGCCGGCATCGGCCTGAGCAAATTTGCTGAAGATGCGCGGCTTGAAGTCTTGCGCGATGCCCTGGCCCTGGTCACGCACGCTGATGCGTACCCAGCCGTCCGTGGGCACGGCTGCCAACTCCACGCTCTGTCCGGCGGCAGAAAACTTGGCGGCATTGGCCAGCAGGTTGGCCAGCACCTGCTCCAGGCGCTGGGCATCGGCACATACCTGGCAATTGATGCCCGGCAGTAGCAGCAGTTGCACCCGGTGGTGCTCGGCATAGGGCTGGTTGCTGCGCAGCGCCTGCTCCAGCAGCGGGCGCAGGGCCAACGGCTGCAGATCGAAGCGCATCTTGCCGGCGACCAGCTTGTCGATGTCCAGCAGGTCGTCGATCAGCTTGCGCAGGCGCTGGCTGTTGCTCTGGGCAATTTCCAGCATCTGCTGCATCTGCTCCGGCACCGCGCCAAGGGCGCCGCCGTTGATCAGGCCGAGTGAGCCGGCGATGGCGGTGAGCGGGGTGCGCAGTTCGTGGCTGACGGTGGAGATGAACTCGTTCTTCATCTGTTCGGTGCGCTTGCGCTCGGCGATGTCGCGGATCACCGCGATAAAGCGGCGCTGCCCCTGGTGGCTGATTTGTGACATCGCCAGCTCCATGGGGAAGCATTCACCATCCTGACGCAGGCCTTCCATTTCGCCGATCTGGTTGATGGCGCAGCCTTGCCGCAGTAAGTCGCCCGCCAGGTGCGGAACCAGTTGGGTGATGCTCTGACCGGCGACCTCGGGCTGGCGATAGCCGAATATCGCTTCGGCCGCGTGGTTGAAGGTCTCGATGCGGCCCTGCTCATCGATGGTGACGATGGCGTCGACCACGTTGTTGAGCAAGGTACTGAGGTAATGCTCGCGCTCGCGCACCGCGCGCTCGGCAGCGACACGATCACTGAAATCCTGAATTTGCGAGACGAAATGCACGGGCCGACCCTCGCCGTCACGTACCAGCGACACGCTGAGCAGTACCCACAGCGTGCGTCCCTGCTTGTCCAGGTAGCGTTTCTCCATCTGATAGGCGTTGATCCGCCCAGCCAGCAGATCGGCGACGTTCTGCCGATCGGCATCGAGATCATCCGGATGGGTGACCTGCTGGTAGGTACAGGCCAGCAGCTCTTCGCGGTCGTAGCCGAGCATGCGGCACAGCTCGTCGTTGACCTCCAGCCAGCGGCCGTCCGGGCTGACCAGTGCCATGCCCTGTGGCGCGGTATTGAAGGCATTGAGAAAACGCTGTTGGCTCAGGCGCAGTTCGTCCTCCATGGCCTGGCGCTCGCTGATGTCCCAGATGAAACCGTCGACCCACAACAGCCTGCCGTGGCTGTCGTATTCGCCACGGCCTTTCTCGCGCACCCAGACGTTATGGCCATCGGCATGACGCAGGCGGTAGGTGAGCTCGAACCTTTCCTGGCGCGCGATGGCCTCGCCGATACGGTAGGTGATGGCCAGGTCGTCGGGATGCACGATGCTGGAAAAGCTGCGTACCTGGTTGTCGATGAAGTCGCTGGCCGGGTAACCGCTGAGGTTGGCAATTTCATCGCTGATGTAGCGCATGCTCCAGTCGGCGTCGTTGGCGCAGCGATACACCACACCAGGCAGGTTGGCCACCAGACCGCGGAAGCGGCTCTCGCTCTTCTGCAAGGCGCGGGTGGCCTGTTGCAACTCGCTGATATCGCTGGCAATGCCGAGAAAGCCGTTGATCTGGCTACTCTCGTCGAACATGGCGCTGACGGTGAGGTTGACCTGGCGCAGGCTGCCGTCCTTGTGGCGATAGGTCCACTGGCGGGTTTCCGGGTCGCCGCCGCGGGCGTTGTGTACTAAGACTTCGAAGCTCTCCAGCGGGTGGCCGGCGACCTCGCTGAGCTCGGCGGCGCGGGTCTGGATTTCGTCCGCGAGATGAAACATCGCCGGAGTCTGAAGTCCGATCATCTCCTCGGTGCTGTAGCCGAGCAGGCGTTCGGCGCCGGAATTGAACAGGCTGATGGTGCCGCCGGCATCGGTGGCGATGATCGATACCCCGGTGGCCGAGTCCAGCACCGCTTGCAGATAGGCGCGTGCCGCGCGCACGGCGCGCTCCTGCTGCTGGCGTTCCAGAATGGCGCCGACCCAGCGGGCGAACAGACCGAGGAATTCGCGGTCGGCATCATCGAATGGCTGCCTGCGTCGCTCGGGGTTGGCGAAGGCCAGGGTGCCGAAAGGCTTGCCGCCCACACGCACGGCGGTGCCGATATAGCTTTCAAGAGCGAACTGGCGATAACAAGGGTGGCGCCTGTGCGGCGAGTCGGCCATATGGGCAATGGCCAGTACATCGTTCTGCTGCAAAGCCAGGCTACAGTAGGTGTCGCCCAGCTCGAACAATTGGCCGTCGCTGAGAGCGTCGTCGGGAGATACCTGTACCAGCACCTTATACTGCTCTCCTTCGATACGGCTGATGATGCCCAGTGGCATGCCGAAATGCTCGGCGCCCAGGCGCAGCGCCTGGCGCAGTTGCTCGGTGCGGGTCAGGTTGGGCAGCGCAGCGATCTCGTTGAGCGCGCGTAGCGCCGCCTGCTGGCGCTGCATCAGGCGCTGCGTGCTGCGTCGGGTAGTGCGTAGCAGAACCAGCAGCAGGGCCTCGGCGCCGCACCAGGCGAGCAGCCATTTGATCACCAGCCAGCGTTTGTCGCCGCGGTGCAGATTGAACTGATCGCTGACGTCGTGCCAGATCAGTGCAACCGCCAGTGGCTCTGCACTGGGGTCGTGCCGTTGCCGGTAGCTGCTCAGTGCCATCTGATTGACCAGATAATGGCGTTCACCGTCGTCCAGCAGGCGTACGCTATCGCCCTCATCAGGGGGAGGCAGTCGCTGCTGCTGTTGCCAGGCCAGGACCTGGGGCCGCGAATGGTCCATCAGTCGCCAGCGCTGTCTGTCGCTGGCCAGTCCGCGTAGTTCTTCGCCGCTGCCCGAGTCCTGCAGCAGATCCTCGCGCAGTAGCAGAGCAACGCCGCTGTCGAATTCCTGGTCCAGCTGGGCGAGATCGTCGAGCACGCCCAGGGCCACTTCGATGGCGCCGACCTGCTGGGGACCGTTGTTGCCCTCGACCAGCAGCGGGGCGATGGCGCGCATGCCGATGCTGCCGCGGGTCAGCCCCAGGCCGGCCTGACTGCTGGCGCTGCGCAGTGCCTCCAGCACCATCGGGCGCCAACCGATCTGCAGGTCGCCGAAATGCTCGGGTTCGTGTACCCGCAACAGCACCTTCACGTCTGGCGCCAGGTGCACGTAGAGGCGAAACGGCTGGCGTGCCTGCAACTTGCGCCAGCGCGGTGCCAGGCGGGTGTAGAGCTGGCTGCGGATGCTGGCCAGGTTTTCCAGATCGTTCACTGGCAGGGCGTGAGCCTGGCGCACCAGCTCGGTTACCCAGGCATCGGCAGCGATGGTTTCCACCAGCAGCTGGGCGCGTTCCTGCAGCCCATGCTGGGTGCTGTTGAGGGCCATGCGCTGAATGTCTGCCTGTTTGCTGATCTGCAGTTGCCAGAGGGCTTCGCGCTCGTTCAGCGCCTGGCGCCCGAGAAAGGCGAAGAACAACGCCAGGCACAGGCTGCCACCGATGACTATCCAGCGGCCGGCGTCCCGGTGGCCCGCATCTCGGCGGCCGGTGCCCCAGCGGCCGGCATTGAATTGACCGAACCAGCGATGACCCAGCCTCGGTTTACTCATTCGTCGCCCCAGCGGCGCAGGTATTTTTCCCCTGGCTGTTGGCTGTCTGCGGTTCGATGCTGGCCAGACGCATGAGAATCGGCTCGCGGCGGGCGTTGCCGTGCGACAGGTGACAGTCGACTCGGGCCCCGGGGCGCAGGCTAAGTACGATCTGCTTGAGCAGATCGGCGATCCAGGGATCGTCTTCGAGAATCAGCACGCGCATGTTCAGCTCCAGGTGCTGGACTAGCTTTTCTTCGCTTCGATCAGCGTAGTGGCGTCGACGGTTCTGGTTGCTACAGGTTGCGGACGGCCAAAGTGGTAGCCCTGGCCGTAGTTGCAGCCTAGCTCGCGCAGGAAGTCGGCTTGAGCGGGCTGTTCGATACCCTCGGCGAGGACCTTCAGGCCCAGGCTCTTGCCCAGAGCGATTACCGCGCGGGCGATGGCGGCATCTTCCGGGTCGTCAGGCAGGCCGCGCACGAAACTCTGGTCGAGTTTGAGCTTGTCCACCGGCAGGCGCTTGAGGCGCGCCAGTGAGCTGTAGCCCGTGCCGAAGTCGTCGATGGCCAGGCGCAAGCCCAGGGCGCGCAGGCTGAAGAGCAGTTTCTGCGCTGCATCCGGATCTTCCATGATGGCGCTCTCGGTGACTTCCAGCTCCAGTTGCTCGGGCGGCAGGCCGGTTTCTGCCAGTACCTGCGCCACTTTCATATCGAGTTCACCGCGGCTGAACAGACGGCTGGAGACGTTCACCGCAACGAAACTCAGTGAACTATCCTCAGAATTCCAGCGCACCATCTGGCGGCAGGCCTGTTCCAGTACCCAGGTATCGATGGCGCCGATCATGCCGTTGTCCTCGGCAATCGGGATGAATTCGCCGGGAGCAATCAGCCCGCGTTGCGGGTGTTGCCAGCGCACCAGTGCCTCCATGCCCACCTGGCTACCGTCACGCAGATCATGCAGCGGCTGGTAGTAAACGCGCAGCTCGTCATTGTCCAGGGCATGGCGCAGGCTGCTGGCCAGTTCCACGCGTTGGCGGGCGTAGTCGGTCAACTCCTGCACATAGAAGGCATAGCCTTCGCGGCCGCTGCTCTTGGCCTTGAACAGCGCCGAGTCGGCGTTACGCAGGATCTGCTCGACGCTATCGGCATCTTCGGGGAACAGACTGATGCCGATGCTGGCGCCAATGTAGAGCTCGTGACCGTCGAGGCGAAAGAACGTTTCCAGGCTGCGCAGCAGGCGTTGTGCAAGCTCGGCTGCCTGAGCGGCGTCGGTGCAATTTTCGCTGAGCAGGCCGAACTCGTCGCCGCCCAGCCGGGCCAGCGTGCAGCCACTGGGCAAATCCTGCTGCAGGCGTTCGCCGACGCCCTTGAGCAGCAGGTCACCGACGTTGTGGCCGAGGCTCTCGTTGATGTGCTTGAAATGGTCCAGGTCGATCAGCAGCACTGCGCCGCGCAGTTCCTCGATCTTGCTGCGTTCCAGTGCATGGGCGACGCGCTCGGTGAACAGCAGGCGGTTGGGCAGGTTGCTCAGCGGGTCGTGGTGGGCCAGGTAATCCAGCTCACGCTGCGAACGCTTGAGCGCAGTGATGTCGGAGAACACCGCCACGTAATGGCTGACGCGCCCCTGCTCGTCGTGGATGACGCGTATGCATTGCCACTGCGGGTAGATTTCGCCGCTCTTGCGTCGGTTCCACACCTCACCGCTCCAGGCACCACGGTTCTGCAGGGCATGCCACAGGCTCTGGTAGAAGGCGGAGTCATGACGGCCGGACTTGAGCAGGCTGGGGTGCTGGCCGAGGATTTCCTCGTTGCTGTAGCCAGTGATGCGGCTGAAGGCAGGGTTGACGTGAACGATCCGCTGCTCGGCATCGGTAACCAGTACACCCTCCTGGGTGGCATCGAACACCGCTGCGGCCTGGCGCAGGCTGTCGTCGATGGCGCGTTGTTGGGTAATGTCGCTGGCGATGCCGATGAAGCGCTGTGGTTGGCCGTTTTCGTCTCGCAGCAGGCGGCCGCGAGAGTGAATCCAGCGATAGTTGCCATCGGCATGGCGCAGGCGGTAGAGGTTCTCGTAGGACTGTTCGCTCAATTCGGCGTTGAGTGCATGCAGCGCGCGCTCAGCGTCATCCGGATGCAGGCGCGCGGCCCAGTCTTCGCGGGTATTGCCCAGGGTTTGCGGAGTGAGGCCGAGAAGCCTGGCGTAGCCCTCGGAGAAGAACACGCGGCGTCTCGTCACGTCCCAGTCCCACAGGCCGTCGCGCGTGGCATCCAGCGCCAGGCGCAGACGTTCCTCGTTACCGGCCAGTTCCAGGCGTGCGCGGCGGTACTGCAGGGCATGGCGGTGCAGCACCAGGTAAAGCAGCGAACTGGTGAGTACGACGAAGAACAGGCCCTTGAGGGACTGCAAGTGCTCCTGTTGCGCCACGGACAGGCCCAGGGCGGTCAACAGATGATCGCTGAGAAGGATCCATAGAGCGGCGAGCAGCAGGTAGCCCAGGGTCAGGCGCAAGGCGGCGATGTCGATACGCATGGGCAAGCGGCAGCGCTCCCTTGTAAATGCTGGCCAGTATAGATGCTTCACTGCTGAAACATTCTCATCTAAAAGACCAACTGGTTTTCTGGCATGGGTCAGGGATAATGTGATCAGGTTCGTCCTTGCAGGACAAGCCGCGTTCCCCCTTTCAAGAGGCAACAGCGCCCATGTGGTACAACGGTTTACTCGACCTGTCGGTCTGGCAGCTGGTGGCTGCGACCTTGCTGATGACACACGTGACCATCGTCAGCGTGACTGTCTATCTGCACCGCTACTCTGCGCACCGTGCACTGGAACTGCACCCCGCGCTCAAGCATTTCTTCCGTTTCTGGCTGTGGTTGACCACGGGTCAGAACACCCGCGAGTGGACCGCGATTCACCGCAAGCACCACGCCAAGTGTGAAACCGTCGATGACCCGCACAGCCCGGTCATCAAGGGTCTGAGCACCGTGCTGCGCAAAGGTGCCGAACTCTATCAGGAAGAGGCGAAGAACCAGGAAACGCTGCGTATCTACGGCAAGAACTGCCCGGATGACTGGATCGAGCGCAATGTATACAGCCGCTATCCGATTGGCGGCGTGACGTTGATGGCGATCATCGACCTGGCGCTGTTCGGCGTACTCGGCATGACTGTCTGGGCGATCCAGATGATGTGGATTCCGGTATGGGCCGCAGGTGTCATCAACGGTCTTGGTCATGCTGTTGGCTATCGCAACTTCGAGTGCCGCGACGCCGCCACCAACCTGGTGCCATGGGGCATCCTGATTGGCGGTGAGGAGCTGCACAACAACCACCACACCTACCCCAACAGCGCCAAGCTGTCGGTGAAGAAGTGGGAGTTCGACATGGGCTGGGCCTGGATCAAGCTGTTCAGCTTCTTCGGTCTGGCTCAGGTGCAGCGTGTCGCGCCTATCGCTCATCGGGTCGAGGGCAAAGGTCATCTCGACATGGACACTGCCATGGCCATCCTCAACAACCGCTTCCAGATCATGGCGCAGTACCGCAAGCTGGTGATCGCGCCGCTGGTCAAGCAGGAAGTGGCCAAGGCTGACGAGTCCGTTCGTCACCTTTTCCGCCGTGCCAAGCGCCTGCTGTCGCGTGAGCCGAGCCTGCTGGAAGAGCAGCATCATGCACGCATTGCTGACTTGCTGGCACAGAGTCAGGCACTCAAGGTGATCTACGAGAAGCGTCTGGCGCTGCAGCAGATCTGGGTCAAGACCAGCAGCAACGGCCACGACATGCTCGAAGCCATGAAGCAGTGGGTGCACGAGGCCGAGGCCAGCGGCATCCAGTCGCTGCGTGAGTTTGCCGAGCAGCTCAAGACCTACTCGCTGCGACCGTCCAGCGCGACTGCCTGACCGCCGCTCGTTACAAGCAAAGGCCCGCCGAACTGGCGGGCCTTTGCGTTTGTCCAACAGCTCGCACTATGCTCATTTCAATGCGAGGCGAAGGACGGATGGCCGCTGTAATGGACGATCAAGGCAACGCTGTTTCCGAGTTGGAAGAACTGACCTTGGCTCTGCTGCACAGTCGTGCCGAAGTGGAGCGCCTGGGTGCGCGCGAACAACTGTTCAGCAGCCTGCTTGGCAGCGTCAATGCCGTGCTCTGGGCCTTCGATTGGAACGAGCAGCGGATGATTTATGTCAGCCCTGCCTATGAGCGAATCTTCGGTCGTTCCGCCGCGCTGCTGTTGGCCGATTATGGAGAGTGGCGCAACAGCATCTATCCGGACGATATCGACTACGCCGCCGAAAGTCTGGCCAAAGTGCTGGAAACCGGCGCGGTGGAGTCTCGCGAGTACCGCATCATTCGCGCTGATGGCCAATTGCGCTGGCTCAGCGACAAGTGTTTCGTCAGCCCCCGGCTGGGTGCTGAGCCCGGCAGTGTGATCGTCGGTATCGCCGAAGACATCACCGAGAAGAAGCGCCTGGAGGGCGAGTTGCATCGCCTGGCTACCACTGATGTGCTGACCCAGAGCAGCAACCGGCGGCACTTCTTCGAGTGTGCGCGTCGCGAGTTCGAACACGCGCACAAGTTCGGTAGCCCGCTGGCCTTCCTGTTGCTCGATCTCGACGACTTCAAGAAGATCAATGACCAGTATGGCCACCAGATCGGCGATCAGGTCTTGCAGCGCCTGGCGCATTGCGGCAGCAATGCCTTGAGACGCGGCGATCTGTTCGGGCGTATCGGCGGTGAGGAGTTCGCAGCGTTGTTCCCGGGCTGCGAGCCGGATGTGGCTTTGCAGGTGGCTGAACGACTGCAGCGTGAGGTGCAACGCCTCAGCTTTCGGCACGAGGGCACCAGTTTCGGGATCACTGTCAGTCAGGGTCTGACCAGTCTGCTGGCCACTGATGTCAGCCTCGATGCGCTCTATGCGCGTGCCGATGCAGCGATGTACATGGCCAAGCGTCAAGGCAAGAATCAGATCGTCCGGGGCTGATGGGTTGGCGATTTTCCGCCTGGGAGCAGCTTCTCATAAGCGGAATTTTGCCTGTTCTTATTGTCATCGCACGGTCACTGCTCTGCAGGAATAATGTAACCTGTTGTTCTAGAAGCCTTGTGGGCTTGCCGCCAGGAGCTGGCGCGTTATCTGCATAGGCTCCGGCAGATGCCGGCCAGGATGTCGGTGCACAATAACAACGACGAGAGAGCATTCACCATGCACCACTCTGCCCGCCTTGTTTCGGCCGCCGCACTGCGTTCGCCGTTGTTCTGTTCTTCCTGAGTTTTTCACGTATCCATTCGAGCCTGGTTCATACCTGTCCCGGCTTGTGGGTGCGTATGCCCTATTCGTTCCGGCCTGCCTCTTCGTGCCGAAGTCTGCGCCGGACGATGCGTCACCTTAAACACACTGGAGAGAAACATAATGAGAAAGACCTCCCTGGCACTGGCCGTAGCCGCCAGCACCCTGGGCCTGAGCCAAGTAGCCGTAGCCGATTTCATCGGTGACAGCAAAGCCAGCCTGACTATGCGTAACTTCTACTTCGATAACGATGTAAAGAACACCGTCAGCACCGGCAGCACCACCTCTGCCAACTACAAAAACAACTCCGCAGCTCGTGAATGGGGTCAGGGATTTATTCTCAACTATCAGTCCGGTTTTACCGAAGGTACTGTTGGTTTCGGCGTCGATGCAGTAGGCATGCTGGGCGTTCGTCTGGATGGTGGTGGTCGCGCCGGCAAGACCGATCGTGATCGTACCCCAGGCGCTCTGTTCCCGCAGGAAAGCGATGGCAGCGCCGTTGATGATTTCAGCAAAGGCGGTCTGACCGGTAAGGTTCGTTTCTCCAAAACCGAGGCCCGCATCGGTACCCTGATGCCGAAACTGCCGATCCTGACCTCCAACGACAGTCGCCTGCTGCCGCAGATGTTCGAAGGTGGCATGATCACCTCCAACGAGATTGACAACCTGACCCTGACTGCTGGTCAGATCGAGCACGCAGTAGGCCGTGCCTCGAGCAACAGCACCGGTCTGGCTGTGGATGGTGGTAGCCAAGCCTCCAACAAGTTCTACTTTGGTGGTGGTGACTGGAAGATCAACAAGGATCTGACTGCGCAGTACTACTACGCCAACCTTGAAGACTATTACAAGCAGCACTTTGCCGGCCTGGGCCACAACCTGGCGCTGGGTGAGGGCAGCCTGAAGACTGATCTGCGTTACTTCCGTACCACTTCTGATGGCAAGAACGGCAACGCCGCCGGTCGCACTGCGGGTTATTCTGCCAACCGAACCTTCGGTGACGGCACCGGCGAGATCGATAACAACACCTGGAGCGCTGCCTTCACCTACACCCTGCAGAGCCACGCGCTCATGCTGGGTTATCAGCGCGTTTCCGAGGACAGCAACTTCGTACAGCTGAACCAGGGCGGTATCGAAGGTTCTGCGGGCGCTAGCGTGTATCTGCTGACCGACCGTCTGGCTCACAGCTTCACCCGTGCTGGTGAGCGCACCACCTTTGGTCAGTACACCTATGATTTCGCTGGTGTCGGCGTCCCGGGGCTTAAAGCTTCGGTTGCTTACCTGAAGGGCACCAATGTGCAGCGTGCCGACGGTACTGAGGCTAAAGAATGGGAGCGTGACGTCGCTCTGGACTACGTATTCCAGGATGGCGCCATGAAGGGGCTGGGTCTGGGCTGGCGTTACGGCGTGCTGCGTGGCAACGCTGCAACCGACGTTGACCAGAACCGTCTGATCGTCAGCTACACCCTGCCGCTGCTCTAAGGCGGTATCGGCGCGGCCTTGGCCCGCCTGCGTTGTAACGAAAAAGCCCGCATCTTTTGATGCGGGCTTTTTTCATTCTGCAATCGCTGTATGTTCGCCTGCGCTTGCCGAAGTGGCAAGAATGGCGCTGGCCAGTGCCATATCGTCGGCGTCCTGCAACTGTGGATTGGCGCTGCGCAGTTGCTGCATTGCCGCTTCCAGATGCGGGCCGCGAATTTCGCCGTTGCTGGCAACGAAGCTGCTGGCATCCTCTTCGGCCGCTGCAACCAGCTTGCGATCCTTGAAGGTCAGGTAGGTCGAGGCGGTGGTTGCGCCCGAGGACAAAATGTCGCGCAGCATGCCATCTGCTGCAGCGGTCTGGGCGATCAGGCAGGCACTGAACGCCAGTGCGGCACGGCTCGTTACACGCATGATGAAACTCCTGTAGGGTGGTTCCTCTCCTAGGAGTCGCACAAGCCGCTGGTGGTTCCTTGCGGGCGATGGCCGGTTGCCAGGCCGATCAATTGCTGAGCTTGCGCGCCCGCTGCTGATGACGCCACCAAAGCAGCGCCGATAGCAGCGCCAGTGCGCCGAACAGCAGGAATTGCCAGACCCAGGGCAGGTCGGGGAACAGGTAGGTGAGTGCGCCGACACTGACAGCGACCAGCCCGATCCACAGCAGGTAGCCCCCGGCGCCGAACACTTCGAGAATCAGCAGCAGGGTGGCCAGGGACAACCAGTCCCAGAACGACAAGTGTTGCAGGTAGGTGATCATGAGAAGGCGCGGCTACCCATACTCAGACTGTTCGCTGATCGCCCTTTGGTGTGCATTGCATAGACTCCATTGCCAGATCAATCAATCTAAGCACAGCCGTCTGCGCTCTGCCGCCGACCCCTTCGCAAGGTGGGCAGATGCCAGGTAATCCGTGGGAGCCAGGGCTTGTTTGAGCGTTCGCTGATGGCGTTTTTGCTTACCGCTCTATTACTGGCAGGGCAGGGCGCGGCGGCTGGTGAGCTACTGAATGCTCTGCACAGTGCGGCGCCGCAGTTGGAAAAGCGTGCGTTGCAGGATGCGTTACAGGCGCTGCAGTGTGCTGAGCGAGAAGGCGCGGGTGAAGCCCGTCGGTTGGCGGTGATCGATTACTCGCGCTCCTCGCTGGAACGACGTTTGTGGGTGTTCGACCTGACGCAAAGGCAGCTGCTACTGCGGGAGTTCGTGGCTCATGGTCGCCAGTCCGGCGAGCTGTTCGCCGAGCGCTTTTCCAATCTGCCCGGTAGCCATCAGTCCAGCCTGGGTCTGTTTCGCGGTGGTGAAAGCTACAGCGGCCGGCATGG
This sequence comes from Pseudomonas alcaliphila JAB1, assembly GCF_001941865.1. Taxonomy (NCBI): domain Bacteria; kingdom Pseudomonadati; phylum Pseudomonadota; class Gammaproteobacteria; order Pseudomonadales; family Pseudomonadaceae; genus Ectopseudomonas; species Ectopseudomonas alcaliphila. Next base: position 5,030,670 of record NZ_CP016162.1, on the reverse strand, counting down.
GCATTCACTGCGCCTCGATGGCCTGGAGCCCGGCTTCAATGACCAGGCGCGTGCCCGTGCGCTGGTGATCCATGGAGCTGACTATGTGGCGCCGAGATGGGCGGAGAAATATGGACGCATGGGGCGCAGTCTGGGCTGTCCGGCTGTGCAGCAGGAGGTGATCCGGGTGCTGGTGGATCAGCTCAAGGATGGCCAGTACCTGTTCGCCTGGCACCCGCAGTTGGCCGACGACCGCTATCGCGACTGCGCGAGGTTCAGCGTTGCTCGCTCTGCGGAGTGATGCGCAGTACTTCCTCGATGGTGCTCAGCCCAGCCGCGACCTTTTGCGCGCCGGACAGCCGCAGGCTGCGCATGCCGTCCTTGAAGGCGGCGCGGCGCAGGGCGGTCAGGTCGGTGTCGGCGTTGATCAGTGGCTTGATGGCGTCGTTGATCAGCATGATCTCGTAGACGCCGGCGCGGCCGCGGTAGCCGGTTTCACGGCACTCCAGGCAGCCGACGGCGTGGTGCGCCTGGGTCGGCAATGGCGAGCTCCAGGGCCGGGTCAGGCCGTTCCAGGTGTCTTCGTCCAGTTGCACCGGCGCCTTGCAGTGTGGGCACAGGGTGCGCACCAGACGCTGCGCCATGACGCCGAGAATGGTGGCCTTGAGCAGGTAGTGCGGCACGCCCAGTTCGAGCAGGCGGGTGATGGCGCTGGGCGCATCGTTGGTGTGCAGGGTGGACAGCACCAGGTGGCCGGTCAGCGCCGCCTGGATGGCCATTTCGGCGGTTTCCAGGTCGCGGATCTCACCGATCATGATGATGTCCGGGTCCTGGCGCATCAGTGCGCGTATGCCGCTGGCGAAGTTCAGGTCGATGTTGTGCTGCACCTGCATCTGGTTGAAGGCGCCCTCGATCATCTCGATGGGGTCTTCGATGGTGCAGACGTTCACCTCCTCGGTCGCAAGCTGCTTGAGTGTGGTGTAGAGCGTAGTGGTCTTTCCCGAGCCGGTAGGGCCGGTGACCAGGATGATGCCGTTGGGTTGGCAGGTCATGCTCTCCCAGCGGCGCAGGTCGTCAGGAGAGAAACCAAGCTGATCCGGGCTTTTCAGCAGTACTTCCGGGTCGAAGATGCGCATCACCATCTTTTCGCCGAAGGCGGTCGGCAGGGTGGACAGGCGCAATTCCACTTCGTTGCCATCCGGGGTCTTGGTCTTGACCCGGCCATCCTGTGGCTTGCGCTTCTCGGCGATATTCATGCGGCCGAGGTTTTTCAGGCGGCTGACCACCGCCATGGTGACCTGGGCGGGGAACTGGTAGACGGTATGCAGTACGCCGTCGATGCGAAAGCGCACCGTGCCCTGCTCGCGGCGTGGCTCGATATGGATATCGCTGGCGCGTTGCTGGAAGGCGTACTGGAACAGCCAGTCGACGATATTGACGATGTGCGCATCGTTGGCGTCCGGTTCCTGATCCTGAGCGCCGAGGCTGAGCAGTTGTTCGAAGTTGCCGACGCCGCTGATCCTCTGGTCGGTGGCATTGGCGCCGCTGACCGAGCGGGCCAGGCGATAGAACTCGGTGGTGAAGCGCTGAATGTCGCAGGGGTTGGCCACCACGCGCTTGATCGGGCGCTTGAGCACGTGCACCAGGTTGGCTTCCCAGCTGTGCACCAGCGGCTGGCTGCTGGCGATGGTGACGCTCTCGCTGTCCACCGCCACGGCGAGAATCTTGTGGCGCTGGGCGAAGGCGTAGGACATCAGCGGGGTGATGGCCGGTACGTCGATCTTCAGCGGGTCGATGCGCAAATAAGGTTGCCCGGCGAAGTTGGCCAGCCAGGTGGTGAGGGTTTCCAGGTCGAGTTTCTTGCCCGGCCTTTTCTGATCGTCCACCTGCTGTGCGGCTAGAAACTCCAGCGGGTGCTGAGTATTGTTCAGCGAGCTGCGACGGATCGCCAGGCACTGCTCAGCCACATCCTGATCGACCCGGCCCTGGGCCACCAGCTCGCGCAGCAGGTCACCAAGATCCAGTACACGGTCAGGGGCGGTAGCGGTGAAGGCGGACATGCGGGCTCCTCGGGGTCGGCCTGAACAAGGTTAGCCGAACTAGGATGCCCGAAAAGCCGCACAAGGGCGAAGTGCCTGACGTGATCGAGCGCCCGCTTCAGGCCACCTCCGTCACCAGGCTGTGATCCAGATGCTGCCAGGTCACCTCCCATACGCATACCAGGCCGCGCAGTTTCTGCGCCAGCACCCCGGCTCGATGCAGCGAGATGCCGTGCAGGTGCAGGCTGATATGCAGGTCATCCTGCAGGCGTTCCATGTGCAAGGCTTCGGGTAACAGCTGCAATTGGGCGAACAGGCCGAGCAGTCGGCACAGCACATCGGCTTCGGCGTCGGTACGTAGCTGGTATTCGACACCGGCATCGGGACGATCCTGCCAGGGATCGCGGCGGTTCTGGGCGGACGGAAACGCAGTGGTATCAGGCATGGCGGCAGCTCGGGCAGGTTTTGCCTAAGTTTCCACCTTCTTCCGGCAAAAGTTCTGCCTGGTTTTCTGTGTTTATGGGGGTTTAATGGATAGAATTTCCTAGTTTAGTCGCTAATGGGGATTTTTTATGTCCGTTACTCTGGATGCCTACGATCAACGTATTCTTGCTCTGCTACAGGAGGACGCGGGTCTCTCCACGGCGGAGATCGCCGAGCGTATCGGTCTGTCGCAGTCGCCGTGCTGGCGTCGTATCCAGCGTCTGAAGGAGGAGGGGGTGATCCGCAAGCAGGTCACCCTGCTCGATCGCAAGCGCATCGGCCTGCACACGCAGGTGTTCGCTCAGGTCAAGCTCAACGCCCATGGGCGCTCCAACCTGACCGAGTTCGCCGAGGCCATGCGCGAGCTTCCCGAGGTGCTGGAGTGTCACGTGCTGATGGGCGCGGTGGATTTCATGCTGCGCATCGTCACCCGCGATATCGAAGCCTATGAGCGTTTCTTCTTCGAGAAGCTGTCGCTGGTACCCGGTATCCAGGAGGTGAACTCGATCGTTGCGTTATCGGAGATCAAGTCCACTACCAGCTTGCCGCTCACTTAAGGCTTGATCACCACGGTCGGCGATTGCTCGACGCTGCGCCTGCTGGGTGGCGTGAGCCCCATGGACACATAGATGCTGGTCAGTTGATCGACGCCCATGTCGGCGGGGCGTATCCATTCTTCTGGTACGTAAAGCAGGCCGCCACCGACCGGAATCGGCGCGGTGGGGATGAGGATGGCGCAGTAGGGGCGGCCTTCCAGTTCGACGCTTTCCGAACTCGGGCGCAGGGCGAGCACCGCTGCGCCGTCGCCGCCGAAGAAGCACCAGACCGGCGCCATGGTGGTGATGTCCGGGTTCTTGCTCTTGTCCAGCAGGCCGACGAAGCGATCGGCCAGGTTGTAGAAATTACCGATCAGCGGGGTGCGCCGCAGGGTGCGATCGATCAGCCAGGACAGCGGGCGGCGCAAGCCCAGTTGTACCGCCAGGCCCAGTGGGTAGAGGCTGGCCATCAGTACCAGACTGCCCAGCAGGTAGGCCAGGTAGCTGTTGCTGGAAAAGGGCTGGCCGAGGGCAGCGAACACTTGGCCGATCAGGGTCGAAGGTCCGACCAGACGATTGAGCAGGCTGAATATCCAGGCAAGCAGTGCCAGGGTCAGCGCCAGTGGCAGTAGCGCGAGTAGACCGGTCAGCCAGGTGGTAACGACGGATTTCAGGCTGCGTCTGAGCATGTAACGGGTTCCTTGACGATCTGGGCAGTGACTTTACGCCAGGCACGGCAATTCTGTGCAGTCTTGCCCGTGTGCGTGGTTGGCGAAATGGCTACAGCACTTTTCGTCAGATTGTTTCGAACAAAAAAAGCCCGGCACTAAGGCCGGGCGTAGTGGGTACACAAGGTACCGAAGTAGTAGCGTTCGGTCGAACCCTTACATGCCAAGCAGATTTGGCAGGGCCAGGGAAACGGCCGGGATGTAGGTAATCACCATCAGGAAGCTGATCAGCAGCATCAACCATGGCATCGCCGCGCGAATCACTGCCGTCAGCGGCATCCCCGTCACCGCCGAGGTGACGAACAGGTTCAGCCCCACCGGCGGCGTGATCAAGCCGATCTCCATGTTCACCACCATGATGATGCCCAGGTGAATCGGGTCGATGCCCAGTTGCATGGCGATCGGGAAGAGGATCGGCGCCAGGATCAGGATGATCGCCGACGGCTCCATGAAGGCACCGGCGATCAGCAGCACGATGTTCACCACCAGCAGGAACTGCCACGGCTGCAGGCCCAGATCCACCACCCAGGCGGTGATGGTCTGCGGAATCTGCTCGGTGGTCAGCACGTGAGCGAAGAGCATGGCGTTGGCGATGATGAACATCAGCATGATGGTCAGCTTGCCGGACTCCAGCAGCACCTTCGGGCACTCGCGGATGGTCAGGTCCTTGTACACGAACAGGGCGACGAAGCCGGCGTACACCGCCGCCACGGCCGCCGCCTCGGTCGGGGTGAACATGCCGGTGTAGATACCGCCGAGGATGATCACCATCAGCAGCAAGCCCCAGAACGCTTCACGGGCAGCGCGCAGCCACTCGCGGAAGCTCGCACGCGGCAGGGCCGGCAGCTTCTTGATGCGCGCGATGATGTAGATCGCGATCATCAGTACCAGGCCGAGCATCAGGCCTGGAATCACCCCGGCCATGAACAGCTTGCCCACCGACTGCTCGGTGGCGGCGGCGTACACCACCATTACGATCGACGGCGGAATCAGGATGCCCAGGGTACCGGCGTTGCACACGATGCCGGCGCCGAAGGCCTGCGGGTAACCGGAGCGCACCATACCGGCGATGGCAATCGAGCCCACTGCGGCCACGGTCGCCGGCGAGGAGCCGGACAGCGCGGCGAACAGCATGCACGCCAGTACCGCACCGATGGCCAGACCGCCGCGGATGTGGCCGACGCAGGCGTTGGCGAAGTCGATCAGGCGACGCGCCACGCCACCGGTGGTCATGAAGGCACCGGAGAGCAGGAAGAACGGGATCGCCAACAGGGTGTAGTGCTCGGAGGTCTCGAACAGCTTGATCGCCAGCGAGCGCACCGAGTCGGGGCTGAACAGCATGATGGTGATCGAACCGGCCAGGCCGAGCGACGCGGCGATCGGCACGCCGATGAACATCAGCAAAAACAGCAGCAGGAAGAGGAACAGAACGGTCATTGCTTGGGCTCCTCGTGCTCATTGATTTTCAGCGCATCGGCGGCTTCGTCAGCCAGGCCGAGGCCGGTCTGCTCGTTGCGCAGGATACGGACGAGGATTTCCAGGAAGCGGACGAACACCATGGCGTAGCCGAAGGGCACGATCATGCCGATATGCCATTGCTGCACGCCGTAGTGGCCGAGGTCTTCGGCACCGATACCGGCGGTGAACAGGGTGTGCACCCAGTCGAAACTGCCGACCGCGATCAGGCCGGCATAGCCCAGGCAGGCCGAGCAGGCGATCACGCCAATGACGCGCTGGATGTGGCGCGGGGCGAGCTTGACCAGGGCGTCGACACCGATGTGGCCGGCGGTACGCACGCCATAGGCCAGGCCGAAGAAGATCAGCCAGCCGAACAGGGCCTTGGTCAGGGCATTGCTCCAGGTCATCGCCTGGGCCATGTCGAGAATGGCGTCGCCGATACCGAGCAGAAACTCGTTACCGCCGAAATGGTCGCCCAGCCAATAGAACAGGGTGTAGAAATTGTTGAGGATCACGTAGACGAAAGTGATCAGCGTCATGGCCGCCAGGAGGAAAGCGATAAAGCCTTCCTCGAAGTGCTCCCAGACGCGCCGCAAGGCGTTCATGGTCGGTTCTCCCGAATGGAAAGTGCGTAGGGTGGGACGGTAGCCGGCCCACCGGTTACAGCGTTGATCGACGCCCGTCGCGGGCCTCGAGGTGGGTCAGAGCGTCGACGCTCTGCCCACCCTACGGCTCTCCGGCCTTATTACTGGTTGGCAGCTTGCGCGGCCTTGATCAGATCAGCGCCGATTTCACCTTCGAACTTCTTCCATACCGGCTGCATAGCATCGCGCCATTGGTCGCGCTGCTCAGGAGTCAGGGTCAGGATCTCGGTGGTGCCTGCTTCGACGATGCGCTGCTTGTCGCCTTCGTTGAGGGCGTCAGCCTGCTTGTTCACCTCGACGGTGACCTCGGCGATGATCTTGTTCAGCTCGTCGCGTACGTCAGCCGGCAGACCGTCCCAGAACTTGGTGTTGGTGATCAGCATGTAGTCCAGCAGGCCATGGTTGGACTCGGTGATGTACTTCTGAACTTCGTGCATCTTCTGGCTGTAGATGTTCGAGTAGGGGTTCTCGGCACCGTTGACCACGCCAGTCTGCAGACCCTGATACACCTCGGCGAAGCTCATCTTGCGCGGGTTGGCGCGCACGGCCTTGAACTGCTCTTCCAGTACGGCGGAAGCCTGTACGCGGAACTTCAGGCCACGGGCGTCTTTCGGCTCCAGCAGCGCCTTGTTGGCCGACAGCTGCTTCAGACCGTTGTGCCAGTAAGCCAGGCCGGTGATGCCCTTGTCGGTCATGGAGGTCAGCAGTTTCTGGCCTTCCGGACCTTTCTGGAAGCGATCGACTGCAGCCATGTCATCGAACAGGAACGGCAGGTCGAATACCTGCAGCTGCTTGGTGTAATGCTCGAACTTGGCCAGGGACGGGGCGATGAGCTGGACGTCGCCGAGCAGCAGCGCTTCCATTTCCTTGCCGTCGCCGAACAGCGAGGAGTTCGGGTAGACCTCGACCTTGACCTTGCCAGCCAGACGCTCTTCAGCCAGTTGCTTGAACAGCACGGCACCCTGACCTTTCGGGGTGTGCTCGGCAACCACGTGGGAGAACTTGATGACGATCGGGTCGGCAGCGTGAACCACGCCAGCGATGGACAGGGACAGGGCGCAAGCCAGCGCCTTAGCAGTCAGTTTGAACATGCGGATGCTTCCTCTTGTTGTGTTTATCGCATTTGCGCCGGAGCGCAGCTGACGAACGGACAAGAGCAAGTCTAGGCGGCTTGGAGAAAAACGCCGGTGGCATCAGCGAGGCCTGGACTTGTACTTGTGGGTTCGCTTGACGCTAGCCTAGAGCAACCCTTGTGCCAGTCTGTGATGCGCGGAACTCGTGCGCCATGCGAAGGCCCATGGCTGCGGGCTTCGATGGCCTTTTGCCGATACTCGGGCGGGCGTGCGAGCCCGCCAGCGGTGTGTCTGGAAGGACGAAATTGGCGGTTTGTCGCCAGTCAGTCGAAGTCCTCTGGCGAGCTTCCGCCAGCACCTGAGAAATTCAGCCCATGTTTGCGCAGCTTGTCGTGCAACGTCTTGCGCGGCACACCCAGCGCTTCGGCTAGGCTGCGTAGCGAGCCGTGCGGGCGGCTCAGCTCGGCGGCGATCAAGGCGCGCTCGAAGGCTTCGACCTGTTCACTGAGGCCGCCGTTGACCGGTGGCAGGTTTGGCGCGTTGCTGTCGAGCGCCAGCTCCAGGCCCAGGGCGAAGCGTTCGGCGGCGTTCTGCAACTCACGCACGTTGCCCGGCCAGGGGTGACGCAGCAGCAAGGCGCGCTGCCCCGGCTGCAGCTCACGCGGGGCCAGGGCGTGGCGGGCGGCCGCGCCATCGGCAAAGTGCTGGAACAGCAGCAGGGCATCCTCGCCGCGCTCGCGCAGCGGCGGGATGGACAACGGCGCGACGTTGAGGCGGTAGTAGAGGTCGGCGCGGAAGCGCCCGGCATCGGCGGCCTGGCGCAGATCTTCCTTGGTCGCGGCGATCACGCGGATATCCAGCGGGATCAGCTGATTACCACCGAGGCGCTCGACCACGCGCTCCTGCAGCAGGCGCAGCAGCTTGACCTGCACATCCATGCTCATGCTCTCGATCTCGTCGAGGAACAGGGTGCCGCCGTTGGCGAACTCGAACTTGCCGATACGCCGTTTCTGCGCGCCGGTGAAGGCGCCGGCCTCATGGCCGAACAGCTCGCTTTCCACCACCGACTCGGCCAGTGCACCGGCGTTGATGGCGACGAAGGGCCCTTCGCGGCGGTTGGACAGATCGTGCAGGGCGCGTGCGACCACCTCTTTGCCGGCGCCGGTCTCGCCGAGAATCAGTACATCGGTGGCGATGCTGGCCAGTGCACCGATCTGTTCGCGCAGGCGTTGCATGGCCGGCGATTGGCCAACCAGGCGGCTGGACAGTTGCTGGCGGTCATTGAGCGCCATACGCAGGCTGCGGTTGTCCAGCACCAGGCGGCGCAGCTCCAGCGCGCGGCGTACGCTGTCGAGCAGGTCATCGTTGGCGAAAGGTTTTTCCAGGAAGTCGTAGGCGCCGGCGCGCATCGCCTGCACGGCCAGCGGCACGTCACCGTGGCCAGTGATCAGCAGCACGGGCAGCTCGGCATCGATGGCCTGCAATTGCTGCAGCAATTGCAGGCCATCGATGCCGGGCATGCGGATATCGCTGACCACCACGCCTGGCCAGCCAGCGGGAATGCGCGCGGCCAGACCCTGCGCATCGCCCAGGCTGATGACCTTGAGCCCGGCCAGGTCGAGCGTCTGGCTGAGTGCCTGGCGCAGATGGGCGTCGTCGTCGATCAGCAGTACCTGAATGCGGCTGTCGATGGCGCTGTCGCTGGTCATGGCGAAGGGTCCTCTGAGGGTTGCAGGTTGACGCCGGGGCTGGCCAGGCGCAGGCGCAGGGTGATCAGCGCGCCGCCGGCCGGATGATTGGCCAGCAGCAGTTCGCCGTCCAGCGCACGCACCAGACTATCGCAGATGGCCAGGCCCAGCCCCAGGCCCTGAGCGCTGGTCTTGGTGGTGAAGAAGGGCTCGCGCGCGCGCGCCAGTGATTCGGGCGAGAAGCCGGGGCCATTGTCACGCAGCAGCAGGTGGAGGTGCTCGGCTTGATGCTCGATGCTGATCCAGATGCGTCTAGGTGGTGCCTTATCGATCAACGCATCGAGCGCATTGCCGAGCAGATTGCCCAGCACCTGACGCAGCCGCGTCTCGCCGGCCTGGACCCAGAGGGTGGCGTCCGGCAGGTCGCGAATCAGCTCTACATCCATGGCCCGGCGGCGCTTGGCCAGCAGCGCCAGGGCATCGTCCAGTGCTGGCTGCAAGGCAACCCGCTCCGGCGCGTGGCGGTCGCGGCGGGCAAAGGCGCGCAAATGGGTGATGATCGAGGCCATGCGCTCGGTCAGCTCGCTGATCAGCTTGAGGTTGGCGCGAGCATCGTCGCTGCGCTGGTGATCGAGCAGGGTGCTGGCATTTTCGGCGTAACTGCGGATCGCCCCCAGCGGTTGATTGAGTTCGTGGCTGATGCTGGCGCTCATGGTACCGAGCGCCGACAGTTTGCCGGCCTGAACCAGTTCGTCCTGAGCGCGCACCAGTTCCTGCTGGGCCTGTTCACGCTCGAGCACTTCCTGCTTGAGGCGGCTGTTGAGCAGCTCCAGATCCTGCGTGCGTTCGGCCACGCGCTGTTCCAGTTCGGCCTTGGCGCGGGCGTCGAGGGCGATGCGTTCGAGGTAATGGCGACGGCGCAAAATCAACAGGCCGAGCAGCAACAGCAGCGCCAGCAAGGCTGCCGCTCCCACGGCCACGGCGCTGCGCACGGGGCGGTCGAGGAGGATACGCGGGGCGAGAATGCTCACCGTCCAGCCGGTTTCTTCCAGAGCGCGGCTTTGTGTCAGCCAGGCGTTGGGATCGATATCGAGCAGGGGCGGCGCCTGGGTCGGGTAGGGCTGGTTGGCGGCGATGGCCGATTGCTCGACGCGGTCCAGCGGGCGACTGGCGTGAAAGCGCCAGTCCGGGCGCGAGGTGAGGATGACCACGCCGTTGGTATCGGTCACCAGCAACTGTTCAGGCGTGTTGCCCCACAGCGTTTCGGTGTGGTCGAGGTCGACCTTGACCACCAGTGCGCCGATATTGTGGTCGTCCTCGCGCACCGGGTAGGCGAAGTAGTAACCACGCTTGCCGGACGTTGTACCCAGGCCGAAGAAGCGTCCCAGACGCCCGGCCAGCGCTTCACGAAAATACGGGCGAAAGGCGAAGTTGCCGGCGACGAAGCTGTCGGGTTTGTCCCAGTTGGAGGCGGCCAGGGTGACGCCACGCGGGTTCATCAGGTAGATCACGTCGGCACCGGTCTGGCTTTTTACACGGGCCAGGAGGCGGTTGGCGTTGTCCAGCGCGGCCGGGTCTTCGGGAGCGTGCAGAGCGGCGCGCAGGCCCGGCAGATCGCCAAGAATCTGCGGCAGTACTTCGTAGCGGCGTAGCGTGCCGAGCAGGTTGGCCACATACAGATCGAGGGTTTGCCGGTTCTGTTCGATCAGCACTTCGCGGTAGTAGCGCTCGGCCAGGAAGTGAACGGGCCACAGCAGTGGCGCAAGCAGCAGCGCCAACAGCACGAGGCTGCGCCAGCGCAGGCGACGGGGAGTGGCAGTGTTCGTGCTCATGGCAAACCGTGTAGAAATGATCGGCGCATTATGCACGTTAAGCGCGCGGCCGGTGATGTGCGCCGGCCGCGCGCAGACGCTCGGCGATAGTGCTGGAGAGGCCGAACCAGCGGGGCTTGCCCTGGTTGTTCAGGCGGTAGGTGCCCCCTGCAGCAACCTGTCGATCAGCTCGGCCTTGACGGCCGCTGATGATAGCTATTGCACCATGCGCCATGCACTAAGGTGCCAACTAACCACCGTTGGTTATTAAGTCGGCGTTGCTGACGCAATTTGTTTCCTGAGCGATGTATAATCGGCGGTTGTCCTTGGAGGGCTGCGCAGGACAAGTGGTGCTCTACACAAGGCCTGGTTTGTGTAAGATGGTGCCGATGAAGGATTCAGACTGTGATCCCTGTTAGGTGGCGAGCCGGCTATGATTTTATGCGCTGAACAAGCTGGCGCGCGGCGAAATCAGTCGCATTTCGCGAGACTCGCTTGCGTTTCGTAGGGGGGCAATGACTATCCGTTTTGCGTCTGCGTATGACTTGGTCTGATAGGAGTGTTCTCAGGTGATGTTTTTAAAAGCTTTCAGTGTAAAAGGGTTGCACCTTTAGGTGCCTGATTACTAGGTATGTTGATGGAACAGCTGAAAGTACCTTCTCCCAACTCCGAAAATATAGATTCGGTCTCTTCCAGTGATGAAGCTGATGCCGCTGGAATAACGGTGGCCGTATTCCCACCGGAGCACCATGAGCAGATGCCCAAGGTTGCCATTCTCCTGTGCACCTATCATGGCCAGCGTTATCTGGCAGAACAGTTAGACTCCTTTGCAACTCAGTCCCATGGCAATTGGGAAGTCTGGGCCTCCGATGATGGGTCTAAGGACAATACGCACTCCATTCTCATGGCGTACAAGGCGCAATGGCCTGCTGGTCGTTTATCCATTCATTTTGGGCCTGCGGAGGGTTTTGCTGCCAACTTCCTATCGCTAACCTGCAGAGCCGGTGTCGAAGCAGACTTCTATGCCTATTCAGATCAAGATGATGTGTGGGAGGCTGATAAATTATCGAGGGCATTGCAGTGGCTTACCACTGTGCCCCCCAGTGTTCCGGCTTTGTACTGCTCGCGCACCCGATTGGTTGATGCCGAGAATAATGAAATCGGTATATCACCACTGTTTACCAAAACTCCTGCTTTCGCCAATGCCTTGATACAGAACATCGGTGGTGGCAACACCATGGTGTTCAACAATGCTGCGCGAGAACTCTTGCGCGAAGCCGGGGCAAACAAGTCCGTGATCACCCACGATTGGTGGGCCTACATGGTTGTGACGGGCTGTGGCGGTCGCGTGTTCTATGACAGCAAGCCCACACTGCGCTATCGCCAGCACGGCGGTAACCTGGTGGGCACCAACTCCAACTGGGCAGCTCGTTTCAAACGTATCCGTATGCTGTTTCTGGGGCGCTTCAAGCACTGGAATGATTGCAACATCTCTGCGCTACTCACGCTAGAACACAGGCTGACACCCGAAAACCGGGAAATACTTCAGCGCTTTGCTCATGCCCGGGGTATGAGCCTTATTCCTCGTCTTATCCATCTCAAACGCAGCGGTATCTACCGCCAAACACTGCTGGGCAATATTGGCCTGATCGCTGCGGCTATTCTCGGGAAAATCTGACGCATGACTATTCTTGTAACCGGCGGAGCCGGCTTCATCGGCAGTAATTTCGTGCTCGACTGGCTGGCCCAGTCCGATGAGCCGGTGGTCAACCTGGATAAACTGACGTATGCCGGCAACCTGGAGAACCTCGCCAGCCTGGAGGGTGATGCCAGGCATCTGTTTGTTCAGGGCGATATTGGTGACAGCGCCCTGGTGGCGCGTCTGCTGGCTGAACATCAGCCACGGGCCATTCTCAATTTTGCTGCGGAATCTCATGTCGACCGATCCATCCACGGGCCGGAAGATTTTATCGAGACCAACATCGTCGGCACCTTCCGTCTGTTGGAAGCTGTACGTGCTTATTGGAAGGCGCTCGAGCCGCAGGCGCAGCAGGCGTTTCGTTTCCTCCATGTGTCGACAGACGAGGTCTACGGCTCTTTGGGCAAAGCCGAGCCGGCGTTCACCGAAAAACATCAGTACGAACCAAACAGCCCGTATTCGGCCAGTAAGGCGGCCAGCGACCATTTGGTGCGTGCCTACCATCACACCTACGGCCTGCCGGTGCTCACCACCAATTGCTCGAACAACTATGGGCCGTATCATTTCCCGGAAAAGCTCATCCCGCTGATGATCGTCAACGCCCTGGCCGGTAAGCCTCTGCCGGTGTATGGCGACGGCCAGCAGATCCGCGACTGGCTTTACGTCAAGGATCACTGCAGTGCCATCCGCCGCGTGCTTGAAGCTGGCGTGCTGGGCGAGACCTACAACGTGGGTGGCTGGAACGAGAAGCCCAACCTGGAAATCGTGCGCACTGTGTGTGCCCTGCTGGACGAGCTGCGTCCCCGCGCCGATGGCCAGCCGTATCAGCAGCAGATTGCCTACGTTACCGATCGCCCCGGGCATGACCGGCGCTATGCGATCGATGCGACCAAACTGGCCACTGAGCTAGGCTGGAAACCCGCCGAAACCTTTGAAACCGGTATCCGCAAGACAGTGCAGTGGTATCTGGATAACCAAACCTGGGTGAACAACGTGCTGTCTGGCGATTACCGCCAATGGATGGAAACCAACTATCGCGGGCGCAGTGCATGAACATATTGCTGCTAGGTAAAAACGGCCAGGTTGGCTGGGAGCTGCAACGTAGCCTGGCCCCATTGGGCAGCGTGCTTGCGCTTGACTCCAAAAGCAGCGACTACTGCGGAGACCTGTGTGATCTCGACGGCCTGGCAAAGACCGTGCAGCGTTTCGCGCCGGATGTGATCGTCAATGCAGCCGCCTACACCGCCGTTGACAAGGCCGAGAGCGAGACTGACCTGGCCTTCCGGGTGAATGCCGAGGCCGTTGCCGTATTGGCTCGCGAGGCCAAGCAGTTGGGTAGTTTGCTGGTGCACTACTCCACCGACTACGTGTTTGCCGGCGACGGTGAACGCCCCTGGTGCGAAACGGATGCTGTTGCGCCCCTCAATCAATACGGTGCCAGCAAGCTGGCTGGCGAGCGCGCAATCCAGGCAAGTGGCTGCCTGCATTTGATCCTGCGCACCAGTTGGGTATACGCCGCGCGTGGCAACAACTTCGCCAAGACCATGCTGCGTCTGGCCCGTGAGCGCGATAGCCTCAGCGTGATTGCTGACCAGTTCGGTGCGCCGACCGGGGCTGAACTGCTGGCAGATATCAGCGCACATCTCATTCGTTCGACCCTGAAACAGCCCCAGTTGGGCGGGCTGTATCACCTTGCCGCATCCGGCGAAACCAACTGGCATGCCTATGCACGCTTCGTTCTGGAGCGGGCAGCGGCCGAAGGTGTCGACCTCAAGGTACACGGCAACCAGGTTGCGGCTATCCCCAGCAGCGCCTATCCGACCCCGGCCAAACGGCCGAACAATTCACGACTCGATACACAGAAACTGCAAAAGGCCTTTGCGCTGAACTTGCCTGAGTGGCAAGTCGGTGTCGCACGGATGCTCACAGAAGTACTAGAGAAATGAACATGCTAAAACGTAAAGGCATCATCCTGGCAGGCGGTTCAGGCACTCGTCTGCACCCTGCGACCCTGGCGATCTCCAAGCAGCTCCTGCCGGTTTACGACAAGCCGATGATCTATTACCCGCTGACCACCCTGATGCTGGCGGGTATTCGTGAAATCCTGATCATTTCCACGCCACAAGACACCCCGCGTTTCGAACAGCTATTGGGCGACGGTAGCAAGTGGGGGCTCAGCCTTTCCTACGCCGTGCAGGCATCGCCGGATGGGTTGGCCCAGGCTTTTCTGATCGGTGAAGCGTTCATTGGCAACGATCTGGCGGCGTTGGTGCTGGGTGACAACATCTACCATGGCCATCATTTCCAGGAGCTGCTAACGAGCGCGATGTCGCGCGAGCACGGCGCCAGTGTGTTCGCTTACCACGTACATGACCCCGAGCGTTATGGCGTGGTCGAGTTCGATGATCAGGGCAAGGCCATCAGCCTTGAAGAGAAACCGACGGCGCCGAAATCCAGCTATGCCGTTACCGGCCTCTACTTCTATGACAATCAGGTCGTGGAGCTGGCCAAAAGCCTCAAACCCTCCCCGCGTGGCGAACTGGAAATCACCGACCTCAATCGCCTCTACCTGGAGCAGGGCCAACTCATCGTTGAAATCATGGGACGCGGATACGCCTGGCTGGATACCGGCACCCATGAGTCGCTGCTGGAGGCCAGTCAGTTCATCGCCACCCTTGAAAACCGCCAGGGCCTGAAAGTCGCTTGCCCGGAAGAAATTGCCTTTCGGCAGAAATGGATCAATGCCGAGGAACTCGAAAAGCTAGCCGTGCCGCTCTGCAAAAACGGCTATGGCCAATACCTTCAGCGCCTTCTGCGCGGGACGATTTACTGATGAACGCCACACCATTAGCCATCCCCGACGTAATCCTGTTCGAGCCCAAGATATTTGGTGATGAGCGAGGTTTCTTTTATGAAAGCTTCAACCAACGTCAATTCGAAGAAGCTGTAGGGCGATCCGTATCCTTTGTACAAGACAACCACTCGCGCTCAGTAAAAGGCGTGCTGCGTGGGCTTCATTACCAGATTCAGCAACCGCAAGGAAAGCTGGTGCGCGTAGTGCAAGGCGAAGTGTTTGATGTAGCAGTGGATATCCGTAAAAAATCACCGACCTTTGGTCATTGGGTGGGGGCCCACTTAAGCGCGGAGAACAAGCACCAATTGTGGGTGCCGGAAGGTTTTGCCCATGGTTTTGTTGTGCTCACGGACACCGCCGAGTTTCTGTATAAGACAACGGATTATTACGCCCCCGCTCATGAGCGCTGCATTCACTGGAATGATCCGCAAATCGGCATTCAATGGCCATACAGTGGGCTGCCCGTCCTTTCCGGTAAGGACAGTCTCGGCACGTGCTTATCTGAAGCTGATGTTTACTGAATAGACCGACGTCGCAGGTCTGGCCGTAATGAGGTCGGCCGAATACCTGATCTGTATCGAGTACTAAATAATGTCCAATAGCGAATTACTTTCCCCTGCTGCTGCCTTTGAACTGGGCATGAAGCCTATGCGTGAAAAACGTTGGGCGGAGGCTAGTGAGTTCTGGCGCACCTACCGTGATCTATACAAAGGATATCCAGCTCCCTGGATACAGGGCGCAATTAGCATGATGCGACAAGGAGACTTACAGAGTGCTGGCGAGCTATTAGCTGAGGCGCGCCGCCTATTTGCCGGGCAGGCATCCGCATGGCTGACCAGTGCCGAATGGGCAGCCATGCGTCATAACTCCGAGCAGGAGTCCGCCTTCTTGGCTGACGGGAGAAAGAATTGCCCGAACCACTGGCAACTGCTGAGTAAGTCTGCCGAGCTGGAACTGAAGCTGGGCAACATCGACGCCGCCGAAGCGTTCAATCAACAGGCGCGTGAACATGCCAGCGAGCGTATCGAGCCTTGGCTTCAGTATGCCGAGCTGGCTGAAAAGCGCGAAGACTGGCCACAAGCCGAAAATCGCTGGAAGCGGGTGATCGAATTAAAGCCAGAGCTTGCCCATGCTTACAGGCAAGTGGGCGTTGCCTGCAAGCATCAGGGTAAGACGACAGAAGCCCGTAGCTACAGGCTGGCTGCACAATATGGTGCGGAGTTGCTAGCTCCAGCGCAGCCCCTACAGACGGCCAAACGCTCGGCCCGGGTCGGTTTGTTGCACTTTATGCAACTGGTTACGACTAAAGCGCTGCTTAACATGAAGTCCGAATCGGCCCGCACCCACCTCAACTATGTATGGGTAGTCATCGAGCCCTTGTTGCATTTGGTTATCTACTACTTCCTGTTCGGGCAGATACTGCATAGCGGTTCGGAAAACTACGGCCTGTTCCTGCTCTGTGGTTTGGTGCCATGGATGTGGTTCGCCAAGGCGATTTCTACCAGCGCCACCAGCATCATCGGCGGTCAGTCCCTGATGCTCAACACCAACATCGCGCCGGCCTTCTTCCCTCTGGTCAACATTTTTCAGTCCACCTTCAAGCAACTGCCGGCCCTGCTGTGTCTACTTGGCCTGGGGCTGCTGACCGATCTGCAGACCATCAGTTTGAACCTGCTCTGGTTGCCACTCATCTTGCTGATCCAGTTTCTGCTGACGCTGGCCCTGGGCATGCTGCTTGCCGCGATCATTCCGTTTTTTCGCGACCTTGCCAACCTGGTTGCCACGGGGTTGACTCTACTGATGTTTCTCTCCGGAGTGATTTACGACTACCGCAGTATGCCCGACAGTATTGCCCAGTGGCTCCAATATAACCCGCTGGCCCAGATGATCAGCGCCTACCGCGACGTAATTCTGGAAGGCAAGGCACCAGACTTAACCAGCTTGGGCTACGTCACTCTGGCGAGCGCCGTAGTGTTTATCGCCAATTACTTAATCTATACACGGCAGCGCCGAAACTTCGTTCGCCAAGGCATGCTGTGATGAGCAAGATATTTATCTCCCTACGCGACGTAAGTGTCCGCTTTAAAATGAGCGGTAACGCTAGCAAAACGGGCTATGTCGAACCGCTTAAAGGCATTTCCCTGGATGTGCGCGCCGGTGAAACGCTGGGCATTCTTGGCGCCAATGGTGCTGGCAAGTCCACCCTACTCAAGATCATGTCCGGCGCGCTGCGCCCGGACGGCGGCAAAGTGATCAACCGGGGCGCGTCAGTCGCGCTACTGGCGTTGCAAGCAGGCTTTGATAGCAACCTCAGCGGGCGAGACAACGCTATCTTCGGCGGCATGTTGCTTGGTTACACCCGCAAAGAAGTGCTCCAGCGCCTGGAGGAGGTAAAGGCTTATTCGGAGTTGGGCGACTTCTTCGACGAGCCTGTGCGCAAGTACTCCAGCGGTATGTCCGCACGTTTGGGCTTTGCAATCAGTACCATTATCAGTCCAGATGTGCTGCTGGTGGATGAAGTGCTCAGCGTTGGCGACGCCCATTTCAAGCAGAAAGCAGAGCGCACCATGATGCTGAAGATCGCTGCAGGCCAGACCGTTGTTTTTGTATCACACTCGCGCAGTCAAGTTGCTAATCTATGTGATCGTTGTTTAATAATTAACCATGGCTCATTGGTTGGTGGTGAGTCAATAGATGAAACACTCTGCATGTACGATGATATTATTCGGCAGCTATAGTTGGACGGATAAGTTTCATAGGTTTTGATTATTGTTTAAATTGATTTGATTTATGTATAGCGCATCTGTTTGATCAATAGATGGCATTTAAAAATTTAACTTTTTGAGGTGTTTATGCAGCTGGATTTTATCGTAGGTGGGATGCCGCGCGGTGGAACTACAGTGGCGGCTAAATTTCTTTCTTTGCATGATGATGTGTTTTGTTATGCGGGAGAAACCCACTTGGTGCCAATGTTGCAAAGTATGTTTGCTTATTTGCCGTGTAGGGGTGACCAGATTGATGTGGTAATCGCTACATTGCGCCAGCAGCTTGTTGTTTCCATGTTAGAAATGCCCAGGTTTAATGTGAGTAAAGGTGCACATCCTAAAAATATAATTTTTAACGAAAAAAATGTGGATGAATTAGTGGAAAGAGCTCGAGCGCTTTTGCTCGCTCAGTTATCAGGTGTGGATCTATATCAAGCCTCATTGATAGCTTTGAAAGAGTTGCTAGCCCAAGTTGAGACGCGTTCAATTTTAGGGGAAAAAACTCCTAATAATATATTCTCAATGGCTAATTATGCAGGTAAAACTGAGGCTAAGAGTGTTGTAGTCATTCGCGAGCCGTTTGGCGTGCTTCGCTCTATGAGCGTGCGTGTTAAAGATGGTGATCCTTACTCCAATGAATTCAAAGGAGGGCTGGAAAGAAATATTGGTTTATATCTTGAGTATGCAGATGCAGCAAACCGCGCATTGATGTCTCCCAAAAGTTTATTGGTTCGCTATGAAGATATGGCCTTGAGTCCAAGTCTAGTGGTGACGCGGATGCATGTGTTTCTTGAGCGCATACCTGAAGACCGGGTGCTGCGATTTGTAGAGAACGGTAATGATAGTGAAATAGCTGAACGGGCACCAATGAATTACCGTCGATTATTCCTTAATATGGCTAACGACCAAATTTCGCCAATAGATGCTTGGAAAATATTAAATCTTACCCGGTCTGCGCGTGAGTTGGTGGGGTACTCTGATGAAGTGTTGGCCCAGCTAGGTCTAGACGTTTCTTTAAAGTGGCCTGGAATTGATGTGCCTCAGACGTTGATGCCGCTGTCAGGATTTCATCAGGGTGAAGAACATTCATGGATGAAGCGTAAAGGGAGTTTGATTGCATATTTTTCAGGTAAGCAGTCATATGAAGTTACTATAGAGCTTGAGAGTGTGTTCCCGGAGCAAATAAAAAACGAAGTTAAATTGGATATTTTTATTGATGGTGTTCTGCGCGAGTCTCTAATGGTTGCTGCAGGTTATCGCAGTACTACGCTTCGCATACATTTACATGCAGACGAACTTAAACCGATTTGTAACAAGGGCGCATATGTTATTATTGATTTAGAGTCCTCGCTTGCTTTTTCGGGGATTGGAAGTATGGCGGGAGGTAACGATAGCAGGGAGATATCATTTAGATTGAGTGGTTTTAGAATAGATAGATGTAAGAAATGAAAGCCAATATTGGTTAGCTGATTTTTTAGCATGTATATGTTCACGCATGCCGGTTTAAGCCCGAGATTTCATGTGACGATTGTTGCCAATTTGTCGGGATTTACCTAGGCAGTACGGTTGCCGGCCAAATGTACAGCGCGCCGTATTTACAGTGGCACTTTTGCGATGATTCAGTGCACTGCTCTGGATTAAGCACCTATTGTGCCTTTGGCATTCATCAAGATCGATGAAAATTGCACGACTGAGGGTTACTGAACACATGTCTAGTCTCGTAATACCTATAATTTCGGTTCATACACCAAAGGTAGCGGGGTCTACATTCCTAGAACAACTCCGTTCGGTGTTCGGTGATGCAAATCTCTTGCTTGATTATAGCGATGATCCCGCCGATATCAGTTCGCGCTGGAACATCGATCCCGAGTCATATAGTTTAGATCCGATTGTTAGCATTGCGCCTTACTGTGTGGTTCATGGGCACTTTCACCCTGGCAAATACAGCAAAATCGACGATGCATTTAGATTGACTTTCCTGCGTCACCCAGTAGATAACGTTATCTCAATATTTCGTTTCTGGAGTGCAAACCCATCAGAAATGTGGGGTAGTCCTTTATTTCGCTATTTTAAGGAAAATAATTTGTCGGTACATCGTCTAGCGATGTTGCCAGCGATTCGTTTTCTTTACTCGAAAACTTACTTTGGAGGCTTCGATATGCGTCGTTTTGATTTCGTCGGCGACTATAGCGAGTACCCGAGCGAACTGCAGCGGCTCGGCGGCCGTTTGGGGGTAACGTTTGATTCTGCGCTACGCCTCAATGTCACTCCAGCCATTAAGGAGGGGGTGCTAAATTTGGCACCTGCAGATATCTGTTCTCTATCGGATATCTTGGCCGAAGACATCCTTTTTTATGAGCAATATGCTGGTAAGTAACGCTATGAGCTTTTCTAAATGTCCTGTATGCGGCGGGGAAGAATTTATTGATAGCTCGGTATTGTGGCCTGAGCTTATTCGAGACTGGCAATTATCTGAGCGAGAAACTGCCTACATTAATCGGCAGCAAGGGTTTCATTGCAGGCAATGCTTGAACAACCTGCGCTCAATGGCTTTGGCGAGTGCTATTCTTCGTGAGTATGGGTTTCAAGGTACGTTAGCTGAGTTTTGTGCACTTCACCCTGAGTTAGTGGTGCATGAAATAAATCGTGCGGGCAACCTGACATCCTTCTTAGAGAAATTGCCTTGTCATAATTTAATTGAGTATCCGCAGTTTGATATGATGGACTTGGAAATTGCATCTTTGAGTTCTGATTTGATTGTGCATTCAGACACGCTTGAGCATGTTTCTAATCCTGAGAGAGCGCTGTCTGAGTGCAAAAGAGTGTTGCGTAGGAATGGTCGATTAATTTTTACTATCCCAATAATCGTTGATCGCATGACTCGTTTTCGCACAGGGCTTGCACCGAGTTATCATGGTCAGCCTAAGATTAATGCGGATGATCATCTGGTATTCACGGAGTTTGGTGCTGATATGTGGCGCTTGATTATAGGTGCAGGTTTTAGCTCGTGTGAGATATTTTCATTTGAATATCCAGCAGCGCTAGTTCTGATTGCGAAAAAATAAGGTGGGCTGAGTGATTAAATTTACCGGTGAGCGTTATGTTCCAACCGAACAAGGAAGGATTCGTCTTGAGCACTACCATCGATATGCGGTAGTTCTTGATTTTGTTAAGGGGAAATCTGTACTTGATGTCGCTTGTGGAGAAGGCTATGGCTCATTTCTCATGGCCAGTGTTGCAGGGTCTGTTGTTGGTGTTGATATTTCCGAAGATACGATCTTTCATGCTTCATCCACTTATGAGAAGTCGAACCTAACGTTTCTTCAGGGCAGTGTAGCTAAACTTGCGCTCCCGGATGATTCGTTTGATGTGATCGTTTCGTTCGAGACGATTGAGCACTTGGCCGAACAAGGCCAGATGCTTGCCGAGATAAGAAGAGTATTGTGTGCGGGTGGTGTGCTTATTATCTCCTCACCTAACCGCCCCATCTATTCCGAGGAAAGTGGCGAGCACAATGAGTTTCATGTGAAAGAATTAGACTTCCGGGAGTTCGATGAGCTTCTTCGGATGCATTTTCCCAAAGTTGATTATTTTGGGCAGCGCTTGCTTATGTCGTCTGTTGTCCAGCCATTGAATGCGATGCCCCGCTCATCATCGGTGTGGTCAGATGATGGATACAAGTTGAGTGCAAATGCTGCGAGTCTTAAAGATCCAGTCTATTTTTTGGCAGCTTGTGGCGACGCTAGTACAAATCTACCTAATGTTGGTATGTCAGCTCTCTACCCTGAGTCAACAGATTTGGTTAAGCATTATGTTGGGTTTGCGAAGTGGGCAAAATCCCTAGAGAAGGTTGTCGCTGAGCGTGACAAACAGATTGCCGAATGCCATGGACATATCGCCGGTCTGGGTCAGGCCATGTCCGAGCGTGACGAGCAGATCGCCAGTCTAGGTCAGGCCATGTCCGAGCGTGACGAGCAGATCGCCAGTCTAGGTCAGGCCATGTCCGAGCGTGACGAGCAGATCGCCGGGCTGAGCCAAGCTATGTCCGAGCGTGACGAACAGGTCGCCCACATTAATGATGAAACGGTACGTCGTGGTATGTGGGCGCTGGGTCTAGATGCTGAACTTAAAGAAGAGCGCGCGAAACTGCTAGCTCTGACCGCGAGTCATTCGTGGCGCATTACTCGCCCCTTGCGTGAAGCGAGGCGGTGGATCTCATCGCCAAAGGAGCAGGCTAAACGCTACGTAAAGGGTATCCTCCGGTTAACAAAGCGTATGTACCAGTCGCTGCCGCTGAGCTTTCAAACCAAGGCAAAGCATCGACAGTTGATTGCGAAAGCTTTTCCAAGACTTTTGTTGGCATCGGGCGCTCACCCATTAACGATTCCTGCATTGAGTGTTCCTCAGCCGCTTACTAGGCACGCAAATAATCCGGAGATATCTACAGATAAACAATCTGTCCGCGCAGTTAGTATCGAAATTCCTGCCACTGATAATCCGTTGGTTTCCGTCATAATCCCCATCTACGGTAAGATCGATTACACGTTGCAGTGTTTGGCATCAATTGCTGCGCATCCACCGCAGACCGCATTCGAGGTGATCGTGGTGGATGATTGTTCGCCCGATGATTCCTTTGAAACCCTGTCTGCGGTCAAAGGCATCCGTCTCGTCTGTAACCAAGAGAACCAGGGCTTCATCCGCTCCTGCAACGCCGGAGCAGTGGCTGCACGCGGCGAATATCTCTACTTCCTCAACAACGACACTGAGGTGACTTCGGGCTGGCTCGATGAGTTGTTGCACACCTTCGATGCTTTTCCGGGAGCGGGGCTTGTCGGTTCCAAGCTTATCTATCCGGACGGTCGGCTTCAGGAAGCCGGAGGGATCATCTGGAATGACGGAAGTGCCTGGAACTTCGGACGACTGCAAGACCCGCTGCTGCCTGTTTTCAACTACGCACGCGAGGTGGATTATTGTTCCGGCGCATCGATCATGGTGCCGCAAAAGCTCTTTTGGGAACTCGGCGGCTTCGATGAGCATTACCTCCCAGCCTATTGCGAGGATTCCGATCTTGCGCTGAAGGTCCGCGACCGGGGTCAACGGGTCATTTACCAGCCTCTATCGACGGTCATTCACCACGAGGGGGTCACCTCGGGCACCGACCCCTTGCAAGGCGTCAAGGCCTATCAGGTCGATAACACCCAGAAACTCTTAGCGCGCTGGCGTGATCGCCTGCAGATGCACCAGGAGCCTGGTATTGATGTCGACGCAGCCAAGGATCGCCGAGCAACCCGCCGAGTACTTGTGCTCGACCATTGCACGCCCACACCCAACCAGGATGCAGGATCGGTAACGGTCTTCAACTTGCTCCTTCTATTGAGGGAAATGGGCTTTCAAGTCACCTTCATTCCTGAGGACAACTTTCTGTACATGCCCGAGTACACGACCGGCCTGCAGCGTGCTGGTATTGAAGTGCTCTATGCGCCTTATGTGGCCTCGGTGGAGCAGCATCTCAAGGAATATGGCCAGCGTTATGATTTGGCGTTCCTGTTCAGGCCGGGGGTCGTCGAACGGCATCTACAAACCATTCGTAAATATTGCACCAAGGCCAAGGTTCTATTTCATACCGTTGACTTACACTTCCTGCGCATGTCACGCGAAGCCGAACTGCTTTCAAGCAATGGTAATCAAAAAGCTGCCGACGAGATGAAGAAGCGCGAACTTGCAGCCATACGCGCCGTAGATGCTTCCATTGTCCATAGCACCGCAGAGCTGGAACTCCTCAGCCCGTTGCTACCCAATGCCAAGCTCCATGTATTCCCTTTAATTATGGACATCCGGGGTTCAAGCAAAACGTTCGCCGATCGCCGAGACATCGTCTTTGTGGGTGGCTATCAACACACCCCCAACGTGGATGCGGTGCAATACTTCGCTCAAGAAATCATGCCACTGTTGCGCAAGCAACTCCCAGGCGTTCGCTTTTATGCGGTAGGCAGCAAACCGCCCGCTGCAATCCAAGCGCTGGCATCCGAAGACATTATCATTACCGGCTTTGTCGAAGACTTGACGTTATTGCTCGATAATATGCGTGTCTCGGTTGCTCCGCTGCGTTACGGCGCAGGTATCAAGGGCAAGATCGGGACCGCCATGGCTGTCGGTCTGCCCGTTGTAGCCACCTCGCTGGCGGCAGAGGGAATGTCGCTGACCAATGGGGAAAATATTCTGGTGGCAAACGGTGCAGAAGCCCTTGCGGATACGCTTGCCAGAATCTATCAAGATGAGGCCCTGTGGTGCCGCATCAGCGAAAACGGCCTGTCTTTTGCCGAGCTAGCATGGGGTGCGGAGGCGGCCTGGAAAATTCTCGCGGGAATTCTTAGTGAGTTAGGCTTCTCAACATTACGAGGAAGCAGGCAACTCAGTCTTTACGAGACCGATCGTAGTGCTGAATCAAAAGCTGAGGCAATAAACGCTAAGCAGCCAGATTTGGGTGCGGGCGCTGATGACGAGTATCGCAATAAAATTCAACAAGAACTGGCTATATATGAAAAGCAGATCAACGTCCATGATCTTCCTGATATATATCATTATTGGTCAAATAAATACTTAGCCCCAATATTTAATGATGCTGGGTTTTCGAGCATAGCCGAATTTTTCTCATCTAATCTTCTAGTTGCCGCAACAAGAACGCGTTGCAATAAGGCCTGCTTTGTTAGCGTAGGGTCAGGCAATTGCGATCTAGAGGTGTCTATTGCAAAAAACCTAGTCAACGCAGGCCTGGATAATTTTGTCTTGGAGTGTCTGGAGATAAATCCCGTAATGCTTGAGCGGGGTAGACAGATAGCCAAAGAGAATGGCGTCTTGAATAATATGATTTTCGTTGAGGCAGACTTCAATACATGGCAGGCAGATAAAAAATATCACGGTGTTATGGCCAATCAATCGCTGCATCATGTCACACGGCTTGAACACTTATTTGAACAAATAACAAAGGCACTGCACAAAGATGGCAGCTTTGTGATTAGCGATATGATTGGTCGGAATGGTCATCAGAGATGGCCCGAAGCGCTCGATGTCGTTCAGAAATTCTGGAAAAAGCTGCCTGATAAACAGAAATTCAATGTTCTTCTCAATAGGTTTGAGAAGGAATACGATAATTGGGATTGTAGTAAGGAAGGCTTTGAAGGCATTCGCGCGCAAGACATTCTCCCTCTGCTTGTTCAGCGATTCCAGTGTGAGAAATTTGTCGGTTTTGGCAACGTTATTGACGTTTTTGTCGACAGATGTTTTGGGCACAACTTTAGCCGCGAATCGCAAGAGGATAGAGATTTGATAGATAAAGTGCATGCGGAAGATGAAGCCGGCTTTGAGTCTGGCTCACTTACTCCAACGCATATGATGGCCGTTTTCGTAGGGACGATGCACTGCGAGCCATACTATTCAAGAGGAATTACACCGGACGCTATATTGAGGGTTAGGAAGTTGGTGAAATGATCGATAGTTTAAACTTGGTCATAGTGGGTGCCAGTGGCTACCTCGGCAGCGCCTTGTTTGCGAGTGCAAACAAGGCGGGCTCTGCCATAGGCACGTCGCCCTTAGGCGGAAGCGATCTTCTGGCGTTCCGCCTGGATGCGCCTGCTGAGTTTGATTACGGCCAGATCCGTCCCGGCGATGTCGTATTGCTGACCGCCGCCATTTCAGCGCCCGACATCTGCGCCCGCGAGCACGACCGAGCTTGGGCGGTGAACGTCACCGGCACGTCGAGATTCGTCCAGAGCGTTATCGATTGCGGTGCGCGTGTAGTCTTCTTTTCGAGCGACACCGTCTATGGTGAGCGCGAAGACGAGTTCGACGAGACGGCGACGTGCAATCCTGCTGGCGAATATGCGGAAATGAAACGTGAAGTTGAGCAACGGTTTGCAGGTAACGCGTCATTCAAGGCGATTCGCCTTTCGTACGTGTTTTCTCGCGAAGACAAGTTCAGCCGCTACTTGGCCGGTAGCGCCGCGCGAAATGAAGAAGCCGACCTTTTTCATCCGTTTTTCCGTGCCATCGTTCATCGCGACGATGTTGTCGAAGGTGCGCTGGAGTTGGCGATACGCTGGGATGAGGTGCCTGAGCAGGTCATCAACTTTGGCGGCCCGCAGGTGCTTTCCCGGATCGATTTCGCTGAATGTCTTCGCGAGGCTCACCTACATGATCTGCGCTTCAAGGTCACGGAGCCTGGCGTAGATTTTTTCAAGAACCGGCCTCGCTTCATTGCGATGGACTCGCCGGTTCTTGCCAGGCTGCTTGGACGGCCTCCGCGCTCACTTCTTGAGGCTGCCCGGTTGGAGTTTGGCTCGTTTTCAAATATTGAGAGTTTTCATGACTAAAAAGATATTGATCACTGGGATTACCGGCCAGGTGGGCTCACAGTTGGCGGACTTCGTGCTCGAAAATACGTCGTACGACGTCGTCGGCATGATGAGATGGCAGGAGTCGATGGACAATCTTTACCACCTGACCGAGCGTATCAATCGCAAGGACCGGATTAGCCTGCATTATGCCGACCTGAATGATTACTCAGCCCTCGCGCGTATGCTCAAGACAGTCCGGCCAGATTACATTTCGCACCTGGCTGCGCAGTCGTACCCTAAAACGTCATTTGATATTCCGATCGAAACGCTGCAGACCAACATCATCGGTACCGCCAACCTGCTTGAGGCCGTCCGCCAGCAGAAGGAGGCTGACGGCTACGACCCGGTCGTGCATGTCTGCTCTTCAAGCGAAGTCTATGGCCGCGCCAAACCCGGGATTCCGCTTGCGGAAGACGCGCCCTTTCATGGAGCGAGTCCTTATAGTATCAGCAAGATCGGTACCGATTATCTGGGCCGCTTCTACGGTGAGGCGTATGGTTTGCGCACCTTCATCACTCGTATGGGTACGCATTCTGGCCCAAGGCGCAGCGATGTGTTCTTCGAGAGCACTGTAGCTAAGCAAATTGCCTTGATTGAAGCCGGGTATCAAGAGCCGTTTATTCGTGTTGGAAACCTCTCTAGCACCAGAACATTCCAGGATGCGCGGGACGCAGTCAGGGCGTATTTCCTTTTACTCGAAGCAAGTGCCTTGGGAAAAATCCCCTGCGGTGAGTATTTCAATATCGCCGGTGAGGAGGCCTATCAACTGCCAGAGGTGATCGAGATCCTGCTCGGATTCAGTTCTCGAACAGACATTAAGGTCGTGACCGATCAGGAACGTATGCGGCCAATCGACGCCGACTACCAAATGTTCGACAACACCAAGATCCGTGAAGCGATAGATTGGAAGCCAGATATCCCAGCTAAGCAGATGTTTGCCGATTTGCTTGACCACTGGCGCAGCGAGATTGCCAAAGGCCGAATTCCTTTGAATCGGTAAAGGGAATTGTCCTAAGAGTCTTGAATACTGGAACTGACTGATGCCAATTTTTCGCGCCCGTGCGCCCCTTCGTCTTGGTTTGGCCGGAGGCGGTACGGATGTTTCTCCGTACTGCGATATCCACGGTGGGTTTGTGCTCAATGCCACCATCGATCGTTACGCTTATGCGGTCATCAGAACGCTAGATGAGCCCGTCGTTCGGTTGGTGGCTACCGATCAGCAGACTGAGACGTTTATCGCAGCAGATGGCACATTGGTTTTGAACGGTGAGCTTGATCTGCACAAGGCTGTCTATATTCACATGGTGCAGCACTTCAATGGAGGTAAGCCGATTCCGATGGAGTTGAGTACCTTCTGTGACGCACCTGCCGGTTCTGGCTTGGGGTCGTCTTCCACCTTGGTGGTGGTAATGATTCGGGCGTTTGCCGAGTTGCTGAATCTGCCACTGGACGATTACACCATTGCGCAATTGGCTTACAAGATCGAGCGCGTGGATTGTGCTTTGCAGGGCGGACGGCAGGATCAATATTCCGCCACGTTCGGTGGGTTCAATTTTATGGAGTTCTATGCGGATGAGCGCACAGTAATCAATCCATTAAGAGTCAAGAACTGGATCATCTGCGAGCTGGAAGCTTCGCTGGTACTTTTTTTTACCGGTGTCTCGCGTGAGTCGGCCCATATCATTGCCGACCAGAGTAGGAATGTGGAATCAGGCTCAGTAGATGCGCTGGATGCCATGCACGGAATCAAGCGAGAGGCCTTGGTGATGAAAGAGTGCTTGTTGCGTGGCGACTTTGCCGGTTTGGTCGACTCCATGCGCTTTGGCTGGGAAAACAAAAAACGCTCGGCTAAAACGGTGTCGAATACACATATCGACTCTATTTACGATGCCGCTATCAAGGCCGGGGCCTTGGCTGGGAAGGTTTCTGGTGCCGGTGGTGGTGGCTTCATGCTGTTTTTTGTGCCGACAGAAAAGCGCATGGATGTGATCCGGGTGCTGAACAAGTTTGAGGGGCAGGTAAGCAACTGCCACTTTACCAAGCACGGTACTCAAGCCTGGCGGGTTTAATACGTCGGCGCTGGGGGCGTTTTTTTAGAAAAGGATTGAGCATGCAAAGCTATATTCACGAAAAAATACTCGAGGCTCAGAAGGTCATTCAGGCAATGCTTCTGGACCTGCCCTTGCAAGTCGAGTTGGAGCAAGCGGCTGCCGCGTGCATTGAGTGTTTTCGCTCGGGTGGCAAAATTTTGCTGGCCGGCAACGGCGGTAGTGCAGCTGATGCCCAGCACATCGCTGGTGAACTTGTCAGTCGCTTTGCCTTCGATCGTCCAGGGCTTCCGGCTATTGCCTTGACAACAGATACCTCCATTCTGACCGCCATTGGCAACGACTACGGATACGAGAATCTTTTTGCTCGTCAGGTGCAGGCGCATGGGCAGAAAGGCGATGTGTTTATTGGTTATTCAACGTCCGGTAAGTCGGCCAATGTCTTGCTAGCGTTTAAGGAAGCCAGAACTAGGGGGCTGGTTTGCATAGGTCTGACGGGCAATCGTGGCGGCCAAATTCGTGAGCTGTGTGATCACCTGCTGGAAGTTCCAAGCGCGGATACGCCCAAAATTCAGGAAGGACATTTGGTACTGGGGCATATTCTGTGCGGTTTGGTGGAAAGCGCCATATTCAAGGCCCCTGAATGATGGAGGCCATTGTTCTTGCAGGCGGTTTTGGCACGCGCTTGCGGCAAGTCGTAGCCGATGTACCCAAGCCGATGGCTCCTATTGCGGGTCGCCCTTTTTTAGAGATATTGCTTGGCTCGCTGGCGCAGAAGGGCTTTTCCCGAGTCGTTCTCTCGTTGGGGTTCATGGCAGAGAAAATTTCTGGTCATTTTGGCTCCCGGTTTGCGGGGTTGGACCTCGCCTACATGGTGGAAGACTCGCCGCTTGGCACTGGGGGGGCGGCTCGTCTTGCGGCAGAGGCGTGCACCCAGGATCACGTCTTTATTTTTAATGGTGACACTTTTCTAAACCTTGAGGCTGCGCAGATCGAAAAGCAATGGCAGGCAAAGAAGCATCCAATCGTTGTAGGCAGGCATGTGCCGGACACAGCGCGTTATGGGAGGCTGGTTGTGGATGGGGTCCGGATCACAAACTTTGCCGAAAAGGGAGCCGCTGGCCCTGGTCTCATTAACGCTGGCTGCTATGTGCTGGCCACGGATGCGCTCACTGGATTTCTCTTAAATCAGCCCTTTTCTATTGAAAATGACTATTTGGTAGCAGAGGTTTTACGCGCAAGAGTAGAGGTTTTTGTTACAGAGGGAATTTTCATCGATATTGGTGTCCCCGATGACTATGCGCGGGCGCAGACGCTCTTGGCAACTCTATGAATAGGCCTGCGCTGTTTCTAGATCGCGATGGTGTGATCAATGTGGATCATGGGTATGTTCATACTCCAGAGGCATTCGAATTCGTAGAAGGTATTTTCGAACTGGTAGCTTCTGCCAACCGCAACGGATACCTCGTTGTTGTTGTGACGAATCAAGCTGGTATTGGACGAGGCTTCTACAGCGAGTTGGTTTTTCATGCGCTGACGAAATGGATGAAGGCAAGGTTCGCTGAGCACGGCGGAATAATCGACGCTGTCTACTTTTGCCCATACCACCCAGAGCATGGCATGGGGGAGTACCACCGAGAGAGCGAGTTTCGTAAGCCTGCCCCCGGCATGTTACTGCAGGCTCAAAGCGAGCTAGGCATCGATCTGGAGCAATCAATTTTTATTGGTGACAAGCTTACCGACATGGCCGCTGGCCGCGCTGCGGGCGTCGGCACGCTATTGCACTTGAAGGTCGACAGGAGTGCCAATGAAGCCATTGTCATCACACAACTTTCCGAGGCATTGCCTTATTTGGCCTCGTCAGCAAGATAGTGGGTTATCTGCGCCACGACATCTTCTGTGGTAGATGTCGTGATCACCATATTTGATTGCTGTGGGGGTTCATAAGGGCTGCTGATACCCGTCATGTTCGGTAGCTGCCCGCTTCTCGCCTTCTTATAGAGCCCCTTCGGATCACGCTGCTCGCACACGGCCAGCGGCGTGTCGATGAACACTTCGATAAAGTTATCTTCTCCGATCAGCTCCCGAGCCATCTGGCGCTCTGCGCGGAAGGGGCTTATAAATGCCGTCATCACGATCAGCCCGGCGTCCATCATCAGTTTGGCTACTTCAGCCACGCGTCGAAGATTTTCCACCCGGTCGGCATCGGTAAAGCCCAGGTCCTTGTTCAGGCCTTGGCGAACGTTGTCGCCATCGAGGATATAGGTGCGTTTGCCCTGGGCGTGGAGTTCTTTCTCCAGGGCGTTGGCGATGGTCGATTTTCCCGAGCCGGAAAGGCCGGTGAACCAGATGACCTTGCCTTTATGGCCATTAAGGCGTTCGCGGTCCTCGCGGGTAATGCTGAGTGCCTGGCGATGTACGTTTTGTGCGCGGCGCAGGTTGTAGCGGATCATGCCGGCGGCGACGGTGCTGTGGGTGTATTTGTCGACCAGCAGGAATCCGCCCAGGGTGTTTGATTGGGCGTAGGTATCGAAAACCAGTGGCTTGCTCAGTGCAAGGTTGGCCACTGCGATGTCGTTAAGCTGCAGCTGGCGGCACGATTCATGAGCTTGGGTGTTGACGTCTATGCGGTGCTTCAGTGCGGTAAGGCTGGCGCTGGCCCATTGGTTCGCCAGTTTGATCTCGTAGGAGCGGCCTATCAGGCCAGGCTCGTCGTGCATCCAGACCAGGGTGGCTTCGAACTGGTCGGTCATTTCCAGCGGTTGCTCAGCGCGCGCCAGTATGTCGCCTCTCGAGGAGTCGACTTCGCGGTCCAATACCAGCGTGATTGCGTCACCCGGGTTGGCACAGTCGAGATCACCGTTGGCGGTGACGATGCGTGCGATCTTGGCCGTTTGCCCGGAAGCCGTTACGCGCACTTCGTTGCCAACGGCTAGCTGGCCGGAGGCCAATGTGCCGCTGAAGCCTCGGAAGCTGGCATCCGGACGGTTGACCCATTGAACGGGAAAGACCGTTTTGAATTCCCTGGGGGGACGAGGGTCGATGGTTTCCAGGCAGGCCATGAGGGTTGGGCCCTGGTACCAGGGCGTATGCGCCGAGCGGGAGGTGATGTTGTCGCCCTTGAGAGCCGACAATGGGATGGCGGTGATACTGTCGAATCCCAATGGCTCGGCCGCAGTGTTGAACGCAGCCAGCGTATCGGCGAACACCTGAGCGTCATACGCCACCAGATCCATCTTGTTGATGGCCAGGATGATGTGCTTTATGCCCACCAGTGCTGCCAGATAAGCGTGCCGGCGGGTTTGCGTCATCACGCCTTGGCGCGCATCGACCAGCAGTACCGCAACGTCGGCGGTGGAGGCTCCTGTGATCATGTTGCGCGTGTATTGCTCGTGGCCAGGGGTGTCGGCCACGATGAATTTGCGATGCGGTGTGGAGAAGAAGCGGTAGGCCACATCGATGGTGATGCCCTGTTCTCGCTCGGCTGCCAGGCCATCGACCAGCAAGGCGAAGTCAATATCGTTGCCTTGGGTGCCATGGCGCTTGGAGTCGGCCTGCAGCGTACTCAACTGATCGTCGAAGACCTGCTGTGCTTCCCAGAGCAAGCGGCCGATAAGCGTGCTTTTGCCGTCATCGACGCTACCGCAGGTGATAAAACGCAACAGGTCCTGATTGGCTTGCTGCTCGAGCCATTCGCTCAGTGTTGCCGTCTTGTGGGCGTGCTGTTCAGGCGAGATGCTTTTCTTGAGGCGTGCCATCAGAAGTAGCCCTCTTGTTTTTTCTTCTCCATGGAGCCTGCGCTATCCGTATCGATTCGACGGCCCTGCCGTTCGGATTGTCGTGTGTTGATGATTTCCAGCAGGATGTCTTCCGGCGTCTGCGCTTCTGACTCCACGGCCCCTGTCAGCGGGTAACAGCCCAGTGTGCGGAAACGCACTTTGCGCATCTGAATGTCTTCGCCGGGCAGCAGTTTGCAGCGCTCGTCGTCGACCAGCATGATCATCTCGGGTCGCACGACCACAGGCCGCAACTTGGCAAAGTACAGGGGCACCATGGGGATGTTTTCCAGGTAGATGTAGTGCCAGATATCGAGTTCGGTCCAGTTCGACAGGGGGAATACCCGAATGCTGGCATCCTGGCTTTTACGGGTGTTGTAGAGGTTCCAGAGTTCCGGGCGCTGGCTTTTCGGATCCCAGCGCTGGGTTGCGCTGCGAAACGAGAAGATGCGCTCCTTGGCGCGGGATTTTTCTTCATCGCGGCGCGCGCCACCAAACACGAGGTCAAATTTGTACTTGTCCAGCGCCTGCTTGAGCCCTTCGGTTTTGGTGATGTCGGTATGCAGCGAAGAGCCATGATCGAAAGGGTTGATATTCTTTTCGATGGCTTCCGGGTTGGTGTGTACCAGCAAGTCCATGTCGCTCTCACGTGCCATGAAATCACGGAACAGATACATCTCCTGAAACTTCCAGCGCGTGTCTACGTGCAGTAACGGAAAGGGTGGCGGTGAGGGGAAGAAGGCCTTGCGGGCAAGGTGGAGCATCACGCCACTGTCTTTGCCGATGGAATAGAGCATCGCGGGATTCTGCGCCTCGGCTACCGCCTCACGGATGATGTGAATGCTCTCTGCTTCCAGGCGCTTGAGGTGCGGGGATAGTTCGGATACCGCCTCTGCGGGCATTGAATCGAACCGGTGGAGCTTGAGTTGAGGCGGTAGCACCGGCTGGTAGACCTGCACGCAGCAGTGGATGTCAGGCATCTCGTCCGCGTTGCGCATCGAGGCTACCAACGAGCCATGCGGAAACACCGCGACGGGCTTGCCGATGTGTTCTTGCAATGCGACACAGGCCGTGCGGACTGTTTCCCACGCGACATTTGCCAATGGCACCCAGAAGCGCGCGCCCCTGGCATCGTTTGCGTGCAGACAGGGCTTTCCGCTGGGTAGCGGGCTCAGTTGAACGAACAGCACTCTGTCGCGGCGTTTGCGCGCTTGCTCCATGGCCCATGCCAGTACGATTCTGTTGGGGGCGCGGCCATGCTCGTCTTGCAGTGCTTCTTCAGTCAATTCAGCAGGCAGCAGACCCTGAGCGTTCAGACGGCGTTCGGCCGTGCGCTTGGTATCGGCCTCGCCGCACGCTTTGAGGTGTTCGTAGGCGAGATGGGTATCCCAGACCTGTTCGGCCTCGAGCCCGGCAAAATCACCTGCAGCGGCTGTCGTAGTTTGGGTCATATTGATTCCGAGCAATAAAAATCGCGTGATAAGATTCGCTGATCAAATTAAATCACAGGGATTTACATTATGCGACAGCGTGTATCGATCGACTTGGCTGCTCTTTTGTTGCCAATCGCTCGTCAGGCGGGTGATGCCATCATGTCGATTTACGGCAGTGGGCAGAGCGGTGTTCGTGAGAAGGCAGATCACAGTCCGGTTACCGAGGCTGATTTGGCCGCTCACGTTGTCTTGAACAGCGCCCTTGGTTCTTTGTCGCCCGGCTATCCAGTGGTGTCGGAAGAAGATGAGCGTTCGCTGGCGCATCGCAATGGCTCGGGGCGCTTTTGGTTGATCGATCCTCTTGATGGCACCAAGGAATTCATCGCGCGTAATGGCGAGTTCACGGTCAATATCGCTCTCATCGATCAGGGTCGTAGTGTGTTGGGTGTGGTCTATGCACCTGCTATCGACTGCATGTACTGGGGGGGCGCCGGCCTGGGTGCATTCAGAGAGACAGCCGCAGGTACGCAGCCGATCAAGGTCAGCGCGGCTGAACCGGATGATGGTTGCCGCGTTGTGGCCAGCAAGAGCCATCTGAACGAAGAAACGCAGGCATTCATCGAGCGGCTTGGATCGGTCAGTCTGATACAGGCTGGCAGCTCTTTGAAATTTTGCCGAGTGGCGGAGGGGGTGGCTGATATCTATCCGCGCCTGGCACCTACCTGTGAGTGGGACACCGCGGCTGCGCAGGCGGTGCTTGAAGGCGCAGGGGGCGTAGTGCTGGATCGGGAGGGCAATCCCCTGCGCTACGGCAAACCCGATGTTCTGAACCCCTCGTTCGTGGCTGCGCGCAACGCCGTGCTGATCCCTGCATGATTGATTGGACATATTCACTGGCAGGTGCGCTGACCGGTTTTGTCGTCGGATTGACGGGGGTTGGCGGCGGCGCCTTGATGACGCCAATCCTGCTGCTGGTATTTGGGGTGTCGCCAGTCACTGCAATTGCAACCGATCTGTGGTTTGCCGCCATTACCAAGCTGGTGGGCGCGCGTATTCATCATGCCAACGGCCAGGTGGACTGGCAGGTAGCCAAGCGCTTGTGGTTGGGCAGCCTGCCCCTGGCCTTGTTCGTCGTAGTGCTGGTGAGCCTGGGCGCGCAGGTGGCCAAGGTGGAATGGCTAAGCAAGGCAATTGGCGTGGTGGTTTTGATCACTGCCGTGGGGCTGTTGGCGGCGCCGAGGTTGATGGCATATGCCCGAAACCGTCGCGTCAGCCAGGCAGAGCGCTTCAAGGCCGTGCAGCCTGTCCTGACCGTGGTTTCAGGCGCGGTGCTGGGGCTCTGTGTGGCCTTGACCTCTGTTGGCGCTGGCGCGCTGGGTAGTGTGATGCTGTTGTTTCTCTACCCTCTGCGCATGACTCCCCATCGTCTGGTGGCCACCGATATCGTGCATGCCATTCCGCTCGCTGTCGTTGCAGGGTTGGGTTATCTGTTTGCCGGGATGGTGGATGGGTGGATGTTGATCAGCCTGTTGCTGGGTTCGGTCCCGGCGGTGCTGCTGGGGAGCTTGCTGGCCGGAAAAATCACCGGGCGCTGGATTCAGATCGGGTTGGCGCTGGTCCTGATGGTGGCAGGCGTAAAGGTACTTGCATGACGTTCGCTGGTACGCATCTGCTGAAGCGTGTCTCGGGATCAGTTGGCTCAGCCTGTGGCGGTGTTTTCTGTTCTCGGGGGACTTTCTGGGCTGCCTGCTACTTGGTCCATGCCGGCCATTCGATACAGGCCAGGCCGCTCTATTTTCAAAGTCACGCATGCTGCCGGCATGTAGGCATCTGCAAATCCTTTCACCGCGTGAAAACCTCACCAGATCGGCAGGCCCCGCGCCACTGCTGGCCTGGCGCCCCTGTTTCACTATCCCCACGATGTGCACAATTTTTTTGCACAGGCCGCGCCGATGGAAGGGGGAAAGTCCGTTTCTGGGGCTCTTTTCTCAGCGTCTGTGTTTTGGGCGGTTTTCGGGTTTGGTGTGTATAATGTGTATGAAGTGCTTGATCGGGCATGATAGGTGTGTGCGATACACGCCATCGGCAGGCGATAAGGAGGTCGGATGCGAAGTAGGGAGGTGATCGAGCTAATTGAGGCGGATGGGTGGTACGAGGTGGCGGTGAAAGGCAGTCATCATCAGTTCAAGCATCCAACCAAGCCAGGCCGGGTGACTGTTCCACACCCCAAGTCAGAGATAGCGGTCGGAACGCTGCACAACATACTGAAACAAGCTGGCCTCAGGTGAGGCCGGCAACACCTCTCAAGTGACGACCCGTTGTGTGACCAGGGCTGCATAAGCAGCCCGTTTGATGAATCGTTAGAGGCAGAAGCAATGAAATTTCCAGTCGTGCTGCACAAGGACGCTGATTCGGACTATGGGGTGACTGTGCCCGATGTACCGGGCTGTTTCTCGGCAGGCGCCACTGTCTCGGAGGCTCTGGACAACGCACAGGAAGCCCTGGCCCTTCACTTTGAAGGATTGGTGGCTGATGGTGATCCGCTCCCGCGTGCGCAGGAAGTAGACGCGCATATGGGGAATCCCGACTATGCCGGCGGTGTGTGGGCTGTAGTCGATTTCGATGTGACCCCGTATCTGGGGAAAGCTGTTCGCTTCAATGCCACCCTGCCGGAAAATCTGCTGCAACGGATTGATGACGTGGTGAAGAAAGACCACCGCTATGCTTCCCGCTCTGGCTTTTTGGCCGCTGCGGCACTGCGGGAACTGTCGGTGGCATAAGCCGGCGGCAGAGACGACAAGGGCGCCGACTCAGGCTGTGTGAAAACTACTGCGCCTGGTCATGCAGCGTTAAAAACAGGCTCGGGCGCGAGCCCAGTCAAAATGCTCATTTACAACTCGTAAACTGCGCTCTTCGCCTGTTTCTGCGGGGCCGCCATCGGCCTTGCCTGAGCTTCTCCCGCTACGTTTTCTGGCGCCCTTGTCGTTACGCGATGATGGGCTTTAGGTTGCCCGCCAGTTGCGGTGCCGTGGTCGTCGACCACCGCTGTGGTGCTCTGGTAGGGCTCGGTGTTGTCCAGGGCCCCGCGTACCGCTGGCAGGCCTCGCTGTGTTGCCACAGCTGTCCGCTTCTATCAACTTCCCGGCAACGTCAAAACCGATATCACAGAAGGCGGCGTGCCGTTCGAGGGATCGTTGGAATCCGAGGATTTCAAGGGAGCCGCGGTATTCTGGAAGTGGCGATGGCGCTGGGAAGTCAGTTCGTTGCGGTCGCGTGATGGTGGCAATTCTGGCGGCGTGGACAATCCGTGGTCTTTATCCTTCCTGTGATAACGCGCAGGGATGGCGCCTAGAAACGACAAAGCCCCGCAATGCGGGGCTTTTAAATATGGTGCCGGCACCAGGAGTCGAACCCGGGACCTACTGATTACAAGTCAGTTGCTCTACCAGCTGAGCTATACCGGCATTGTGGGGGCGCCATTATATCCATTCGTCAGCCTGAGTAAAGCTACCTTCGAGCCAGGTTTTTCCGGGCTCGGCTATCAGCAGCTTTCGGCTTATGCACAAAGAGAAGGCGTATCCGATAGCTGCGCACCGGCTCTGTGCACTGGATCACGATTTTTCGCAAGTCATTGTTTTTGCTATAGCTTCGAGTGCTGTGCGAAAAATGATCAGATGTCTACGAGGCAATTCCCAAGTGGCTTTGCAGCATTTGCCCAGAAAGGATCAACAGAGTTATCCACAGCTTCTGTGTGCAACTCAGGCGCGCTCGGCCAGCAGTAGCAGGTTGCGCGGGCTCAGTTGGTAATCGCAGAAGGTGCCCAGCTTCACCCTGTAGCCCTGCTCCTGCAGATACAGGGCGCGGTCGAGCAGCAGCCAGAGTTCCAGTGGCCGGCGGAACAGGTTGCGCAGCAGTTCCAGATTGCGCACTTCGGCCAGGCGTTGCCAGCCGCGAGCTTCCAGCGCGTGCCAGTCCTGCTCACCGGGCGACGGCACATCGCGCAGCGCGGCGAGGTCATGACAGAAGCTGGCGAACGGTTTGCTGAACCAGTCGCTGGGCAGTGATGGCGTTGGCAGGTAGTCATCGATACCACGTAGCTGACGTTGCAGCAGATCGAAAGCCAGGCGCCAGGCCATCGACTGATTGCGTTGTCTGCGCACGCGGGCGCCAGCCGTGACGGTTTCGCTCAGCGGCAGGCCGAGGTCATCGCGGGATAGTTGCAGGCCTGAGCCCTGCGCCGCTGCCGACAGCGGCTGGTAGTGCATGCCGGCGATGCGGTTGTAGCAGCAGGGCGCTACCGCCAGTTGCGGGCATCCGTTGCGGCTGGCCAGTTGCAGCAGGCGGACGTGCAGGTCGCCACAGGCGTGCAGGGCCACCGGGGTATGTTCTTTCGTCAGGCGTTCGTCGCAATCATCGGCAAGCACATCCTGCTGTAGGTGTGCGGCAGCCAGTCCCAGGCGTTTGCTCAGTGCGCTACCGGACTCGATCAGCGCCGGATCGTATTCCAGGCAGGTCAGGTGCTGGTCATCCTGAGTCAGCCAGCGACCGAGGTGGCCCTTGCCGGAACACCAGTCGAGCCAGTGCGCGGGGCGTTGGCGAAACTGCAGGTGGCTGGCAAAGGCCTGGATCTGCGCCAGCTTTCTGCCGGGTACATCGACGCTCAAGGCGTGCGCGCGCGGTGGACTGTCCAGACTTGGAATCTCACCCAACTGGCTAAGCGCTTGTGCCTGGCGGGCCAGGTCGGGATAGGGCGCTGGTGCAGAGAGTGCGAAGGGGCTGTTGTCGTCGGCCTCAGCCTGCTCCAGGGAGCGACTGCGCAGCCAGGTAGCGAGCTCCGCCAGCTCCGCTTCCCAGGGCAGTTGCAGGTAATGAAACGGCCTTGGGCGCCAGAGCGCCTGATGCTGCAGAAGAAAGCTGTCCAGGGCCCGGAAGCGAGCGAGCAGATCGCCAGAGGTTAGGATGGGCTCGGACATGGCGCTCATGCGTCTGGTTGAACCGGGCTGCCAAGTGGGCCGCCCGATTGGCTTAGCGACCCTGGCAGGCGTCGACGCGCAGCCAGCGCTCCAGCAGGCGGAAGGCGCGTACCAGAACGAAGGCGATGACCAGGTAGAACAGGCCTGCGGCAAAGAAGATCTCCACCGGCAGATAGGTGCGCGCGATGATCGTGCGCGCCATGCCGGTCAGCTCCAGCAGCGTCACGGTGCTGGCCAGGGCGCTGGCCTTGAGCATCAGGATCACTTCGTTGCTGTAGGCCGGCAGGCCGATGCGTGCGGCGCGCGGCAGGATGATGTAGAACATGGTCTTGGCTCGCGACATGCCCAGTGCGCGTGCCGCTTCCACTTCACCGGGTGGCACGGCCTGGATGGCGCCGCGCAGGATTTCGGCGATATAGGCGGCGGTGTGCAGGGTCATGGTGATGATCGCGCACCAGTACGGCGAGCGCAGGTAGGGCCAGAGTGGGCCCTGGCGCACGGCGTCGAATTGCGCCAGGCCGTAGTAGACCAAAAACAGCTGTACCAGCAGCGGTGTGCCGCGGAAGAAAAAGATGTAGCCATAGGGTAGGGCGCGCACGTACCAGTGCTTGGACGCGCGGGCGATGCCCATCGGCAGTGCGAGGATCAGGCCGGCGACGACCGCGATGGCCACCAGCTCCAGGGTCAGCAGCGCACCTTCGGACAGGCGCGGCAGCCACTTGATGATGACTTCCCAGTTCATGACGTGCTCCGGACGAAGCCGCGGCTAGCGCGCTTCTCGAGGAAATGCAGGCCGATCATGGCGAGAACGGTCAGGCCCAGATAAATGAAGGCTGCGACCATGTAGAAGGTGAAGGGCTCCTTGCTGGCGGTCACGGCGATCTGCGAGCGGCGCATGATCTCCTCCAGGCCGATCACCGACACCAGAGCGGTGTCCTTCATCAGAATCATGAACAGGTTGCCCAGGCCGGGCAGGGCGATGCGCCACATCTGCGGCAGGATCAACTTCCAGAGAATGCGTGCCTTGGACATGCCGAGTGCCTGGCCGGCTTCGCGGTGGCCCTTGGGGATCGCCAGGATGGCACCACGGAACACTTCGGTGGCGTAGGCACCGAAACACAGGCCGAGGGCAATGGTGCCCGCGGCGAAGGCGGAGAGTTCGAGGCTCTCGACGCCAAGCAGGTCGGCCAGGCTGCGCATCAGGCCAACCGTGCCGAAATAGATCAGCAGCACCCAGAGCAGTTCGGGCACACCGCGCACGATGGTGGAATAGCTGCCGCCGAGCCACTGCAGCGGCTTGTACGGCGAAGTCTTGGCCAGCGCGCCGAGCAGGCCGAGCACCAGACCTACAGCCAGCGCGGACAGCGCCAGTTTGATGGTCATCAGGGTGCCGGCGGCCAGGGCGGGGCCGAATCCGTGGAGTTCGAAAATCATTGGAGGGCTCGGGCGACTGCGCCGCCCAATGGGCGGCGCAATGCCGTCAGGTCATCAATAGATGCTGAACGGGAAGTACTTGTCGTTGATCTGCTTGTAGGTGCCGTCTTCGATGATGGCCTGCAGAGCGGTGTTCAGCTTCTCGCGCAGCGGGTCGCCCTTGCGCACGGCGATGCCGATCTTGTCGTTATCGAATACCGGGTCGCCCTTGAACTCGAAGTCCTTGCCGGCGTCGCTCTTGAGCCATTCCCAGTTGACAAAGGTGTCAGCCAGCACGCCGTCGAGACGGCCGGAAGCCAGGTCGAGGTAGGCGTTTTCCTGGGTGTCGTACAGCTTGATGTCGACCACCTTGTCCAGGTTGTCTTCCAGCCAGGTGCCGGCGATGGTAGCGCGCTGCGCACCGATCACCTTGCCTTTGAGGCTGCCGGCATCGGTCTTGAAGTCAGCCGACTTCGGTGCGATGAACTGCAGCTTGTTGGTGTAGTAGGGCTCGGTGAAGTCGACCGCCGCCTTGCGCTCCTCGGTGATCGACATCGAGGCGATCAGGAAGTCGAACTTCTTGGCGTTCAGGGCCGGGATGATGCCATCCCAGTCAGAGGTGACCACTTCGCACTCGGCCTGCATCTTGGCGCACAGCGCCTGGCCGATTTCCACGTCGAAGCCGGTGACCTTGCCACTGGCGTCGATCAGGTTGAAGGGTGGGTAGGCGCCTTCGGTGCCGAGTTTCAGTTTGTCAGCTGCGACAGCGCTGGTGCCGAAAGCCAGGGTAGCGGCTGCGGCCAGCAGGATCTTCTTATAGTTCTGCATGCATGTTGCTCCGTGTTAGCGATTGCTGGACATGAATTGTTTACAGCGTGCCGAGTTGGGGTTGTCAAACACCTGGGCGGGTGGCCCCTGTTCCTCGACCAGGCCCTGGTGGAGAAACACCACCTCGCTGGAAACCTGGCGAGCGAAACCCATTTCATGGGTCACCAGCAGCATGGTGCGACCCTCGTCGGCAAGCGCGCGAATCACATTAAGCACTTCTTGTACCATCTCCGGGTCGAGCGCCGAAGTCGGCTCGTCGAACAGGATCACCTTCGGCTGCATGGCCAGGGTGCGGGCGATGGCCGCGCGTTGCTGCTGACCGCCGGAAAGCTGGTTGGGATAAACATGACGTTTGTCGGCGATGCCGACCTTGGCCAGCAGCGCTTCGGCCACCTCGATGGCCTCGGCCTTGCTCTGGCCGAGTACGCGACGCGGCGCCTCGATGATGTTGTCGAGCACGCTCATGTGCGGCCACAGGTTGAAATTCTGGAAGACGAAACCGATCTCGCTGCGCAGGCGGTTGATCTGCCTGTTGTCGGCAGCAACCAGATCGCCGTTCTTCGCAGCCTTGAGCTTGAGCTCCTCGCCAGCGACGAAAATCTGACCCTTGTGCGGGTTTTCCAGCAGATTGATGCAGCGCAGGAAGGTGGACTTGCCGGAGCCGGAAGAGCCGAGAATGGAGATGACGTCGCCGTCTTTGGCCGTCAGGGAAATACCCTTGAGCACTTCAAGATCGCCGTAGCGTTTGTGCAGGTTGCGGATTTCCAGCGCGGGCGTCGCCTCGGCCATGGGGTGGTGTCCTCTTCTTCTTCGAATGCACTCCGGCGTACGGCGGGCCGTCCTGGCTGGCGGCCAAGCTAGCATAGCGTTTCCGTGACCGCCAAGCCGTTTGCTGGCCTATGGCTTGCTCTACGGTCAGGGTGTCGCCTGGCTGCAGATGGTTGTCGCGCAGATGCAAAACGAGCCAATCAACGTACGTCGTTCAAATACAGCTCGACCATGTCATCAATGTGCTGCTCATGTTTTGAGCAATGCATTGACGAGGTCACTCGTATTTACGCCGAGGTCACCTGCATTTGCTCGGAGGTCACTCGTATTTACAGGGTAAGTCACCTGTATTTGCCGCTGAGCTCACCCGTATTTGAGGCGAGATAGCGATTATTCGGTTGCGCTGCTACGGGGCAAGAAACACCAAGCCCATTTTTGTACGACCATGCGGACGCAGCTTGAGTGCTAGAAACAGAAAACCCCCGACACCAGTGGCATCGGGGGTTTCGGTATTCATGGTGCCCAGGGACGGAATCGAACCGCCGACACGGGGATTTTCAATCCCCTGCTCTACCAACTGAGCTACCTGGGCCAACGGGGCGCTATTAGACGGATTTGAAGGATCAGTGTCAAGCGCTGGTTTGAAAAATATTTAATTATTTCGGGCGCTTAGGTTCGTGAGGGGTAGGGTGCGCCGTGCGCACCGCTATCGAGAGCCTGACGGCTGGTGTGCGGGGATACCAGTCCTTATCGCGGCTAAAGCCCCTCCCACAAGCATTCTTATTCGCTTGGCGGTACGTAGCCTTCGGCCTGGGCGTATTCCTCGCCGGAGAGGAACTTGTCCATCTCGGCCTGGAGGAACTTGCGGTCTTCGGCGTTCATCATGTTCAGGCGACGCTCGTTGATCAGCATGGTCTGGTGCTTTTGCCACTCGTCCCAGGCCTGCTTGGAAACGTTGGTGAAGATGTCTTCGCCTTTGGGGCCAGGGTAGGGCGCGCGATCCAGGCCGGGCAGTTCCTGTTTGTATTTGCGGCACTGTACGGTGCGGGTCATGTCGGTTCTCCAGCGGTAATGGCTTGCGCCGCGCGCTTGAGCAGCTTCTTTACCGGGGCGGCAAGCCCCAGGCGCGGCGGGGTGGCGAGGTTATACCAGAGCCAGTCGGCCTCGGCCACGCGACCTGGCTGTTCGGTTGCCTCGATCAGCCAGGGTTCGATGGCTAGCTGGAAATGGCTGAAGGTGTGGGTCAGGCCCTCCAGTTCGCGGCGTTCGCCGAGTGCGAGCTGTTGTTGCCCGGCGAGGTCGTCGAGTTGGGCGAGATCGTCCAGCTCCGGCAGGCTCCACAGTCCGCCCCACAGCCCGGTGGAGGGGCGACGATAGAGCAGGATGTCACCGGCAGCGTTGACCAGCAGCGGCATCAGCGTGCGTTTCTGCGGCAGTGCCTTGCGCGGCTTGGACACCGGATAGCGGATTTCCAGGCCGAGCAGGTGCGCCTGGCAGCCGCTGCGCACCGGGCACAGCAGGCAGGTGGGTTTGCTGCGCGTGCAAAGGGTGGCGCCGAGGTCCATCATCGCCTGGGTGTAGTGGTTGACCCGTTCGTGCGGGGTGAAGCGCTCGGCGACGTCCCACAGCTGTTTGGCCACCTTCGGCTCGCCAGGGTAGCCCTCCTGCGCGACGTAGCGCGCCAGTACGCGCTTGACGTTGCCGTCGAGGATCGGCGCACGCACGCCCATGCTCAGGCTGGCGATGGCGCCGGCGGTGGAGCGACCGATGCCGGGTAGTTCGCTAAGCGCGTCGACGCTGCGCGGGAACTCGCCACCGTGCTCACGCATGACGATCTGTGCGGTCTTCTGCAGGTTGCGCGCGCGGGTGTAGTAGCCCAGGCCGGTCCACAGGTGCAGCACTTCGTCTTCCGGCGCTTCGGCCAGGTCCTTCACGGTCGGCAGCGCGGCCATGAAGCGATCGAAGTAGCCGAGCACGGTGCTGACCTGGGTCTGCTGCAGCATGATTTCCGATACCCAGACGCGATACGGGGTGATGTTCTGCTGCCAGGGCAGATCCTTGCGCCCGTGCTGGTCGTACCAGGCCAGCACGGCGCCGTTGAACTGCTCGGGGCTCATCGGTTGAACAGGCCCTTGAGTGCGTCTTTCAGATCCGGGCTGACCTTGTCGCCGAGCTTCTCTTCCAGCTTCTCGGTCAGCTTGTTGCCGGCCAGGCGTGCGGCGATCTTGCCGAGGCCGTCCTGATCCAGGCGGCAGGCCTTGGCGCCGAGTTCCAGCGGGCCGCGGCAGCGCAGCGGCCATTCGATGCCGACGTAGCGCTCGTTGACCTGGCAGGCCGGATCGGGCATTTCGCGCTGGTCCCCTTCCAGCGCGATACCCACCTTGTAGTCGAGGCCGAGCACACGCAGGTCGAGGTCGCCGTTGCCGCTGACTGCCAGGCCCGGCACCTGGGCCTTGAGGTCCGGGTTATGGGCGACGCCATCGCGCACGCTGAGGCTGCCCTTGAGTTCGCGGAAGGGGGTGTCCTTACCGCTTGGTGGGTTGCTC
Organism: Pseudomonas alcaliphila JAB1; assembly: GCF_001941865.1. Taxonomy (NCBI): domain Bacteria; kingdom Pseudomonadati; phylum Pseudomonadota; class Gammaproteobacteria; order Pseudomonadales; family Pseudomonadaceae; genus Ectopseudomonas; species Ectopseudomonas alcaliphila. The sequence goes on along the minus strand of NZ_CP016162.1, from coordinate 4,986,735 downwards.
AGCGCCTTGCGGTTGAGGGTGGCGATACCACGGCACAGCTGCTGTTCGAGGTTGGCGTCGACCAGCACGCCGTCGTTGAGGGCGAAGCTGGCGTTGCCGTTGAGCGCTTCGACCCAGGCCTTCTGGCTGTTGCCGCGCGTGTTGAACTTGGCATCGAGGTCGAGCAAGCCCTTGATCGGCGAAGGCTGGTCGTCCTTCTTCAGCAGTGGCTCCAGCGGCATGCGGCTGATGCGTTGTTCCAGGCTGAGCATCGGCTCGGCCTGGCGCACGTCGATGCGTCCGCTGCTGACGAAGCTGCCGCCCTGCAGTTTGCCGCGCGCCTCTTCCACCGTGATCAGGCCACCACGGCCATTGGCCTTGAGATTGACGTCGCTGAGCTGATGCTTGTCGTAGGTGAGCTGGGCGAGGCTGAGCGCCAGTTGCAGGTCGAGCTTGCGCAGCTGGTCCACCGGCAGCACTTTCTCGTCGCTCCAGGCCTGTTGGGTGGGTTTGTTGGGCAGTGGGGTGGAGCCGTCCTTGCCGGCGCCGGCGATGCTGTCCTTGACCTCGGCCTTGCGTGCGGCTGCGGCGCTGTCCTGGGTTTTGGGCGGCAGGTAGCGGTTCAGGTCGAGCTTGTCGCCCTTGAGGTCAGCGCGCAGGGCCTGCTTGGCAAAGTCGCTCACGCCGAGGTTGCCGCTGAAGGTGCTGCCGTCGAGCTTGAGGTTGAGCTCTTCGAGCATCATGCCCTTGCTGGAACCGTTCAGGCGGCTGACCAGTTCGAACTGGTTGAGGGCATCGCTGGCCTGCATGGCCGGCAATTCGACGCCGATGCCGTCGAGGAACTCGCGCAGGTTGAGCGAGGCGATGGACAGGCCGCCGGAAATCTTCGCGTCCTTGTCCAGCTCGCGTGCCTTGATCTCGCCGAGGGCGCGCAATTGGTTGGCGGAGAGCTTGAGGCCATTCCACTCGGCGACGTTGGCGGCCAGGTCGACCAGCAGTTGGCCCTGGGCGGAGAAATTCAGGGTCTTGCCCTTGAGTGGCTCGCCCGAGGCTTCGCCGGCCAGTTTCAGGTCTTCGAACTGATAGCGCTTGAGCGCGCGGTCGAAACGTAGCTGGCCTTCAATCTCGCTGCGTGCGCGCAGCACTGGCTGGTTGGTGCCGAAGAAGGCACTGAGCTTGACCGGGATGCTGGCACCCTCGCGGATGGCGCCGGTTTTCAGCTCGATATTCTCGACGGTGAATTGCTGACCTTTTTGCGCGTCGCTGTAGTCGATGCGCGAGTTGCTCAGGGTCAGACTGTCGATATCCAGCTTTAGCGGTTGGCCGGCCGGTTTGTCGCTCGGCTGGCTCGGCGGCGTCTCTTCGCTCGGCGCCGGCTCGCTGGGCGTTTGCTGTGGCGCACTGGCCTGGGCTGGGCGGCCGACGCCTTCCCAGTTGCCATGGCCTTTGTCGTCACGCTGCAGATTGAGGTTGAGGCCGTCGACGCGGATGTCGCTCATCTGCACTTCCTTGCGCAGCAGCGGCATCACGCGGACGGAAAGGCCGATCATGCGCAGGTCGGCGAAGGGGTTGTCCGGGGTCTCGGCGCTGGCCAGGGTGGCGTCGGTCAGCTCCAGGCCCAGCCAGGGGAACAGGCTCCAGCCGATGTCGCCCCTGAGCTGCAGCTCGAGGTTGGCCTTGTCGCGGGCGATCTGGCGGATCTCATCCTTGTAGTCGTTGGGGTCGAACAGATGAGTCAGAGCGAACAGCAGCGCCACTATGATCAGCAGCAAGCCGAGAAAGAAAAGGCCCAGAATCTTGCCTAGCGCTTTCATGGACGGGTCCTTGGTTTCGAGAGCTGGAATGGCGGTGTGCAGAAGACTGCCGATTATAGCGTCATGGCGCCATGTCCAGGCGCCTGCTTGAGGCGCTGAACAGGGATCGGCTCGAGCTTGGATCGGAATAGGTTCGAGCGGTTCCCCGCAGCTGCGCCGTGCCGCGGATTGGCAGTTGTATCGACGCCATCTATCACGCAATAGATGAGGTCTTTTGAGTTTTTGCGTAAAAAGCAAAAAATCTGCATAAATTGATAAAAATTGACTTCTTGCGCGGCGATTTGTCGCGCCCCGGTGCTACTCTCCGCAAGCTTTTACCTCGGCGAGTCTATGCGATTGCCCTTGCTTGCTCGTAACCATAAGAAGAGACCTACTCTATGACTGACGCCTTTGTATTGGACGGCGATGTGGCGAAGCCTGCATTTCTGTCCAAGGAGCGCATCATCGCGCGCCCCGGTTTCAACCGTTGGTTGGTTCCGCCAGCCGCTCTCGCCATTCACCTGTGTATCGGCATGGCCTACGGCTTCTCGGTATTCTGGTTGCCGCTGTCGAAGGCGGTCGGTATCACCGCTGCCACGGCCTGTGCCCCGGAAATGGGCTTCTTCGAGCAGATTTTCGCCAGCAACTGCGACTGGCAGATCTCCATGCTCGGCTGGATCTATACCCTGTTCTTCGTTTTCCTCGGCTGCTCGGCTGCCATCTGGGGTGGCTGGCTGGAACATGCTGGTCCGCGCAAGGCTGGCGTGGTCTCCGCGCTGTGCTGGTGCGGCGGTCTGCTGATTTCCGCGCTGGGTATCTATAGCCACCAGATCTGGCTGCTATGGCTGGGCTCGGGGGTAATCGGCGGTATCGGTCTCGGCCTGGGTTATATCTCGCCGGTGTCGACCCTGATCAAGTGGTTCCCGGACAAGCGCGGCATGGCCACCGGCATGGCGATCATGGGCTTCGGCGGTGGTGCGATGGTCGGTGCGCCGCTGGCGGCGATTCTGATGAATCACTTCGCGTCGGCTGAAGGCGTGGGCGTCTGGCAGAGTTTCGTGGTCATGGCGGTGATCTACTTCATCTTCATGATGGGTGGTGCGCTGTCCTACCGCGTACCGCCGACCGGCTGGAAACCGGCAGGCTGGACCGCGCCGGCAGCCAAGGCCAACAACGCGATGATCACCAAGGGTCACGTACACGTGAACACCGCGTGGAAGACCCCGCAGTTCTGGCTGGTCTGGGCTGTGCTGTGCCTGAACGTGTCGGCCGGTATCGGCATCATCGGCATGGCTTCGCCACTGCTGCAGGAGGTCTTCGCCGGCAAGCTGATCGGTGTCGACCTGGCCTTCAACGAGCTCAGCTCCGCGCAACTGGTCGAGATCGCCGCCATCGCTGCGGGCTTCACCGGTCTGCTCAGCCTGTTCAACATCGGTGGCCGCTTCTTCTGGGCTTCCTGCTCGGACTTCATCGGGCGCAAGGGCACCTACTTCGTGTTCTTCGGTCTGGGCTTCGCGCTTTACGCTTCGGTGCCGATGCTCGGTCAACTGGGTAGCCTGGCGCTGTTCGTGCTGGCGTTCTGCATCATCCTGTCGATGTACGGCGGCGGTTTCGCGACTGTGCCTGCCTACCTGGCCGACCTGTTCGGTACGCAGATGGTCGGCGCGATCCACGGTCGCCTGCTGACTGCCTGGGCGGTGGCTGGTGTGCTCGGCCCGGTGCTGGTCAACTACCTGCGCGAGTACCAGCTGAGCATCGGTGTGGAGAAGGCTGCGGCCTACGACATCACTCTGTACATCCTTGCCGGTCTGCTGGTGCTGGGCTTCATCTGTAATGCCCTGGTGCGTCCGGTGGCGCCGAAGTATTTCATGACCGAGGCCGAGCTGGCCGCCGAGCGCGCTCATGGCGAGAAGTCGGCGCCGGCAGCGAGCGAGCTGGAGTGGTCGGCTGATCCGTCGAGCAAGCCGGTGGCAGTTGCCGCCTGGCTGGTGGTGGGTATTCCGCTGGCCTGGGGTGTGTGGATCACCCTGCAGAAGACCGTCGTGCTGTTCCAGTAACGCCGTGCTTGTGGAAAAGCCCGCTCAGGCCTCGCGCCTGCGCGGGCTTTTTCGTTTCTGCCCGTCCGACCATCGCCGGTAGCCGTTGCCGCCCCGGCACGCCTATAATGCTGGCCTTTTTCCGTTAGTAATTCGTGGAGCTGGTGATGGCCGAACGTACGGCATTCGTCGAGCGCAACACCCTGGAGACCCAGGTCAAGGTCTCGATCAACCTGGATGGCACCGGTAAGGCGCGCTTCGATATCGGTGTGCCCTTTCTCGAGCACATGCTCGACCAGATCGCCCGTCATGGTCTGATCGACCTCGATATCGAGTGCAAGGGCGATCTGCATATCGACGACCACCACACCGTCGAGGACGTCGGCATTACCCTCGGCCAGGCCTTCACCAAGGCCATTGGCGACAAGAAGGGCATGACTCGTTACGGCCATTCCTATGTGCCGCTGGACGAAGCGCTGTCGCGCGTGGTGATCGACTTCTCCGGGCGTCCGGGCCTGCAGATGCACGTGCCGTTCACCCGTGCGGTGGTTGGCAACTTCGATGTCGATCTGTTCCAGGAGTTCTTCCAGGGTTTCGTCAACCACGCGCTGGTCAGCCTGCACATCGACAACCTGCGTGGGCACAACACCCACCACCAGATCGAAACCGTGTTCAAGGCCTTCGGCCGCGCGCTGCGCATGGCTGTCGAGCTGGACCCGCGTATGGCCGGGCAGATGCCTTCGACCAAGGGCTGCCTGTAAATGCAGACAGTAGCCGTAATCGACTATGGCATGGGCAACCTGCACTCGGTGGCCAAGGCGCTGGAGCATGTCGGCGCTGGCCGCGTGCTGGTGACCTCGGACGCCAAGGTGATCCGCGAGGCCGACCGCGTGGTGTTCCCCGGTGTCGGCGCGATCCGCGACTGCATGGCCGAGATCAAGCGCCTGGGCTTCGACGAGCTGGTGCGTGAAGTCAGCGCCGACCGTCCGTTCCTCGGTATCTGCGTCGGTATGCAGGCGCTGCTCGAGCGCAGCGAGGAGAACGATGGCGTCGACTGTATCGGCCTGTTCCCCGGTCAGGTGCGCTTCTTCGGCAAGGATCTGGCCGAGGATGGCGAGCGCCTGAAGGTGCCGCACATGGGTTGGAACGAAGTGGCGCAGGCGGTGAAACACCCGCTGTGGCACGACATTCCGGACAGCGCACGCTTCTACTTCGTGCACAGCTATTACATCGAGGCCGGCAAGCCGCAGCAGGTGGTCGGTCGCGGTCACTACGGCAAGGACTTCGCCGCGGCACTGGCCGAGGGGTCGCGCTTCGCCGTGCAGTTCCACCCGGAGAAGAGCCATACCCATGGCTTGCAGCTGCTGCAGAACTTCGCCGCCTGGGATGGTCGCTGGTAATGGCCCGCAGCAAGGTCCCCAGTCTCGCGCTTGAGCCTGCCCAGGAGCAGGCCGCGCTGCTGATGCTGAAGCGCTTTCTCGACCAGCGTTTCGAGCTGCAACTGGGTACCTTCGAAGTGCAGGAAGTCCTCGACCAGATTAGCCGCGAGCTGGCGCCGCACTACTACAACAAGGCGATTCTCGATGTGCAGGCGCACCTGAAAGACAGGTTCGAAAGCATCGAGAGCGACCTCTGGGCGCTCGAGAAGAGCTGAGCGCCTTACTGAATTCAAACTTGAGCAGGTTCAACCGATGCTGATTATCCCCGCTATCGATCTGAAGGACGGCGCTTGCGTGCGTCTGCGCCAGGGCCGTATGGAAGACTCCACGGTGTTCTCCGATGACCCGGTGAGTATGGCTGCCAAGTGGGTCGAGGGTGGCTGCCGTCGTCTGCATCTGGTCGATCTTAACGGCGCCTTCGAAGGGCAGCCGGTCAATGGTGAAGTGGTCACCGCCATCGCCAAGCGCTACCCGACCCTGCCGATCCAGATCGGCGGCGGTATCCGTACCCTGGAGACCATCGAGCACTACGTTCGCGCTGGCGTCAGCTACGTGATCATCGGCACCAAGGCGGTTAAAGAGCCGGAGTTCGTCACCGAGGCGTGCAAGGCCTTCCCCGGCAAGGTCATCGTCGGCCTGGATGCCAAGGACGGTTTCGTCGCCACTGACGGCTGGGCGGAAGTGTCCAGCGTGCAGGCCACCGACCTGGCCAAGCGCTTCGAGGCTGACGGTGTGTCCGCCATCGTTTATACCGACATCGCCAAAGACGGCATGATGCAGGGCTGCAATGTCGAAGCCACCGCCGCGCTGGCTGCCGCCAGCCGCATTCCGGTGATCGCCTCCGGCGGCATCCACAACCTCGGTGATATCGAGAAGCTGCTGTTGGCGCGCTCGCCCGGCATCATCGGCGCCATCACCGGCCGCGCGATCTACGAAGGCACCCTGGATGTGGCCGAGGCCCAGGCCTTCTGCGACAGCTTCAAGGGTTGAACCGTAGGGCGGGTGAAACCCGCCACAATTGACGCAATCTTTATCGGTGGGTTGCACCCACCCTACGGGAGCTCCGTATGGCACTGGCTAAACGCATTATCCCCTGCCTCGACGTGGACAACGGCCGCGTGGTCAAGGGCGTCAAGTTCGAGAACATCCGCGACGCCGGTGATCCGGTGGAAATCGCTCGTCGCTACGATGAGCAGGGCGCCGACGAGATCACCTTCCTCGACATCACCGCCAGCGTCGATGGCCGCGACACCACCCTGCACACCGTCGAGCGCATGGCCAGCCAGGTGTTCATTCCGCTCACCGTCGGCGGCGGCGTGCGCACCGTGCAGGACATCCGCAACCTGCTCAATGCCGGTGCCGACAAGGTGTCGATCAACACCGCCGCGGTGTTCAACCCTGAGTTCGTCGGCGAAGCCGCCGCGCGTTTCGGCTCGCAATGCATCGTCGTCGCCATCGACGCCAAGCGTGTGTCCGCACCGGGCGAGCCGGGCCGCTGGGAGATCTTCACCCACGGCGGGCGCAAGCCGACCGGCCTGGACGCCGTGGCGTGGGCGCGCAAGATGGAAGGCCTGGGCGCCGGTGAGATCCTGCTCACCAGCATGGATCAGGACGGCGTGAAGAGCGGTTACGACCTCGGTGTGACCCGCGCCATCAGCGAGGCCGTGCGCGTGCCGGTGATCGCCTCTGGTGGTGTCGGCAACCTGCAGCACCTGGCCGACGGCATCCTCGAAGGCAAAGCCGATGCCGTGCTGGCCGCGAGCATCTTCCACTTCGGCGAGTACACCGTGCCGGAAGCCAAGGCCTACCTGGCCAGTCGCGGTATCGTGGTGCGCTGAGCCGTCGAGGCCTCGCAGTATTGCTGTGGGGCGCTTCAGCGGTAACCGGGAGTGGGTGAGCCTTTCACACTGCGGCTGCTGAAGCCCTTCCACACGTTGCCTGAGTCACATCCCCCAAGCCCCGAATACGCGCCATGCTCAGGACGTGGAGATCGCGGGGTGGTGGACGGATGAAGCGTCGCCCACCCGCGACAAGCCCTTCCACCTGTAATCGCCGACTCAGGCGTTCAGTGCTTCGTCGGCATGCATGCTGCGTTTGAACTCTGAGGGCGACTGCCCCACCTTTTTCTTGAAGAAGCGGCTGAAGTAAGCCGGATCCTCGAAACCCAGGCGCGTTGCCACGGTGGCGATGTTGAATTCGGAATGGGCCAGCAGACGCTTGGCTTCCAGCGCCAGGCGGTGCTGTATGACCTCGGTGGCGGTCAGCCCTTCGGCGGCCTTGGTCGCCTCGGAGAGCCTGCGCTCGGTGATATGCAGCATCGAGGCGAATCGCCCTGCACTGACCAGGGTGATCGGCTCCTTTTCCAGCAGATTGCGAAAGCGCCTCGCCAGCACGATGTTCGGCGAGGCATGGTCCTGGATGTCCGTCACGCTGATCAGTCGCGCAGCGTGCAGGAAGAAGATGTGCAGGTAGGAGCGGATGATGTCGTGGTAGCCCGTGCGCTCGCCGCGGTACTCCTCCTCGATCCTGTCGATGACCCGTTGTAGCTGGGCGGCGACATCGTCGGTCAGGTACAGCGCCTGGATCGGATCGGCCATGCGGAAGAACGGAATGTCGCTGATCGCCACATCGTTGCGCATGTTCAGCAGGAAGTACTCCGCGCTGAAATTGAGGTTGTAGCCGGTGGTGTCGTCGGACAGTTCGAAGTCGTGGATCTGTCCCGGCATCATGAAGAACAGGGTGTTGGGTTTCACGCAATAACGCACTGAGTCGATGATGTGCGTACCTGACCCGTGGGTGACCCAGATGACGTGGAAAAAATCATGTCGATGGGGGTAGGGCAGGATGTTCATGCGGTGTTGCATGCGGGCGAAATCGAACGTCGCCGACTTCACCGATTCACCGAAATCCCTGATTTTGTACGTCGGAATGCTGCAGCAATTGCACGCATACATGGCTCGCTCTCTTGCCCTTTGGGCTCTTGTTTTTGTTAGGAAAGTTTCGCTGTGCGAGCGCGGCGGCCGAGGCCTTTCCACGCCGTCTGACAGTGAGTTGAACACAGACTTGGACAATTAGTACAGGCAAACCTCCCCCTGGAAAAAAGTCCAAGAATGCCGTGGTTTTTGTCCTAACGACCCCCGTAAAGGCGTTCCTATACTCGCCTCCATCGATGTTCCAGATGCCCTGATCCATAACGACGCCGGGACTGGAAGCTGCCATTCGGCTGGCTGTCTCCGCCCTGCGAAAACCCGCGAGAGAAAACTGCGATGAATAATAAGAACAAGACATTGGCATTCGACGAGACAGGAGGGAAAGGGGCGAGCCCGCGCTTCGATCCGCTTGCCGTCGTCGACCGTCTCAACGACCTCGTTACCCGCCTCTGCGGTATCGCCATGCTGGTCATGGTGCTCTGCGTGGTCACCGGGATTCTCACCCGCTTTGTCTTCAGTCACCTGCAATACGATCTCGCTACGCCATGGACCGAGGAAGTGTCGCGCTACCTGATGATCTGGGTGGTTTTCCTCGGTGCCGCGATCGCTGCGCGCAAGGGCAAGCTGATCGGTGTGCAGGTGTTGATCTACGCCCTGCCGCGCAAGTTCGGCGCTGGCCTCAAGTACCTGTCGATCCTGCTTTCCCTGGGCTTCTACCTGATTCTTATCTGGGTTGGCCTGGCCTGGGCCGAGCTTGGCAGCACCCAGGGTTCTCCGGTCATGGAGATGCCCATGGTGGTGACCTATTCGGCGATGTCGGTGGGCTTCAGCCTCTCCGTGCTCAACACCCTGGCGCTGGTCTATGAGGCCTGGCATTCGCGGGACGGCATTCTCGGCGCCGAAGAGGACGACGAAGTCGTCACGGCGCTGGCGGAGGGCAAGGCATGATCGGCATTCTCTTCATCTCTCTGCTGGTGCTGATGTTCATCGGCGTACCGATCGCCATCGCACTGGGTGCATCCTCGATGGTGGTGCTGAGCTACCAGGGCATGCCCTTCATCACCGTGGCGCAGAGCATTTTCGAATCCCTCGATTCGTTCAGCCTGATGGCCATTCCGTTCTTCATCCTTGCCGGCAACCTGATGCAGTCCGGCGGCATCGCCAAGCGCCTAGTCAACCTGGCCAACGCCATTCTTGGCTGGATTCGCGGTGGTCTTGGCGGCGTCGTGGTACTGACTTCGATGTTCTTCTCGACCATGTCCGGTTCGTCCTCGGCGACCACCGCGGCGGTCGGCTCGGTGCTGATCCCGGCGATGGAGAAGAAAGGCTATCCGCGTCCCTTTGGTGCTGCGGTGGCGGCCAGTTCCGGTGAGCTGGGCGCGATCATTCCGCCGTCGATCCCGATGATCGTCTACGCCCTGACCGCCAACGTCTCGGTGGCCTCGATCTTCCTCGCTGGCATCCTGCCCGGTCTGCTGGTTGGCTTCTCGCTGATCGTCTGCACCTGCCTGATTGCCCGGATACGCAACTACGACATGATCGAACCGATCACCCTGCGCCAATGGACGGTCGGTGTGCTGGTCGCGCTCAAGCAGTCGTTCTTCGCGATCCTCATGCCGATGGTCATTCTCGGCGGCATCTACAGCGGCATGTTCACCCCGACCGAAGCCTCGGTGGTGGCGGTGGTGTATGGCCTGGTGGTGGGGTTGTTCATCTACCGCGAACTGACCTGGCGTGATCTGCTGGACGTGTTCGGCCGCTCCGCAGTGACCTCGGCGATCATCCTGATCATCGTCGCCTTCGCCGCGATCTTCGCCTACATGCTGACCATCAACCGGGTGCCGCACATGCTCGGCACGCTGATCACCGGCATTTCCGACAACCCGCTGGTGTTCCTGCTGATCGTCAACGTGTCGCTGTTCCTGATCGGCATGTTCCTCGAGACCCTGGCGGCGATCATCATCCTCGCGCCGATCCTGGCCCCGGCCGCCGCGCAGTTCGGCATCGACCCGGTGCACTTCGCTTGCATCATGGTGGTCAACCTGGCGGTCGGCATGGTCACCCCACCGGTTGGCGTCAACCTGTTCGTCGCCTGCCAGGTAGCCGATGTGCGCATGGAACAACTGATGCGCCCGCTGTTCCTGTTCCTCAGCGTGCTGATTCTGGACGTGATGATCATCACCTACGTGCCAGCGCTGTCCACCTGGTTCCTGCCCTGAGCCCTCCATACAACAACAATAGGAGAATCACCATGAAACCCATCATCCGCTCATTCGCGAGCTGCCTGTGCGCCCCGGCGCTGCTGTTCGCCGCCGGCTCCGCCTCGGCGTTGACGCTCAACCTCGGCCACACCCTGGCGCCAGAAAGCCATTACCAGGTGATGGCGGAAAAACTCGGCGAACTGGTCGAACAGAAGTCGGCTGGCGACATCACCATCAACACCTTCCCGCAGTCGCAACTGGGCGGCGAGGTGAAGATGATCCAGTCGGCCCGCACCGGCGCCCTGGATATGTTCATCACGGCCCAGGCGCCTCTGACCTCGACGGTCAAGGCCTTCAGCTTCTTTGACGTACCTTACCTGTTCGATGGCCTGGACCAGGCCAACGCCGCGCTGGCCGGGCCGCTGGGCACGCACTTCCTCGACATGCTGCCGAAGTACAACCTGGTCGGTCTGGGCTGGCTGTCGGTCATGGAGCGCAATGTGTTCGCCTCCAGGCCGGTCGACGGCGAGCAGGGCATGCATGGCCTCAAACTGCGCGTGATGCAGTCGCCCGGCTACGTGAAGACCTACGAGTCGCTGGGCGTTCAGCCCACGCCCATGGCTTACGGCGAGCTGTACATCGCGCTGCAGCAAGGGGTGATCGACGGTGCCGATACCTCGCCCGATCAGTTCGTGATGGACAAGTTCACCGAGGTCAGCAAGTTCTACAGCATCACCCGGGTGCATTACCTGCCGGGCCTGCTGGTGGTCTCCAAGCGCCGCTGGGATTCGCTGAGCGATGAGCAGAAGGGCTGGCTGCAGGAGGCCGCCGACGAAGCGCTGGCCTATGGCATCGAGTACTACAAACGCTCCTATGACGAGTCCATCGAGCGCATGCAGGCGAGCGGCGTGACCGTGGTCCGGACCGATGTGGCGCCACTGCGCGAGCGGACCACCAAGGTCCGTGAGCAGCTCATCGATCAGGTGCCCGATGGCCGCAAGCTCTTCGAGCTGCTGGAAACCTCCACCCAAGCCACGCAACCGTGAAGGAGGGCGCCGTCATGCAAGCCAGAGCCAATATGGAACGCTACGCCATGGGCGACATCGAGCGGTTCTCCAAGACCGTGGGTGAGTCGGACGTCTACCTGTTCGCCGGCATCGTTGGCGACTTCTACGGCGTGCACCTGAACGAGGAGTTCGCCAAGCAGACGCGCTTCGGCAAGCGCATCGCCCAGGGTGCCCTGTCGATCGGCTTCATCGCCACGGTGATGGGCTACCTGGCAGCCCGCGCCGAAGGGCCGGGTGCGGTGTCCTACCGCTACGACATCACCTTCCGCGCCCCGGTGTTCATCGGTGAGACGGTGAACGTGCAGCTGGAACTGGTCGAGAAGAATCTCGAACGCAGCATCTGCGTCTTCAAGGCCACCGTCCTCAACCAGGATGGCGTCACCGTCGCCGATGGGCAGACGTACCTAAAAGTTCTGTGAGCGAAAACCTATGAACGATCCGCGAAACGACAGCGGCGGGGTGAGTGTGCGCCGCGAAGGGCCGGTGGCCGTACTCGCCATCGACCGGGTGCACAAGCACAACGCCCTCAGTCCGGTGATCCTGCAGCAACTCGACACGCAGTTGACGCTGCTGCAGGACGCTCCCGAGGTGCGCGTCCTGGTGCTGACCGGTGAAGGCGAGCGCGCCTTCATCGCTGGTAACGACATCGAACACCTGGCCCAGGTCGAGGCTCACGAGGCGTTCGCCCTGATGGAGTCCGGCCAGCGCCTGGTGAGCCGCCTGCGCAACTACTCCAAGCCCGTGGTGGCGATGATCAACGGCTACGCCCTGGGCGGGGGCCTTGAGCTGGCGCTGGCGTGCGACTTCATTGTCGCCTCGCGCCGGGCCAGCTTCGGTTTCCCGGAAATTCGCCTGAACACTTTTCCCGGCTGGGGCGGCACGCAGTTGGCGGTGCGCGCGATCGGTCTGGCCCGGGCCAAGGAAATGATCATGAGCGGCCGTCGCTACAGCGCCGAAGAGGCCTGGGAAATGGGCCTGGTCAATCGGCTCTGCGACCCGGCGGATCTGCGCCGGGAAACGCTGGCGTTCGCCACCTCGCTGATCGAGCGCGACGCCACATGCCTGAGCCTGGCCAAGCGCCTGTGCAACGGGGCCGAGGACTGGACCTTTGCCGATGGCCTGGCCAGCGAAGCGGCCCTGTATGGAGTGAATTTCAGCCGGGAACAGGCGCGTGACGGTTTGCGCGCTTTCCTTGGCAAGAGTGGAGAACGCAACAATGGCTGAGTTACTTGCAACCGCGTTGAGCTCGCTGCCCATGGGGCTGAGCGATGAACACGCAATGATCCGCGAATCCGCTCGGCGTTTTGCCGAGGAGCATATTGCCCCGATTGCCGCCGAGCTCTGGGAGGAGCAGGGCTTTCCCTATGCGGTCTGGCGCGAGGCTGCGCAGCACGGCTTCAGTGGTCTGCCCTACGCCGAGCAGGATGGCGGCGCTGGCGGCGACTGGCTGTCGTTCGCCATCGTGCTGGAGGAGTTCGCCCGCGTCGACTGCGCCATCGCCAATGCCTTCATGGCCAACTCCAGCGTTGCCACGTTACTCGCCGAGTTTGGCGACGCGACCCAGAAAGCCACCTGGCTGCGGCCAATCCTGCAGGGCGAAGCGATTGGCGCAATCGCCCTCACCGAGCCAAACGCCGGTTCCGATGCCGCCGCCATCCGCACCCGAGCCGAACGTGACGGTGACGGCTGGCGGTTGAACGGGGCCAAGACCTTCATCAGCAATTCCGGCACCGAGATCACCGGCCCCATCGTGGTCGCGGCAGTCACCGGCACCCGTCCGGACGGGCGCAAGGCAATTTCCAATCTGGTGGTGCCAGACGGCACGCCAGGCCTGAGTTACGGGCGCAAGCTGAACAAGATCGGCTGGCGTGCCTCGAGCACCTGCGAGCTGTTCTTCGACGATTGCCGCATCCCTGCCGGCAACCTGCTCGGTGTCGAGGGCGCGGGGCTGCGCCAGACCCTTGGTACGGTCACCGGCGGACGCATCCTGATCGCCGCGCTGGCCCTGGGCATCCTCCAGGGCTCTCTGGATCGAGCCCACGCCTACCTGCGTGAGCGCAGTGCCTTTGGCGCGCGCCTGGAATTCTTTCAATCACTGCAATTCAAGCTCGCCGACATGGCCCGCGACACCTACACCGCGCGCCTGGCGATCTACGACGCGGCACGGCGCAAGGACGCCGGCCAGCCCTACGCCCTGGAGGCCTCGATCGCCAAGCTGCACGCCAGCGAATGTGCGATGCGCGCGGCGCACCAGGCGGTACAGATCCACGGCGGCTACGGCATCTGCAGCGAATTCGCCGTTGCCCGCGCTTTTGGCGACGCCAAGGTGCTGGAAATCGTCGAGGGCACCTCGGAAATCCAGCGACAGATCATTGCCCGGGCCATGGGCCTGGCACAGGAGGGTTGAACATGCTCAAGGGAATCAAAGTCGTCAGTCTCACGCACTATCTGCAAGGGCCATCGGCGGTACAGATGCTCGCCGATGCCGGCGCCGACGTGATCAAGATCGAACCGCCGAAGGGCGCCTTCGAGCGTCAGTGGGCAGGGCATGACGCCTTTCTCGACGGCGTCAGCGTGTTCTTCCTGCTGGCCAACCGTAACCAGCGCAGTATCTCCCTCGACCTGCGCAGCGAGGAGGGCAAGGCCATCGCCCTCAAGCTGATCGGCGAGGCCGACGTGCTGGTGGAAAACTACCGCCCCGGGGTGCTCGACAAACTGGGGCTCGGCTATGAGGCGATGAAAGCGCTGAACCCCGGCCTGGTCTACTGCTCCTGCACCGGCTACGGCAGCGACGGTCCCTACGTGCAGCGCCCCGGCCAGGACCTGCTGCTGCAGGCAATGAGCGGCCTGGCGATGCTCAGCGGCGACGGTAACTCCGCCCCGGTCGGGGTCGGTTCGGCGATCGTCGACCAGCACGCGGCGATTCTCGCGGCCTTCGGCGTCACCGCCGCGCTGCTGGCGCGCCAGCACACCGGTAAGGGGCGTCGGGTGGAAAGCAACCTGCTGAATGCCGCCCTCGACCTGCAGATCGAGCCGTTCAACTACTACCTGAACAAGGGCGAACTGTGGCCGCGCACCACGCCGGCCATGGGTTCGCGCTTCCACCCGGCGCCCTACGGCATCTATCGCACCGCCGATGGCTGGATCGCGATTTCCCTGAGTGCCATGGAGCCGTTGTCTGCCGCCTTTGATGAGCCGGACCTGAAGGCCTATTCCAAACGCGACCAGTCCTACAAGCGCGACGAGATCCACGCACGGATCTCCGAGTTGCTGCTGGCCAAGGGCACCGAACAGTGGTTCGCCATCTTCACCGAACATGGCATCTGGCACGCCCCGGTCAACGATTACGCCCAGGTCGAGCAGGACCCGCAGGTGCAGTGGAACCGCAGCATTGTCGAGTTCGACTACCCGCGCGCGGGCAAGGTGCGCCTGCTCAACCACCCGCTGCGCTACGATGGCGAAGTGCCGCCGCTGCGCCGGCCGCCACCGCTGCACGGCGAGCACTCGCGGGAAATCCTCGAGGAGCTGGGCTATGGCCGCGAGGCGATCGATGCGCTGCTGCAGCAAGCCGTGGTGATTGGCGCGGAGACGTCGCGATGAACCGCGCGGTCAGTACCTTCGACGACCTGCAGGTGGACGACAGCCTCAGCCTCAGTCGCTCGATCAGCGCTGACGATGTGGAGCTGTTCGCCCAGCTGTGCGGCGACGATAACCCGCTGCACATGGATGATGCCTTCGCCGCCGGCACCGCTTTCGGTCGCCGGGTGGTGCATGGCATGTTCTCCGCCGCGCTGATTTCTGCGGCGCACACCCGGCTGACCGGGCCAGGGTTCGTGTATGTCGGGCAGAACCTGAGTTTCAAGGCGCCCGTGCATATCGGCGACACCCTTAGCGTGGAAGTGCGGGTGGCGGAAAAGAAGTCCGCCAAGCAGGTGCTGGTCTGCGAAAGCCGGGTGGTCAACCAGAACGGGGTCAGCATCGTCGAAGGGCGCTCGGCCCTGAAAGCCCTTGGCGCTGTCAGCCTTGACGCCTGAAGCGGTGGTCGCCGCGCAGCGCCGCAGCACCGTCATCGCTTACGGCGTGCTGGCCTATGCGGTGCTGATCTGGGGCGCCAACGTCTCGGTGATCAAGGTGCTCACGGAGGACTTGCCGGCGCTGCCGCTGTCCGCGTTGCGGATGATCCTGGCGCTGCTGTGCATCTGTGTCATCTGCCTGCTGCGCCGCCAGCGCCTGGTACGCATCGGCTGGCACGACTGCGCCTGGCTGTTCGGCGCTGGCGGGCTGATGGTCTATGCCCACCAGATTTTCCTGGCCCAGGGCGTGGCCACGTCGTCGGCTACCAACGGGGCGCTGATTCTCGGCCTCAATCCGATTTTTTCCGTGCTGATCGGCTACCTGCTGCTCGGTGAGCAGCAGACCCGGCGCAGCCTGGTGGGCATCACTCTGGGCCTGATCGGCGCAGCGCTGGTGGTGCTGCATGGCGGCGCGCTGCACCTGGGCGCATCCGGTGACACGGCGCTGTTCGCTGCGCTGTTCACCTATGTCGGCGCCGGGGTGTGCATACGCCGCGTGTCGTCTGCTGTGCCGCCGTTGTTGCTGGGCCTGTACATGCATGTAGTTGGCGCAGTGCTGCTGGTGCTGCACGTGGGTGTCATCGAGCCCGAGGTGGTATGGCGCCTGCCCGAACTGGACGCGAGCTTCTGGTGGTTGGTGGGGATTTCGGCGTTCTTTTCCACGGCCCTGGGCAATCTGTCCTGGGCCTACGGTATCGCCACGATTGGCCTGAGCCGCTCTTCGGTGTTTCTCAACTGGCTGCCGATTTCCGGCGTGCTGTTCGCCGTGCTGTTTCTGCACGAGCCACTGGGGATCTGGCGCATCGCCGGGCTGGTGTGTGTGGTGCTCGGCACCTACATCGCGCTCAAGCCGCAAGGCGTCAGTCGCTGAGGTGGCGGCAAATCGTACAAGCATTTCTCGGCATCGTCCTAACCGGCCCAACAGACGAGTTCCTATGCTGGGCCGCACTCTCTTACAACAACAATCGAGGAGCGACACACCATGCAGAACGCAACACTTTCCCCGCCTGCGTCGAGCCCTGAACTGAGCCGTCTGGCCGACGAGGCGCTCGATCTTTTGGCGCGCAAGCTGCTGGAGGACGAGCGCAGCCTGGGGCTGGCCTTTCCCATCTACACCGATGCCCAAGGCAGTTGGGTAACCGAGTACGCCTCGGTGTCGGCCGGCTATTCGGGCGATGCCTGGAGCCACGGCAACTGGCATTGCGGTTTCTGGGTCGGCTTGCTGCTGGCCAGCCATATCCACACCGGCGAGCGCCGTTTCCTCGAACTGGCCCGCGAACGCCTGCGGCTGATCGAGCACCGCGCCGAAGACCCGCACACCCACGACATCGGGTTCATCTTCGACAGCAGCGCAATTCCCCTCTGGCAGTTCACCGGCGAGCGTGATTGTGCCGAGATCGCCCTGCGCGCGGCCCGGCGTCTGCGGGCGCGAATCGTCACCACCGCCAGCGGTGCCTACGTGTCCTCCTGGGGGCCGCTGGACGACTCGCGCGGGCGCAGCAGTTCGGCCATCGACACCATGGCCAACCTGCCGTTGCTGTACTGGGCGTCGGACTACAGCGGCGATGCCAGCTTCCGCCTGGCGGCCCAGGCCCACGCCGACTGCACCTGGAACCATTTCGTGCGGCCCAACCGCTCCACCTACCATGCGCTGGAGTACGACACGGTCAGCGGCGAACGCCTGCGTGGCTACACCTTCCAGGGCAGCGGCGATGAGTCGGACTGGAGTCGGGGACAGGCCTGGGCGATCTACGGCTTCACCCAGTCCTGGCTGGAGAGTGCCGACCGGCGTTATGCCGAGCACGCCCTGGAACTGACGGATTACTACCTCGAACGGCTTGGCGACGACCCGGTGCCGCCATGGGATTTCGATGCCCTGCCGCCCCATGACCAGGTGCGCGATACCGCCACCACCGCCATCGTCGCGTCGGCTCTGCTCGACCTCGCGGCCAGCCTCGACGACGCTCAGCGCGCCGCCTTCCTGCGGAGCAAGGCCGAGTGGATGCTCACCGGCCTGTGCTCCACCTACCTGGCTCACGAGCCGGCGCAACGGGGCCTGCTCACCGACGGTTGCTATTCCATGCCGCACCGCCTGGGCGAGCAAGGCGCCACGTTGTTCGGCGATTTCTACTTCGTCGAAGCGCTGTGCAAGCTGCGTTACCCAGGGCGTTTGCGCCCGGCCCATGGCGCGCGCTCGCTCAAGCTGCCCCACGCGACGTCGCGTGCAGGGGGTGCCCATGCAGCCCATTGATAGCCGTACCTGCCTGCCCGTCGACCTGGACCGCGCCGTACTGGTCGGCCGGGTCTGGCTTGGCGCGCCACACCATGGTCCGGCGCTGGTCGCGGTACGCAATGGCCAACTGTTCGACATCAGCCGCAGCGTGGCGCTGATGGCCGACCTGCTGGACCGCAGCGATCGCCTGGAGATTGCTCGCAACGCTCCCGGTGAAGCCCTCGGTGCAGCCACCGATTGGCTCGCACGCAGCCTCGATCCGGAGGTCGAGGAGCGTCTGCTGGCGCCCTGCGACCTGCAGGCGATCAAGGCTTGCGGCGTGACCTTCGCCGTCAGCCTGCTGGAGCGGGTGATCGAAGAGCAGGCCGGTGGCGATGCCGGCAAGGCCCGGGAAATCCGCGGGACGTTGCAGGCGTTGATTGGCGACGACCTGTCGCGCATCCGGCCGGGTTCGCCCGAAGCCGAGGCCCTGCGTGCGGAGCTGACGCGGCGTGGCGCCTGGTCGCAATACATGGAAGTGGGCATCGGCCCCGATGCCGAGGTGTTCTCCAAGTCCCAGCCGATGTCGGCCGTCGGCTTCGGTGACTGCGTCGGCCTGCACCCGCAGTCGCAGTGGAACAACCCCGAGCCGGAGATCGTGCTAGCGGTCAATGCCCAGCGTCAGGTGGTCGGTGCCAGCCTGGGCAACGACGTTAACCTGCGCGATATCGAGGGGCGCAGTGCCTTGCTGCTGGGCAAGGCCAAGGACAACAACGGCTCCTGCGCCATCGGTCCGTTCATTCGCCTGTTCGATGAGCACTTCGACCTGGACGATGTGCGCGAGGCCGAGCTCGGGCTGACCATCGAGGGCGCGGACGACGGCTTTCACCTGCAGGGCCACAGCCACATGCGCGAGATCAGCCGCGACCCGCTGGAGCTGGTCGAGCAGACCTGCGGCGCGCATCACCAGTACCCGGACGGCTTTATGCTGTTTCTCGGCACCATGTTCTCGCCGATCCAGGATCGCGGCGAGTCCGGTGCCGGGTTCACCCATCACCTGGGGGATCGGGTGAGCATCACGGCGGCCTCCCTGGGCGCCCTGGTCAACGAGGTGCGCCACTCGACGGCGATTGCGCCCTGGCAGTTCGGCGTACGAGCGCTGTACCGCAATCTGGGAGATAGAAGCCTTCTGCCCCGCTAGCAAGGAATGCCAGGCATGCGATTCGACAACTACATCGACGGTCGCTGGTGCGAAGGCGCCGAATACCGGGGCAATCTCAATCCGTCCGATCAGGATGACCTGATCGGCGACTACGCCCAGGCGGACGCCGCGCAGACCGGGGAGGCCATTGCCGCGGCCCGGGCGGCGTTTCCAGCCTGGTCGCAGGTCTCGCCGCAGCAGCGCTTCGACATACTCGACGGCGCTGGCAGCCTGATTCTCGCCCGTCGTGACGCGCTGGGTCGGCTGCTTGCTCGCGAGGAGGGCAAGACCTTGGTCGAGGCGGTCGCCGAAGTTGGTCGCGCCGGGCAGATTTTCAAGTTCTTCGCCGGCGAGGCTTTGCGCCTGCATGGCGAGATTCTCGGCTCGGTGCGCCCCGGCCTGAATGTCGAGGTGACCCGCGAGCCGCTCGGGGTGGTTGGTCTGATCACCCCGTGGAATTTCCCCATGGCGATACCGGCCTGGAAGATTGCGCCGGCTCTGGCCTACGGCAACTCCCTGGTGTTCAAACCGTCGGGGCGGGTATCGGGGTGCGCCTGGGCGCTGGTCGACATCCTCAATGAAGCCGGGGTGCCGAAGGGCGTGGTCAATCTGGTGATGGGCACCGGTGCGGTGGTCGGGCAGCTGTTGAGCGAGTCGCCGCTGGTCGACGCGGTCAGCTTCAGCGGCTCGGTGCAGACCGGCCAGCGCATCGCGGCGGCCTGCCTGCCGTTACGCAAGAAGTTGCAACTGGAGATGGGCGGCAGGAACCCCATGGTGGTGCTCGATGACGCCGACCTCGAGGTGGCGGTCGAGGCCTGCATCAGCGGCGCCTTTCATGCGACGGGCCAGCGCTGCACGGCCTCCAGCCGGCTGATCGTCACCGCCGGCATCCACGATCGCTTCGTCGCGGCGATGCTCGAACGCATGGCTGCCCTGCACGTCGGCCACGCGCTGACGCCGGAGGTCGACATCGGGCCGGTGGTGGATGCCACGCAATTGCGCAAGAACCAGGATTACCTCGCCATGGCCAGGGCCGAAGGTGGGCTGGTACACGGCGGCGAGCTGCTGGACCTGGAGACGCGTGGTTTCTTCATGCGGCCGGCGCTGGTGGTCGGCGTCGAGCCGCACATGCGCATCGGTCGCGAGGACATCTTCGGCCCCATCGCACTGATTCTGCGCGCCCGGGATTACGCCGAGGCCCTGGCGCTGGCCAACGACAGCGAGCTCGGGCTTTCGGCGGGAATCTGTACCCGCTCGCTGAGCCATGCCAGCCATTTCAAACGGCATGTCCAGGCCGGCATGGTGGTGATCAACGCCGCCACCGCAGGGTCCGATTACCACGTGCCCTTCGGCGGTCGCAAACACTCCAGCTACGGTCCCTGGGAGCAGGGGCACGCCCGCGATTTCTTCACTTTGGTGAAAACTACCTACCTGAATGGGGGTGGCGTGCCGGTTTGAAGTGATCGGCTCGTGTCGCTCGGGCCGCACACGCGGCGCCGAGCGCCCGGTCAGCCCCCCGAATCGCCCTTATCACGCTGCTTTCGCTCGAAGCTGCGGGCGAGTCGACGGCAAAGTGCCAGCGATGCGGCTAAAATCTTCCGCCATTCCTGAATCCTATGCCTCTGCTTCTGGCGGATGGCATTCCCTTGCCGAACTTTCCGACACGGAGTCCCCATGTTCCTTCTTCGATTCGTGACCATACTGGCCCTGGCGTGTGGCCTCAGCCTCGCGCGCGCTGAACCGCTGGTACTGCTCACGGAGAATCTGCCCCCCTTCAACATGTCGGTCGCCGGCACCAACTATGCCCGTGACGATGGCGTGACGGGCATCAGCTCGGACATCCTGCGCGCGGTGTGCGAGCGTGCCCAGGTCCAGTGCCAGCAGATCTTGCGCTTCCCCTGGCAGCGTGTTTACCAGCAGACGCTGGACGATGCGGGCTACGGGCTGTTCTCCACCGCGCGTACCGCAGAGCGTGAAGGGCTGTTCAAGTGGGTGGGGCCGATCGCCAGCAACGAATGGGTGCTGTTCAGTAAGGGTGACAGTTCGATCCAGTTGAATAGTCTCGACGACGCACGGCGTTACCGTATCGGTGGCTATAAAGGTGACGCCAAGACCCAGTTCCTGCTCGATCGTGGTCTGGAGGTACAGACGGCATTGCGTGACAGCGAGAACGTCAAGAAGCTGGAAAGGGGCCAGATCGACTTGTGGGTTACCTCCAATCAGGCGGGGCGTTTCGTCGCGCGCCAGGAGGGCCTGGAGAACCTCAGGGTGGTGCAGAATCTGCACACCGCTGATCTCTACCTGGCGCTCAACCTGCAGACTCCTGACGAGCTGGTGCAGAAGTTGCAAAGTGCTCTGGACTCGCTGCGGGCCGAGGGGGCGTTGAGGAGTATCGAGGCGCGCTACTGAGGCACACTGCCAGTAAGCGCTGGGCCGGGGAGGGCGTGGCGGTTATCCTGAGGTGGTCTGCCTTTTCATAGAAAGAGAAATGTCATGTTCAAACGTCTGCTAATCGCGTTCGCTGGCACCCTTATGGTGCTCGCTTGCGCGGTGCGCGCCGAAGTGGACCCGAACTACAGCGTGGTCCTGCTGACCGAGAATTTCCCGCCTTACAACATGGCGATCAACGGCAAGAACTTCGCTCAGGAAGACAATATCGATGGCATTGCCGTGGATGTGGTCAGAGAGATGTTCAAGCGTGCCGGGGTCAAGTACAGCCTGACCCTGCGTTTCCCCTGGGATCGTATCTACAAGCTGGCGCTGGAAAAACCGAACTACGGCGTGTTCGTCACCGCGCGCCTGCCGGAGCGTGAGCAACTGTTCAAGTGGGTTGGCCCTATCGGTCCTGACGATTGGGTACTGCTGGCCAAGGGCGACAGTTCGATCAACCTGGCCAGCCTGGATGAGGCCAAGCAGTATCGCATCGGCGCCTATAAAGGCGACGCTATCTCCGAATATTTGCTCGACAAGGGTGTGGAGCACAGCACCTCGTTGCGTGACCAGGAAAATGCCCGCAAGCTGATGGCCGGGCAGATCGATCTATGGGCCACCGGTGACCCTGCCGGCCGCTACCTGGCCAAGCAAGAGGGTATCTCCGGTCTGCGCACCGTATTGCGCTTCGACAGTGCCGAGCTTTACCTGGCGCTGAACAAGGAAATGCCTGACGAGATCGTCGCCAAGCTGCAGGCAGCGCTGGATCAGATGCGCGCCGAAGGCTTTGTCGACGAGACGCTGAACAACTACCTGTAAGCACCGAACACGCGACTGGCCACGAGCCAGTCGCTTGCCATGGATGGCAGAGCCGCTGAGTGCCAATGACCGGGCTCAGGCCCATGCAAGGATGTCGCTAGCCATAACCAAAATCATGCGAGCGGTACGTCTTATGCTGAATACTCTGAAGAAAAGCCTGTTTGTCGCCTTGTTCATGCTCTGCGGTTCCGCGCACGCGGAGTTGCCGCAGGATTACAAGGTGGTGCTGCTGACCGAGAATTTCCCGCCCTTCAACATGGCGGTGGACGACAAGAACTTCGCCCGTGACGACGGTATCGATGGCATCAGTGCCGACATCGTGCGCGAGATGTTCAAGCGTGCCGGCATCGACTACACCCTGACCCTGCGTTTCCCATGGGACCGCCTCTATCGCCTGACGCTGGAAAAACCCAACTACGGCTTGTTCTCCACCACCTATACCGAAGAGCGCAAGCCGCTATTCAAATGGGTCGGCCCGATCGCCAAGACCGGCTGGGTGTTGCTCGCCGCGCCGGGTAACGACATCAAGGTGTCGACTCTGCAGGACGCTGCCAAATATCGCATCGGTGCCTACAAGAACGATGCGGTCAGCCAGAACCTGGAGAGCCAGGGCCTGGCGCCGATCAACGCCCTGCGTGACCAGGAGAACGTGAAGAAGCTGGTGCGCGGGCAAATCGACCTGTGGGCCACCACCGACCCGGTGGGCCGTTATCTGGCCAAGCAGGAAGACGTCACCGGCCTCAATACCGTGCTGCGTTTCAGGGATGCCGAGCTGTATCTGGCCCTGAACAAAGACACCCCGGACGAGGTGGTGCAGCGTCTGCAGAAGGCGCTGGATGAGCTGCGCAGCGAAGGCTTCATCGACGACATTACCGAGAATTACCTGTAACTCCGTGCGATAGCGCGAATTAGGCGGCTTTGCGGTGCTCTGCGGAAACGGTGATGCCTGTCAGTGAGGCATAGGAAGATGAGCCTGTAGGAGCCAGCTTGCTGGCGATCCGACGTATCGATAACCATCCGGCGTTGCTGGCGAAAAGCATCGCCGGCAAGCCGGCTCCTACGATTCTGTAGCGATGCCGGCTCCCGGGGCACCTATGGTAGGTGCCTCGGGAGCCTTATCTGGTCGGCTTGGCTCAGTTGCCGCGTGTGACGCTCAGGCCCTTGAGCAGGTTGAGGGCCTGGCTCAGCTGGTAGTCGTCGTCCTGCGGGCGTTCGGCGCGTGCTGCCTGTGCGGCCTTGCTCGGGCGATCAGCGCCGCCGTTGCCATTGCCCAGGTGGCCCTGCAGGTCGGCTTCCTTGATGCCTTCACTGTCCTGCTCTCGGGTGAGCTTGGCACGCGCCACTTCGATGTCAGGGACGATGCCCTGAGCCTGGATCGAGCGGCCGTTGGGCGTGAAATACAGGGCGGTGGTCAGCTTCAGTGCGCGGTCGTTGTTCAGCGGCAGCACAGTCTGTACCGAGCCCTTGCCGAAGCTGTCGGTACCCATCAGCACCGCGCGTTTGTGATCCTGCAGCGCTCCGGCGACGATCTCCGAAGCAGAGGCGCTGCCGCCATTGATCAGCACCACCAGCGGTACGCCTTCGCTGGCGTCGGCCGGGTCGGCGTTGAAGCGCAGCTCGGAGTTGGCCAGGCGACCCTCGGTGTAGACGATCAAGCCCTTCTTGAGGAAATGGTCGGTGACCTCCACCGCCGCCTGCAGCACGCCGCCGGGGTTGTTGCGCAGGTCCATGACCAGGCCGCGCAGCTTCTTGTTGCCGTTGTCCTTGCGCAGCTTGGTCAGCGCCTTGCCGACTTCTTCGCCGGTGTTGACCTGGAACTGCGAGATGCGCAGGTAGCCGTAGCCGTCCTCAAGCATCTGGCTCTTGACGCTACGCACCTTGATCACCGCGCGGGTCAGGGTCAGATCGAACGGGCGACCGCCATCACGCACCAGTGTCAGCTCAATCGTGCTACCAGCCTTGCCGCGCATCTTGTCCACGGCTTCCATCATCGACAGGCCCTTGGTCGGCTGGCCGTCGATCTTGACGATCAGGTCGCCGGGCTGGATGCCGGCCTTCGATGCCGGCGTATCGTCGATGGGCGAGACCACCTTGACGAAGCCATCCTCCATGCCGACCTCGATGCCCAGGCCGCCGAACTCGCCGCTGGTGCTTTCCTGCAGCTCGGCGAAGGCTTCCGGTTCGAGGTAGGCCGAGTGCGGGTCGAGGTTGCTGAGCATGCCCTTGATGGCATTCTCCAGCAGGGTCTTGTCGCTCACCGGCTCGACGTAGGCTGCCTTGATGCGGTCCATCACCTCGGCGAAGGTGCGCAGATCATCCAGCGGCAACGGGGCCTTGCCGCTCGCCGCTGCTGCCGGCGCGGGGGCAGGCTCGGCGGCGTGCAGGGCTGGAGCGCCGAGCAGCAGCCCGAGGGCCAGGGCCAGGCAGGTGGGGCGGAAGCGATGAGACATGAAGACAACTCCTAGTTAAATTAGGCGCCACCAGGCTGCTGAAAAACTACCTGCGTTGGCAATACTGCGTTAAAAACGGCCTCAGAATGCTCATTTACAGCTCGTAAATTCCGCTTCTTCGGCCGTTTTTGCCTTGTCTTGCCGGCCTCGCTTACGTTTTTCAAAAACCTGATTATCCCTGCGCGCGGCACCACTGTGCCGGATCACTCGGGCGACCGTTCTGGCGAATGGCGAAGTACAGTGCCGATGTTTCCTGGCCACCGCTGCTACCTACGGTGGCGATAGGATCGCCGGCCTTTACCACGTCTCCGGCACTCTTGAGCAGGTTCTGGTTGTGGCCATACAGGCTCAGATAACCGTTGCCATGGTCGAGAATGACCAACAGACCGGCGCCACGCAACCAGTCGGCGAATACCACGCGACCACCATGCACGGCGCGTACCTGACTGCCAGCGGGCGCACCGATCAGCACGCCATCCCACTTAGTACGAGCGTCGCCGCCGCGAGGGGTTCCGTAGCGTGCTACCAATCGGCCATCGACCGGCCACGGCAACTTGCCGCGTGCGCTGGCGAAAGGCCCGCCGTAGACAGCACCGGATGTCACCAACGGGCCGCTTGGCTGGCTGGGCTGCTGGCCTGGCCGAGCCTGCTCTGCCTGCTGCGCGGCCAGGGCGCGCTTGCGCGCCTCTGCGGCCTCGCGCGCCTGGCGGGCCAGGGTTTCTTCGATGGTCTTCAGTACGCGACCGAGTTCGGCCTGTTCCTGCTGGCGCGCCTTGAGTCGCTGATCACGGGTGGCGAAGTCGCGGTTGAGCTTGGCCAGTGCCTGCTGGCGTTCCTTGCGCGCTTCGGCGAGCTTGGCGTGGCGCTCATCCAGGCCCGCTTTCTGCGCCTGCAACTGGGCCTGGTGGTTGTTGATTTCCTGCTCGACGTTGGCCAATTGGCGCAGGGTCTCGTTGAACGCGGCGAGCTGTTCGAGACGCGCCTGGCTGAGGTAGTCGTAGTAGGTGAGGGTGCGTGAGAATTTTTCCGGGTTCTGCTGGTTGAGCAGCAGCTTGACGTATTCCTGGCGGCCACTCTGATAGGCCGCGCGGGCCTGGATAGCGATCAGCCGTTGCTGTTCAGTGCGCGCGCCCTGAAGTTTTTTTTTCTCCTGATCCAGGCGCTGGATTTCCTGCTCGCTGCCCTTGAGCTCGCGCTGCAGTTCCTTGACCTGGTTTTCCAGGTCGCCCATCTCGGTCTCGGTCTTCTTCAGCTGTTGCTGCACGCCGGATTTCTCCTGCTGCAGTTTCTCCAGCAGCTTCTTCAGCTCGGCAACGTCCTGGCGCGCCGCTTCCAGCTGGCGCTGGGTATCGGCGCGCTGATCGGCGATGGCCGGAGCGATCAGGCTGCTGAGCAGAATCAGGGCAAGGATGCGAAGCATGGGCGGGGCGATACCTGGCGGAGTAGCGAATGGCGCTTAGTATGCCTAAAAAACCGGCGGCAAGCTGCAAGCCACAAGCAGCTAGAAGAGCGAACGTGACGCGTAGCCCGGATGCAATCCGGGGGGAGATTCCCCGGATTGCATCCGGGCTACGATGCTTGCGTCTTATTGCAGCTCGACGATGGTCTTGCCGGTCATCTCGGCCGGCTGTTCCAGGCCCATCAGCTTGAGCAGGGTCGGCGCCACGTCGGCCAGCACGCCACCTTCGCGGATGCGTGCCGGGCGTTTGCCGACATAGATGAATGGTACCGGCTCGCAGGTATGCGCGGTATGCGCCTGGCCGGTGCACTCGTCTTCCATCTGTTCGACGTTGCCATGGTCGGCGGTGATCAGCGCTTCGCCGCCGACCTTGTCCAGCGCCTCGGTGATGCGGCCGACGCAGCTGTCGAGGGTTTCCACGGCCTTGACTGCGGCCTCGAACACGCCGGTATGGCCGACCATGTCGCCGTTGGCGTAATTGACGATGATCACGTCATAACGCTGGTTGTCGATGGCATCGACGATCCTGTCGGTGACTTCCGGCGCGCTCATCTCTGGCTGCAGGTCGTAGGTGGCGACGTTCGGCGAGGGGATGAGGATGCGTTCTTCGCCCTCGAACGGCTCTTCGCGGCCGCCGGAGAAGAAGAAGGTGACGTGAGCGTATTTCTCGGTTTCAGCGATACGCAGCTGGGTCTTGCCATTCTTCGCCAGGTATTCGCCGAGCACATTGGTCAGAGCTTCCGGAGCGAAGGCGCTGGGGGCCGGGATGCTCGCCGCGTACTGGGTGAGCATGACGAAGCCGACCTGCGGTGCACGCTTGCGCTCGAATTCCTTGAAACCAGGCTCGACGAAGGCGCGGGTCAGTTCGCGGGCGCGGTCGGCGCGGAAGTTCATGAACACCACGGCGTCGCCATCCTCGACCTGCACCGGTGTACCGATGGTGGTGGCCTTGACGAATTCGTCGCTCTCGCCGCGTTCGTAGGCGGCCTGCAGGCCTGCCAGTGCGTTGGCGGCGTTGAACTGGCCGGCGCCGTCGACGATCAGGTGGTAGGCCTGCTCGACGCGGTCCCAGCGGTTGTCGCGGTCCATGGCGAAGTAGCGGCCGGTGAGGCTGGCGATGCGGCCCTTGCCGAGGCGGGCGAAGGTGGCGTCGAGCAGCTCGATCGACGGCTGCGCGCTTTTCGGCGGTGTGTCGCGGCCGTCGAGGAAAGCGTGCAGGTAGATCTTCTCGGCACCGCGCTTGGCGGCCAGTTCGGCCATGGCGACGATGTGATCCTGGTGGCTGTGTACGCCACCATCGGAGAGCAGGCCGAGGATGTGCACGGCCTTGCCGGCGGCTACGGCCTTGTCCACGGCCTGGTTGATCGTGGCGTTGTCGAAGAACTCGCCGTCACGAATCGCCTTGGTCACGCGGGTGAAGTCCTGGTACACCACGCGACCGGCGCCGAGGTTCATATGGCCGACTTCGGAGTTACCCATCTGCCCGTCCGGCAGGCCGACGTCCATACCGCTGCCGGAGATCAGGCCGTGCGGGTAGGTAGCGCGCAGGCGGTCGTAGACCGGCGTGCTGGCAGCGTAAATGGCGTTGTACTCGGGTTTGTCGCTGTGACCGAAGCCGTCGAGGATGATCAGAACCAAGGGTTTTGGCGTGGCACTCATTGAACTGGCTCGCTCTGCGTCTGAGGGGGCAAGGAAACAGCCCGGCATTTTAGGGCCAAGCGCCTGGCGCGTCACTGCCAGACGGGGTTTGGCCGACCTGTGGGGCTGTGTATACTGGCCGGCATTTTACCGTCCTGGGCCATATAGATGTTCGCCAACCTGATTGAATTCATCATCAACCACTACGTACTGAGTGGAATGTTCGCCGTTCTGCTGGTGTTGCTGATCGTCACCGAAATGCGCAAGGGCGGGCAGAGCCTGTCGAGCCGCGAGCTCACTGCGCTGGTCAACAGCGACAAGGGCGTGGTGCTCGACGTGCGCGCGCAGAAGGACTTCTCCGCCGGGCATATCGTCGATTCGCTGCACATCCCTTACGACAAGGTGGTGGCACGTATCGCCGAGCTGGAAAAGCACAAGGCCAAGACCATCGTCGTCGTCGACGCCATGGGTCAGCATGCCGGCAGCGTCGCCCGCGAGCTGAAGAAAGCCGGTTTTACCGCCGCCAAGCTGTCCGGTGGCATCGCTACCTGGCGTGGCGACAACCTGCCGCTGGTGAAGTGACATGACCAGCGTGGTCGTCTACTCCAGCGACTGGTGCCCCTACTGCATGCGCGCCAAGCAACTGCTGGCCGGCAAAGGGGTGGACTTCGAGGAAATTCGCGTCGACGGCCAGCCGGCCATCCGCGCGGAGATGACCCGCAAGGCTGGCCGCACCTCGGTGCCGCAAATCTGGATCGGCAGCACCCATGTGGGTGGCTGTGACGACCTCTACGCCCTGGAGCGCGCCGGCAAGCTCGACGCCCTGCTGCAGAGCCCCGCTTGAAACCTCAACGTTAAGGAAGGCAAACGCCATGACCGAGCAAGCCAACAGCGGCGCAGCCGCTGCCGATTCGCAGAATCCGCAATTTTCCCTGCAGCGCCTCTACGTCAAGGACCTGTCCTTCGAAGCGCCGAAGAGCCCGGAAATCTTCCGTCAGGAGTGGACGCCGAGCGTCGGTCTGGATCTGAACACCCGCCAGAAGGCCCTGGAAGGCGACTTCCACGAGGTGGTGCTGACCCTGTCGGTGACGGTCAAGAACGGCGAAGAAGTCGCTTTCATCGCCGAAGTGCAGCAGGCCGGCATCTTCCTGATCAAGGGCCTGGACGCTGCCTCGATGAGCCACACCCTCGGTGCCTTCTGCCCGAACATCCTGTTCCCGTACGCCCGTGAAGCGCTGGACAGCCTGGTGATCCGCGGCTCGTTCCCGGCCCTGATGCTGTCTCCGGTGAACTTCGATGCGCTGTACGCCCAGGAGCTGCAGCGCATGCAGCAAACCGGCGAAACCACTGCTCACTAAGTGTTCGGTTCGGTTGCATGAAAAAGCGCCCCTCGGGGCGCTTTTTTGTGTCCGCTCGCGGCCTTAGTCGGCGCCAGCGAAGCCGTTCTGCCGCCAGGCTTCATAAACCGTCACCGCCACGGTGTTGGAGAGATTCAGGCTGCGGCAACCGGCGCGCATCGGCAAGCGTACGCGCTGCTCCGGTGGCAGCGCGTTACGTACGTCCACGGGCAGGCCACGGCTTTCCGGGCCGAACAGAAACGCGTCGCCGGGTTGGTAGGCGATCTCGTGGAACGGTTGCGAACCCTTGGTGGTGAAGGCGAACAGGCGCGGCTGGCCAAGGCTGTCGAGGCAGCTCTGCAGGTCCGGGTGGCGCTTGAGGGTGGCGTATTCGTGATAATCCAGGCCGGCGCGGCGCAGGCGCTTGTCGTCCAGTTCGAAGCCCAGCGGCTCGATCAGGTGCAGCTGGCAGCCGCTGTTGGCGCACAGCCTGATAATGTTGCCGGTATTGGGCGGAATTTCCGGTTGAAAGAGGATGACGTGGAACATGCAACACTCCGAGCGCTGGGACGAGCGCCATTCTACGCCGCCAGAAGATCCACGGCCGCGTTTGCGCTGGCGTTTCGTGGCATCGGTGATGCTGATCGCCTTTCTCGTCGGCATGATGATCGGCCGCGTGTTCGATCCACCACGTCTGCGTATCGAGGATGCCGAGGCCTGGGAACAGGGGTTGCAGCTCTGGTTCAACCGTGAGCCACAGGCGCAGGCCGAACATGTCGACGGCGCCCTGGTGTATCGCTACGCGGATGCCTACGGGCGGGTGCGTGAGGGGCAATTGAAACTGCCGTTGGGGCTGGTGAACTGGCGCGTGGAGCGCGACGGACGGGATCTGCTGCTGGTGCTGGTGTCACCCCGCCCGCTGGACGGGGAATGGCGCGGTGCGCAAGAGGATGGACGTTGGCGAGCGCGCCTGACGCTGCGTCCCAAATAAAGAAGGGGATTCCCCGGCCTGCCTGTACCAAGGTCCCCGAAACGGGTGGCGCCGCGCTCATTGGCAGAGCAGCGGCGCGTTACACATGACGCGCGGTGGCGTCGAATAAAGAAGGGGATTCCCCGGCCTGCCTGTACCAAGGTCCCCGAAACTGGGATTGCCTTAGCATATGCAGGGCGTGTGCCAATTTTATTACCGCAACGGAAAGGCGCTATTTCGCTGGGTTTGAGGCCCTCGGGCGAGGGCTGCGGCGCCAGATGTGGCGCCACGGTGCACCAGCGTGCAGCGTGATGCACCGCTGGCGCACCACCCTGTTCTGGGGCGCTGGATGGTTGCTCAGCGTGGCAGCAGTTTCAGCGTGCCCTGGCTGTTGGCTTTGACGTCGGCCTCGCTCAGGTGCTGTGGCTGATACTTGCCGGCCACATGGGACGCCGCCTGATCGCCGTAATGTGCGTCGAACGGCACGCCGCTCTGGCCGACGGGAATGCCGCCCAGCGCCTTGTCGGCATCGGCCAGGTCGACCAGGCGCCGGGTCGAGGGGCCATAGACCACCGGCCAGGGCGCCGGGCCAACCTTGTGCGAGAGGTTGTTCGGCGTTTCATGGCCGCCTGGTGCGGCAAACGGGCCGACGTTCAGCAGCCAGGCCAGCGGCTGCTGCTGACCAAGTGCGTGCTGATGGGTGAGGGTATGGCCGCGGCCCCAGTTCCAGGCCTCGACATCATTGCCGAGCACGCTGCGTAGATGCGTCAGGCTGGCGCGCCAGGCGTCGGCGACGATCTGCGCGCGGCTTTCGCGTTGCTCGCTGCCCTGGCGATTCCACCAGGGCGAGTCGGCATTGGCGGTCAGGCGCGGCAGGGCAGTGTCGAGCACGCGGGTTTGCAGCAGGCTGTCGAAGAACACCTCGCCCAGCTCGTCGGCCATGGCTTCGCGGGCAAGCTGATAGGTCAGCTGGTTGAACAGGGTAGCGGCCACGGAATCGAGTTGGTGGTCGCCATTCCACTCGGCCAGTTGTTCCGCCAGTGCGCGCTCCTCATCGTTCGCCGCTGCGGCGCGCAGTTCGTCGAGGATCGGCGCCAGCAGGCGCGGACCATAGCCGGTACCGGGGTCGAGCTGCAGCGCCTGGCTGTTCTGCGTATCCCATTTCACCGAGGCGTCGCTAAGGCGCTGGTTCAGGCGCTGGCCACGATCCGGCAGGTTGTAGTAACCGGGAATCTCGATGCCGCTGGCCGGTACGGGCTGGTAGTTGGCCGAGAGAATGTAGCCGCGCTGCGGGTTCTCTTCCTGCGGGTTGGCGCTGAAGGGGTGGTAGCCGAGCTTGTCCGCTTCACCGCTGGCGCCATCGAGAATGAAGGTCGGGTTGACCCCGGCCGGGCGCAGCGGCAGCTTGGCTGCGGCCCACCAGCCAATATCACCGCTGGCACTGGCCCAGAGCACGTTGAGGCCGGGCGCTTCGATCTTCTCGACGGCGGCGCGGGCCTTGTCCAGGTTATCGGCGCGGCCCAGCTGGTAGAAGGCGTCGAGCATCGGGTTGTCGGTTTCGAGGAAGGCCCACCACATGGCGATCGGCGTGCTGCCGCTGGTCTGGCCCAGGGCATCGTTGATGATCGGCCCGTGCGGCGAGCGGCGCAGGGTGATCTGCACCGGCTCGACACCTTTGACCCGGATGGTTTCGGTGCGCTGTTCGAGGTCGACCCAGTTGCCCTGGTACCAGACCTGATTGGGGTTGTCCGGGTTGGTGCGCTCGGCGATCAGGTCGAGGTCGTCGTTCTGGAACATGGTCAGGCTCCAGGCGAAGTTGCGATTGTGGCCGAGCATGGCGCTGGGAATCAGCGCGTGGTGGTAGCCATACAGCTCGTAGCCGGGTGCCTGCAGGTGCGCTTCGTACCAGACCGCCGGCAGCGAGAAGCGAATATGCGGGTCGCCCGCCAGCAGCGGTTTGCCGCTGGCGGTGCGGCTACCGGATACCACCCAGGCGTTGCTGCCTTCGAACTGCGGCAAGCCGGTGCCCTCCAGGGCGCTGTTGCTGAGCTGGGCCAGGGCGGAAAGATCCTGCCAGTCGCCGGCGGCCAGGGAGGTGCCGAGCACACCCTGCGGATGCCAGTCGAGATCGAATAGCTCGAGATAATCCGCCCCCAGGGCGTCACGGACATGGGTCATCACCGGTTCGGTGCGCAGGGCCGCGGCGAAACTGTAGGCCATGTAGCCGGCGACGCTGAGCGTATCGGCCATGGTGAAAGGGCGTGGCTCGATGCCCAGCAGATCGAACTCCAGCGGACGTGGGCGGCTGGCCTGGTACTGGTTGACGCCTTCCAGGTAGTGCTGCAGCGCCTGGGTGGACGGGCTGTTGGGATCCAGCCGAGCGGCATAGGCGTCGGCATGGCGGCCGATTTCCAGGGTGCGGAACAGACGGTCGGTGGGCACCAGCTTTTCGCCGAGTACTTCGGCCAGTTCACCGCGCGCCAGACGCCGCAGCAGCTCCATCTGGAACAGGCGATCCTGGGCGTGGACGAAACCCAGGGCGCGGTACATGTCCGCTTCATTCTCGGCGCGGATGTGCGGCACGCCGCGTTCGTCGTAATCGACCGTGACCGGCGCCTGCAGCGCGCCGAGTACCAACTCGCCATCGCGTTGCGGTTGCTTGTCATGCAGGTACCAGGTCAGGCCGCCAGCTGCGGCTGCAATCACCAGCGCAAGGGCGGTCAGGGAACGTTTCATCCAGCGATCCTTATTGTTGTGGGGCAAGCGTGCAGACATTTTGCTCAGGCGCGTGGGCGGCGGCATTGACCATATGCCTCAATGCTGAAAGTCTATGGTCAATATTTGCCAGAGATCGCCATGGTCGATAACGCCTTCGTCGCCCTTACTCATTCCTCGACCCTGCGTCGGCTGCTCTACGAGGCCCTGGCGGCGCTGGGGCTCGACCCGACCGACACCTACCGTCGGGCCTACGCTGGTGTGGCCCTGGCGGCGCCGTTGCTGGAAGCGCGCGAGGAGCACGACAATGCGCCGCGCTTCTGGCAGGCGCTTGAGGGCATCAGCGGTGACGCCGATATCGGTCTGCACCTGGGCGAGGTCATGCAGCCACGGCCGATGGATGTGGTCAGCTATCTGCTGCTGGCGGCTCGCGATCTTCGTCAGGGCTTGCAAGCCTTCGTGCGCTTCCAGCACATCCTCTCCGGCGGTTTTGCCGCGCGACTGCAGGAGCAGGGAGACGAGGCGCACCTGGTGATCGATCTCAACTATCGCGAGGTTGGCTCGCTGCGTCAGCAGATGGAGTGCCTGGCCGTGCTGCTGAGTAAGATGCTGGCGTCGGCCGCTGGCGGCGAGTTGCCGTTGATGGGCGTCGAGTTTCGCCACCGGGCGCCGCGCAAGCTTGCCGAGCATCGTCGCCTGCTCGGTGTCGAGCCGCGCTTCTCGTGCCCCCACGACGTGCTGATCCTGCCGCGTGCGCTGCTCTCACGGCCTTCGCGCAGTGCCAGTCCGCGATTGTTCGAGGTGCTCAGCGAAGAGGCCGAGAAGCAGTTGGCAGGGTTGGTGGAGAACCAGTTGCTGGTGCGGGTGCGCTACTGGCTGGAGGTCAACCTGGGTAGTGCTACCTGTAGCCTGGAGGCCTGTGCACTCGCTCTGGGCAGCAATCGCAGTGCATTGCAGCGCTCATTGAGCGAGCAGGGCAGCAGCTTCCGTGCATTGCACGATGAAGTGCGCCGTCTGCGTGCGCTGCGCCTGCTGGATCAGGGGCTTGGTGTGCGCGAAGTGGCGCGGGCTTGCGGCTTTGCCGAGCTGTCGCCGTTCTATCGGGCGTTTCGTCGCTGGCAGGGCAGCACGCCGCGCGGCCTGGTATCGCGCCACGGATCGACTGGCGGTGAGGCCCTCGCGTAGGGTGGGTTAGCCGCTTGTCGTACTTATCAGTCGATTCGCCATATTAGCTGCGGCGTAACCCACCGCCGGCGTAAGGCGATCTACCGCCTGGTGGGTTACGCGACGCTCCACCTCCGCGGCGTTCCTCGATTCACCTGAGGCGTCGCTAACCCACCCTTGTATCTCGACCACAGCCTTTCAGTGAGGCTATGGTTCCCGACTGATCATCGGGGGAGAGAGTACAAGCCGCACCCACCCTTAAGCTTCGAGCTTGCTCCGTAGATTGCGCTGTACTCCTCCGCACTCATCCATAAGTCCGAACGGTATCCAGGGCCTCGAGCTCGCATCGACAAGGTTGGACGGATGCAGTGGCGATCATTGGAGTTCGTTGAGGAGAAAGCGACATGACAGCTGTTGTCGGCATCGACATTGCCAAACAAACATTCGACATCGCGACCCTGCAAAGCAACGGCAAGTACCGCACGAAGGCCAAATTGCCGAACGATCTCAAAGGGTTTGAGACGCTACAGCAGTGGTTGCTCAAGCACGCAGAGCCCCAGGCCTGGATCGTGATGGAGGCCACGGGTATCTATCACGAAGCGCTGGCCGAGTGGCTGTTCAAGCAAGGTTACCGCGTCTGTGTGCTCAACCCGGCCCAGCCGGCCTTCTATGCCCGTAGCCAGTTGCAGCGAGTGAAGACGGACAAGGTCGATGCCAAGCTGCTGGCCGACTATGGCAGTAGGCATCTGGCTGAGCTGCGCAGCTGGCAGCCAGAGGCTCCTGAGATTCGTCGTTTAAGAGCTCTGGTGCACCGTTTGAAAGATATTCAGGAGCTGGAGCAGATCGAGCGCAATCGCTTGGAGAGCACCCAGGAAAGCAAGGTCAGAGTCTCGATTCAATCGGTTCTCGATCATTTGAAAAAGCAGACCGATGAAACATTGAAAGCGATCAAGCAGCTCTTCGATGACAACGATGACCTGCGTGGCAAGCGAGACCTGCTGACCAGCATCGACGGTATCGCCGACAGAACCGCTGCGCTGTTGCTGGCTGAGTTGGGCGATATTCAACGCTTCAACAGCAGCAAAGCGGTCACCGCTTTTTCCGGCCTCAACCCCAGGTTGCAGGAGTCGGGTAAGCACAAGGGACATGTGCGAATTTCGCGCATGGGTCCAGCCCGTTTGCGTGCAGGTCTTTATATGCCAGCCGTCTCGTCCCTGACTCACAACCAGGCCATTCGAGAAATGGGCGAACGTATGAAAGCCAAGGGCAAAGCCGGCAAGCAGATCGCCTGCGCGGCTATGCGTAAGCTGCTGTGTATCGCTTATGGTGTGCTGAAATCTGGTCGGCCTTTTGATCCAGCACTTGCTATTGCGAGGTGAGCTTCAAGACGGTATCTACGGGGTCAATCGTTGCTCGGCTTGGCCCATTCACAGAAGCAGCCCACCGCCAGAGTATTGCTGGCATTCACTTTGCGCCCGGCCGCCAGCGCTTCGAGTATGGGTTCGATAAAGCTGTTGCTCGAGTTGCAGGTCAGGCCTTCGCTGTAAGGCCCGAAGTAGGCCAGCTGGCCCTGTTTGTCCCAGATAGCCACCGCGGGGCTGGCCGGCAGGTTGGCGCTGCCGGGTAGCTCATCGATGGGGTGCAGTGCGGCCAGTTCGGCGGGCAGGCGGCCCTGGCTGCCGGGCTTCTGTACGACATGAAATTGCACGCCCTTTGGCGTGTAGTGTTCGATCAGTTCGGCAAGGTGCTGCTGGTTACCGACATTACATGGGCAAGCCGGGTCCCAGAAATGCACCAGGCGGATCGCGCCGGGGCCGCTCAGTTCAGTGGGTAGCTGCAGTTCGGCGCCGGAGAACACCGCTGCGCGCTCGTCGAAGGTGCGCAGGTAGCGCGTTTCGAACCAGCGGTAGGCCAGTGCCATGCCGGCCAGCCAGGCCAGGGCGAGCAGGGCGATGAGCAGGTTCTTGCGGGACAGGCGGAGCATGGGCGGGCCGGGCGTAAAAGGGGCGTGTAGCTTGCCACGATGCGCCGGGCAGCTGAATATCGCAGCATTCGAGGAGATGTCGTCGGGATCGTCCGCGCGCATCCTGCAACTTATGGAAAGCCCTATGTCAGAGCCGTTTCAGCCCGATCACTTGCGCCCTCTGCTGCGACCCTTGGCCGCAGCGCACCTGGATTTGCCGGCGCTGCAGGCGTATCGCAGCTTCTACGGTTTTGACTTGTCTGCGCGCTTTGCCGGGCTGGACAACCGTCTCGGCAGCTTCAATGCCGCCGGCTACCAGATCGCCGTGCAGCTGTGGGCGCCGGCCGAGCCGCAGGGCACCCTGCTGTTGCTGCACGGCTATTACGACCATATGGGTCTGTACCGACATGTGGTCGACTGGGCGCTGAGCATGAATTTTGCCGTGCTCGCCTGCGACCTGCCGGGGCACGGTCTGTCCAGCGGCGCGCGTGCCAGCATCGGTGATTTTGCCGAGTATCAGCAGGTGCTGGCTGGGTTGTTCGAGCAGGCCAGCGAGCTGGGGCTGCCGCAGCCCTGGCATCTCTGTGGGCAGAGTACGGGTGGGGCGATTTTGCTGGATTATCTGCTCGCCGACGGCAAGCGCCCGGAGCTGGGGCAGAGCATTCTCCTGGCGCCGCTGGTGCGGCCGCGCGCCTGGGCCTGGTCGAAGCTCAGCTATCGAATGCTCAGCCCCTTCGTTCGGGAAATTCCGCGGCGCTTCAGCGAGAACTCCAGCGACGCCACCTTCATCGACTTCGTGCACAACCTCGATCCCCTGCAGCCGCGCAGCTTGCCGACTGCCTGGGTGGGGGCATTGGCCAAGTGGGTGCCGCATATCGAAGCGGCCGGGCGCAGCACGCACAGCCCGCTGATCATTCAGGGCGAGGCGGACATGACGGTCGACTGGCGCTACAACCTCGAGGTGCTGCAGGACAAGTTCCATCAGCCGCAGATCCTGCGATTGGCAGACGCCCGCCATCACCTGGCGAACGAGAACGAGACGTTGCGTAAGCACTATTTCGACTTTCTGCGCGAGCGATTGGCGTAGGTTCTACCGGCGCCAAGGAGCATCGTAGATGGGTAGAGCAACGCGAAACCCATCAGATGTCCCAATACCGATCAGATAAGGTTGCCAAAACAGCCTTTCATGGGAGCCCCGCCCCGGGGCGAAGCTTTTCAATTGCGCATCGCCCTGGTTCGCGGCGGGGCGCCGCTCCTACACATTCGCAGCGTCGATGCTTAACTGACGGGCATTAATCAAATGGCCCTGGGTTTCGCTGCGCTCAACCCAGGCTACAGGCTGTCAGATGCCCTGCGGCGCCGGCTCCAGCTCGTTGCTGCTCATGCCTACTGCAAGGCCTGCGCGCAGCGCCTGCAGGGCGGCCTGGTAATAGGCTTTGCCCGCCTCCGACTGGGCGAATTCGACGAACTGCTCCAGCTCGGGGTCGCTCAGCTCGCGATAGACGTGCAGCAGGGTGTTGTCGAGATCCTGTTCGATCTGCGTCATCAGGCGCTCACGCTGGCCATTGAGCAGCCCTTGAGCCTGGCTGCCGCCGAGCAGGCCGGGAATCATCTGGCTAAGGCTGTCTGCCGCCACGCCGGCTAGCGCCAGGCTGACTTCGGCGCCGGCTTCCTTGGCCGGAATGGCCTGGGCCAGGTGACGAATCAACAGGCGGCGAGTGGCATCGGCATCGGTGCGTGGCAGGCCATTGGCGTATTTGGCCAATTGGTCACTACGGGTGGCCAGCGTCTCGGCGGCGACGATCTTGCGGCCCAGCGCGGATTCGAAGAAGGCCAGCGCCGGCTGCGGGTCGGCCAGCTCCATGCCCAGGCTGTGCTGCGCGCGCTGGTCGATGGCGGCAGCGGCGAAGCGGCGATTGCTGTTATCCACCAGCGCCTGAAACACCGCCGGTGGCAGGGTGCTGCGGTAGCGCTGCTGGGCTGCGTCTAGAGCCTGATTGAAATGTTCACGCTGTTGCGGCCAGCCGGCAGCCTGATACAGGCGCAGGTGGTCGTCTGCCAGGGCCGGCAAGGTCAGGCCAATCAGCAACAGGGCAAACAGAACGCGCATCGAGAACTCCTTGGCAAACTTTCCTGGCCGGTCGCAGGGTGTTGCGGCCGGTTATTTTCGGTGGCTGGTGGAGGCTTGTCGAGTCACGACATGCCACTGATACAATCGCCGCCATGACCGAATCCAGCCTGCAAGACCTCTTTTCCGGCCTTATCGACGACCTTGCCAGCCAGGGCTGGTCGCAACGGGCGTTGTTCGCCCCAGAAGTTCTGACCCGCGAACTGGCCGTCGAGTGCCGCACGCGTGCACAGAATGGCGAACTCAATGCCGCCAGCGTTGGGCGCGGGGGCACGCAGCAGGTGCAGGAAGGGATTCGCGGCGATCACATCCAATGGCTGGAACCTGGCCAGAGC
Organism: Pseudomonas alcaliphila JAB1; assembly: GCF_001941865.1. Lineage (NCBI taxonomy): Bacteria > Pseudomonadati > Pseudomonadota > Gammaproteobacteria > Pseudomonadales > Pseudomonadaceae > Ectopseudomonas > Ectopseudomonas alcaliphila. The sequence continues at coordinate 4,948,396 of NZ_CP016162.1, read as the reverse complement.
CAAGCCTGTGACCAGTATCTGCAATTGATGGACGGTTTGCGTCAGGCACTCAACCAGGCGCTCTATCTGGGGCTCGAAGACTACGAATGCCACTTTGCCTGCTACGCGCCGGGGGCCTTCTACCAGCGCCATCTCGATCGTTTCCGCGATGATGACCGCCGCACGGTATCGGCGGTGTTCTATCTGAACGAGGACTGGCAGGCCGAGCACGGCGGGGCGTTGCGCCTGTATCTGGCCGATGGCCGGGAGCATGACGTACTGCCTCAGGCTGGAACACTGGCGCTGTTTCTATCTTCCGAGATACCTCACGAAGTGCTGCCGGCCACCCGCGAACGGCTGTCGTTGACCGGCTGGTTCAGGCGTCGGGGTGGCGCGGTACTCTGAGGCCTGCGGGCTGTCTGGCGACAGTCATGGAGAGGGCGATGCAGAAGATATTGGTCAGCCGCTGCCTGCTCGGGCATCGGGTGCGTTATGACGGTGGTGCTCACGGCCCTTTCGATCAGCTGCAGCTGTGGCTGGACGAAGGGCGGGTGGTGGCGCTGTGTCCGGAGGTGGCGGGTGGGCTGCCGACGCCACGCCCGCCTGCGGAAATTCGCGATGGTCGGGGTGGTGCGGTGTTGGATGGTCGGCTGCCAGTACTGACGATCGAGGGCGAGGATGTCACGGCTGCGTTCGTCGACGGCGCCGAACAGGCGCTGGCGCTGGTGCGCGAGCACGACATCCGCCTGGCACTGCTGAAGGCGCGCAGCCCTTCGTGTGGCAATCTGGAAAACTACGATGGCAGCTTCAGTGGGGTGCGCGTGCCGGGTGAGGGCGTGACCGCTGCCCTGCTGAAACGAGCTGGAGTGAAGGTGTTCAACGAAATGCAGTTGGACGAAGCGGCCGCCGAGTTGGCGCGGTTGGAACAAGGCGGCGCTTTAGAGTCGTAGGAGCGAGCTCTGCTCGCGAAGTGGCCCATGTTCGCGAGCAGAGCTCGCTCCTACAGGTCTGCCCGTCAGATAAAGAAAAGGGAGGCCGAAGCCTCCCTTTGTTCATTTCTGCATACCTCCGGGGCTCGCGAGCTAGAGCGAGACAAGGCGGGAGCGACCGAGGAGAGCGGAGTTTACGTCAGTAAATGAGCATCTCCGAGGTTGTTCCCAACGCCGTATCGCCGACGCGCAGCAGCTCCGGTTTAGAACAGGACGCGGCTGCGAATCGTGCCATTGACGTGCTGCAGTTTCTCCAGCGCCAAGTCGGAGTACTCGGCGTCTACGTCGATCACCACGTAGCCGACCTTGTCGTTGGTCTGCAGGAACTGGCCGGAGATGTTGATGCCGTTGTCGGCGAACACCTTGTTGATTTCGCTCATCACGCCCGGAATGTTCTCGTGGATGTGCAGCAGGCGGTGCTTGCCTGGGTGCGCCGGCAGGGCCACTTCAGGGAAGTTGACCGAGGACACCGAAGTACCGTTGTCGCTGTACTTGACCAGCTTCTCGGCCACTTCCAGGCCGATGTTGGCCTGCGCTTCGGCGGTGGAGCCACCGATGTGCGGGGTCAGGATCACGCGATCCAGGCCACGCAGCGGGCTCTCGAACTCTTCGTCGTTGGACTTGGGTTCGACCGGGAACACGTCGATGGCCGCGCCGATCAGGTGCTCGTCCTTGATCGCCTGGGCCAGGTGATCCAGCTCGACCACGGTACCGCGCGCGGCGTTGATCAGGATGCCGCCCTTCTTCATGGCGCGGATTTCCTTCTCGCCGATCATCCACTGGGTGGACGGCAGCTCCGGCACGTGCAGGGAGACGATGTCGCACAGGCCCAGCAGCTCGTACAGGTCACCGATCTGCGTGGCGTTGCCCAGTGGCAGCTTGGTCACGGTGTCGTAGAAGAACACCTGCATGCCCAGGGCCTCGGCCAGTACCGAGAGCTGGGTGCCGATGGAGCCGTAGCCGACGATACCCAGCTTCTTGCCGCGGATCTCGAAGGAGTTGGCCGCCGACTTGATCCAGCCGCCACGGTGGCAGGAGGCGTTCTTCTCGGGGATGCCGCGCAGCAGCAGGATGGCCTGGGCCAGCACCAGCTCGGCCACCGAACGGGTGTTGGAGTAGGGCGCGTTGAACACGGCGATACCGCGCTCGCGGGCGGCGTCCAGGTCGACCTGGTTGGTACCGATGCAGAAGCAACCGACGGCGACCAGCTTCTTCGCGCAGTCGAAGACCTCGGCGGTCAGCTGGGTGCGCGAGCGAATACCGATAAAGTGGGCATCGGCGATCTTTTCTTTCAGCTCTTCGCCTGACAGCGCGCCCTTGAGGTACTCGATGTTGCTGTAGCCGGCGGCCTTCAGAGTGTCCACGGCATTCTGGTGGACGCCTTCGAGAAGAAGGAACTTGATCTTGCTCTTGTCGAGAGAGGTCTTGCTCATCGGAGTACCTGTTGTCCCAGGGATGTTGGCAGGGAAGGGCCGAGAAACTCAGCCAGCGCCCGTAGATCGCTGCATGGCTCGATTCACGGGGTGCGTATGCTAGCATGTTCGCCTTTTTCAATGCTCGGTTGCGACCTGAATGGTTCTCAGGGCGACCATGAATCCTTTGAGAGTTCCGTAGATGACCACCCCTGCCCAGATCGAAGAGCTGAAGACCCTGGTTGAGCCCGGCAAGGTACTGACCGACGCCGATTCCCTCGAGACCTATGGCAAGGACTGGACCAAGCATTTCGCCCCGGCGCCTTCGGCCATCGTCTTCCCCAAGACTACCGAGCAGGTGCAGGCCATCGTGCGTTGGGCCAACGCGCACAAGATCGCTCTGGTGCCGTCCGGCGGCCGTACAGGCCTCTCGGCCGCTGCCGTGGCGGCCAACGGCGAAGTGGTGGTGGCGTTCGACTACATGAACCAGATTCTCTCGTTCAACGAGTACGACCGTGCAGCGGTGTGCCAGCCGGGCGTGGTGACCAAGCAGTTGCAGCTGTTCGCCGAAGAGAAAGGCCTCTATTACCCGGTGGACTTCGCCTCTTCGGGCTCCAGCCAGATTGGCGGCAATATCGGCACCAATGCCGGCGGGATCAAGGTCATTCGCTACGGCATGACCCGCAATTGGGTGGCCGGACTGAAGGTCGTGACCGGTACCGGCGAATTGCTGGAGCTGAACAAGGACCTGATCAAGAACGCCACCGGTTACGACCTGCGCCAGCTGTTCATCGGTGCCGAAGGCACCCTGGGCTTCGTGGTCGAAGCGACCATGCGCCTGGATCGCGCGCCGAAGAACCTCACCGCAATGGTGCTCGGCACCGCTGATTTCGACTCGATCATGCCGGTGCTGCACGCTTTCCAGAGCAAGCTCGACCTGACCGCATTCGAGTTCTTCTCCGACAAGGCTCTGGCCAAGGTACTTGGCCGTGGCGACGTGCCGGCGCCATTCGAAAGCGAATGCCCCTTCTATGCCTTGCTGGAGTTCGAAGCCAGCACCGAGGAAGTGGCCAACCAGGCGCTGGAAACCTTCGAGTACTGCGTCGAGCAGGGCTGGGTGGTCGACGGCGTGATGAGCCAGAGCGAGCAGCAACTGCAGAACCTGTGGAAGCTGCGCGAATACATCTCCGAGACCATCAGCCACTGGACGCCGTACAAGAACGACATCTCCGTCACGGTCAGCCAGGTGCCGGCCTTCCTCAAGGACATCGACGCCATCGTCGAGGCCAACTACCCGGATTTCGAAGTGGTGTGGTTCGGCCATATCGGTGACGGCAACCTGCACCTGAATATCTTGAAGCCCGATAACCTGTCCAAGGACGAGTTCTTCGCCAAGTGCGCGGTGGTCAACAAGTGGGTGTTCGAGACCGTGCAGAAGTACAACGGCTCGATCAGCGCCGAGCACGGTGTGGGTATGACCAAGCGTGATTACTTGCACTACAGCCGCAGCGAGGCGGAAATCGCCTGCATGAAGGCGGTCAAGGCGGTGTTCGATCCGAACGGCATCATGAACCCCGGCAAGATCTTCGCCTGACGAAAAACGCCCATCCGACCGACGGGCGTTTTCGTATGCGGTGCACGATGGCGCCGCCTCGTTTAAGGTAGGACATCCGGCCACAAGCCAGAACGCCCAAGGGCACCTCTAAAAACTACCTGCGTTGTCATTACTGCGTTAAAAACAAGCTCAAATGCTCATTTACAGCTCGTAAACTCCGCTTTTCGCTTGTTTTTGCCTTGTACTGACTGCCTCGCCGACGTTTTTAGAGGCGCCCGTCATACGAACAACACAGGAGTCGGTGATGAGCTATCAGCACCAGTACGTCGACGGAACCACCGTCCACTTCCCCCTCGGCAAGGTCGTGTGCATTGGCCGCAACTACGCCGAGCACGCCAAGGAACTGAATAACCCGGTGCCCAGCGAACCCTTGCTGTTCATCAAGCCGGGTTCCTGTGTGGTGCCGCTCGATGGCGGTTTCGCCATTCCCGAAGACCGCGGCTCGGTGCATTACGAGGCGGAGATCGCCGTGCTGATCGGCAAGCCGCTGTCGAAGAAACCGGACGCTGAGGAAGTGCGTGATGCCATCAGCGGCTTCGCCCCGGCGCTGGATCTGACCCTGCGCGACGTGCAGGCCAAGCTCAAGGAGAAGGGCTATCCCTGGGAAATCGCCAAGAGTTTCGACGGCGCCTGCGTGCTGGCGCCCTTCGTGCCCGGCGATGCCATCGAGGACCTGGCCGATATCGGCATTCGCCTGGTGATCAACGGTGAAACCCGCCAGGACGGCAACAGCCGCGACATGCTCAACCCCATCATTAGCATGATCCAGCACATGGCTGGGCACTTCGCCCTGCAGCCGGGCGACGTGATTCTCACCGGCACGCCGGTCGGTGTTGGTGCGCTGAGCAAGGGCGATGAGCTGGTGCTGGAGTTGGTCGGTCACAGTAGTTTCACCAGCCGCGTGCTATAGAACTGCCCACGATCCCGCTGCGCGTCGGCCCTGCGGCGTTAAAAACAGGCTCGGAATGCTCATGTACAAAAGTACACTCCGCTTCCTCGCCTGTTTTTGCCTTGCATGGCTCTAGCTCGCAAGATCGTGCACAGGTTCTATACCAATCGCCGCCTTTTCAGGCGGCGGAACTCCTCCAGACATCGGATGTCAGATTGCCATCAAGCAGCCGAGCCGTCTCCGATGCCCTCCCTCCGTTCCCGCCTTTCTCGCCCCCGTTACTGGTTGTCCGGCATAGCCGTGCTGGCCGTGATCACGGTCGTAAAAACCCAGCATTTGGATGATCGCGCCCTGCTCTGGTGGCAGGAGGGGCGTACGCCGTTGGTCGAGCGCCTGTCCAGCGTCTGGCTGCCTGGCTACCGTGCGGTTATTCAGGCCAAGGCGTTGTTGGGTCTGGAACAAGATGAAACCTCGGGGCTGACCTACAACCCGGTAACCGGCACCCTCTTCACCGTCACGGGCAAGAATCCCCTGCTGGTGGAACTCTCGCGTGAGGGTGAGGTGTTGCGGCGTATTCAGTTGAAGGGCTTCGCTGATCCGGAAGCGGTGGAGATGATGGACAACGGGCGCATGGCCATCGTCGATGAGCGTCGACGTCAGCTCACCACTTTTACCCTGCATGACGACGACCTGGAGCTGGATGCGGCCGATTTCCCCGGCTTCGACCTGGGCTTTTCCGAATCGGGTAACAAGGGCTTCGAAGCCGTTGCCTGGGATGCACGCAGCAGCAGCCTGATGCTGGGCAAGGAGCGTAGCCCGATGGGCTTGTTCAGCCTGCCTTTTCCTGGCGAGGATGGTGCCGCTGGCGTGATGCAGCCTTTCAACTACGGCAATCTGGGAATGCGCGATATTTCTTCGCTGAGTATCGATGCGCGTACCGGCCACGCACTGGTGCTGTCCGACGAGTCGCGCATGCTGCTGGAACTGGATCGTAGCGGTCACCCGGTCAGCTTTCTCAGCCTTACCGGCGGTCTCAACGGTCTGGAACAGGGCATCAAGCAGGCCGAGGGCGTGACCATGGACGAAGAGGGCAACATCTATATCGTCGCCGAGCCCAATCTTTTTTACGTCTTCAGCAAGGCGCAGCCAGATGCCAGTTGAGTGGAGTGGCGGATTCAGTTTGGCTTAAGCCGCGATTCAGTCTGGCTTCAGCTAGCGGCACTAATCTGACCCCGTCACTTACGAACAACGAGGTTCACACCATGAAACGTACCGCTCTCGCTCTGATGGTTCTGCCGCTGCTCAGCACCGCCGCTTTCGCCACTGGTTACACCGGCCCTGGCGCCACACCGCAGGTCACCACCGTGGCTGCTGCACTGGAGGCCGCTGACGACACCCATGTTGTTCTGGAAGGCCAGATCGTCAAGCGCCTGCAAGATGAGCTCTACGAGTTCAAGGACGCCACCGGCACCATCCAGGTCGAAATCGACGACGAAGACTGGCCGGGCCAGCAAGTCTCGGAAAATGCCAAAGTCCGCCTGACCGGTGAAGTCGACAAGGACTTCAACAGCCGCGAGATCGATGTCGATCGCGTCGAACTGATCAACTGATCGCGATTTCACCGCCGCCCGCCACGCTAAGCCCGTGGCGGGCTTTTCCGTGGTAGTCAGAGAAATTCATCATGCGTCGTTTGCTCTCCATAAACCCATGGCTCTATCTGCTGTTCTTCGTCTTGTTGCTTGGCGCGGTGTTGGGCCAGCAGTATCGGCTGTTCGAGCGAGCCTGGTTCTCCGTGCAGGAGTGGCAGCATGGTGCGCAGTGGCGCGATCAGTCGCTGTGGCTGGGCGACTACCGCGTGGTGATCGAGGCCAAGCCCATTGCCGATATCAGCGATGTGTCGGCGCTGACCTACGATCCGGATCGCCGCAGCCTGTTCAGCGTCACCAACAAGCCGGCCAAGGTGATCGAGATCAGCCTGCAGGGCGAGCTCAAACGCACCATCGATCTCGAAGGTTTTGGTGATCCCGAGGCCATCGAATATGTGGCGCCTGGCACCTATGTGATTGCCGATGAGCGCGAGCAGCGCCTGGTCAAGGTGCGCATTGACGATGCCACGCGCGTGCTCGACGCAGCCGACTTCCAGCAACTTTCCCTGGGTATCGGCCTCAACGGCAACAAGGGCTTCGAGGGTTTGGCCTACGATGCGAAGAATCAGCGTCTGCTGGTGGCCAAGGAGCGCGATCCGGTGCGCATCTTCGAGGTGCTCGGCTTCCCTCATGTCGACGAGAGCAAGCCACTGGCGCTGCAGGTCAATACCGACCCAAAGCGCGATGCGCGCTTGTTCGTGCGCGACCTTTCCAGCCTGGACTTCGACGCCGCGACCGGCCATATGTTGGCGCTGTCGGACGAGTCGCGGCTGGTAATCGAGCTCAATGCCGAAGGCAAGCCGATCAGTACATTGTCGCTGTTACGTGGCCAGCATGGCCTGCAGCGCAGCGTGCCGCAGGCCGAGGGGGTGGCGACGGATGACGACGGCAACCTGTACCTGATCAGTGAGCCGAACCTGTTCTATGTGTTCAGGAAGCAGGGCGACTAACTCGTCTGGTCGTCGATCACCGCGCTCGGTGCATTTTTTTGCACCGACTCGATGCCGCTCTTGCAGCTGGCGGCGCTGGCATACATCTGGCTTTGCCCGACCACCTGGCCGTTGGTGGCCATGAGCAAGAAGTAGTGTTTGTCGTTGCTCGAGGTCTTGGTCTCGAAGGCGCCCTCGCGTTGTGAGTTCTTCCTCACCGACTCGATGCCGTTAAGCGCCGAGTCCTTGGCCTTGTACATCTCGCTGCTGAGGATGGCCTGGCCATTGGTCGCCAGCAGGTTGAAGTGGAACTGGCCGTCTTTGGCCTTCTTCAGCTCGAACTTTCCAGACATGTTCATTTCTCCCTGAGCGCTCGGCGGTATGCCGCAGCGATGCTCAGCAAGCGTAGTTCATCAATGCGAGTGGCTCTTGCCGACATGGGTATGGCCATCGTCCGGTAGCGGTTGCACACCGCCGCTGACGTTGAGCTGGCGCAGGATGCCGCAGTCTTCCGCCTCCTTGGGGCCGTTGCAACGGTCGCGCAACTCGGTGAGTTGATCACGTAGCGCCTGCAGGCTGTCGATGCGCGCCTGAACATGCTCGATATGTTCGTCCACCAGGCTGTTGATGCCGGCGCAGCTCTCTTGGGGCAGGTCGCGCAGGGCCAGCAGTCGTTGAATCTCTTCCAGGGTCATGTCCAGCGTGCGGCAATTGCGGATGAACACCAGACGTTCCAGGTGCTGGGCGCCGTACAGGCGGTAGTTGCCTTCGCTGCGTGCGGGCGCCGGCAGCAGACCTTCGCGTTCGTAGTAGCGTACGGTCTCTACCTGGCAGCCGGCCTTTTTCGCCAATTCTCCGATTTTCATGGGATCGCTCCGTGAGTGCTTGACCCTATAGTGACTACAGGGTGTGTACTCGGCAACAGAGACCTGACGGAGATTTGCCATGAGCCGCTGCTGCGATCACTCGCACCAACAGCCACCTGCTCACCCTGAGCATGTCCACGATCACACTGGACACAATCACGAGGCCGTGCCGCAGCCAGCGGACGCCGCGCTGACGGGCGCGTGCAATACCCGTATTCGCATCGAGCAGATGGATTGCCCCACGGAAGAGCGTCTGATTCGCGACGCGCTGGGTCGCCTGCCTGGCGTGGCCGGTCTGCATTTCAATCTGCTGCAGCGCGTGCTCACCGTCAGTCATGACGAGGGAATGCTGGGGCAGGTGCTGCCGGCCATCCGCGCGCTGGGGTTCACCCCGCAAATCGAAGATGATCGCACTGCGCAGCAGCCGGCTGCTGCGCCCGCGAAAAAAAACTGGTGGCCGCTGGCGCTGGCTGGTGGGGTGGCAACCGCTTCGGAAGTCGTGCATTTCGCCGGGCTCGGCCCCGACTGGCTGGTGGCACTGCTGGCCGTTGCCGCCATCCTGATGTGCGGGCTGAACACCTACAAGAAGGGCTGGATCGCCCTGAAGAACCGCAACCTCAATATCAATGCCCTGATGAGCATCGCCGTGACCGGCGCGGTGCTGATCGGTCAGTGGCCGGAAGCGGCGATGGTGATGGTGCTGTTTACCCTGGCCGAGTTGATCGAGGCGCGCTCGCTGGATCGGGCACGTAACGCCATACGCGGGCTGATGGATCTGGCGCCGCCGCGCGCTACTGTGCAGCAGGCCGATGGCAGTTGGCAGGAGCTCGACGTGCAGGATATCGGGCTGGGCGCGGTGGTGCGGGTGCGTCCTGGTGAGCGCATCAGCCTCGATGGTGAGGTGGTCGGCGGCAGCTCGACGGTCAATCAGGCGCCGATCACCGGGGAAAGCCTGCCGGTGGAAAAACGTGTGGGCGACACGGTGTTCGCGGGCACCATCAACGAGGCGGGCTCGCTGGAGTTTCGCGTAAGCGCGGCAGCACGTGACACCACGCTGGCGCGCATCATCCATGCGGTGGAGGAGGCTCAGGGCTCGCGTGCATCGACCCAGCGTTTCGTCGATCAGTTCTCGCGCATCTATACCCCGGTGGTCTTCGCCTTCGCCCTGGCGGTGGCCGTGGTGCCGCCGCTGGTCATCGGTGGCGCCTGGCTCGACTGGGTCTACCGCGCTCTGGTGCTGCTGGTGGTGGCCTGCCCCTGTGCGCTGGTGATTTCCACGCCGGTGACCATCGTCAGCGGCCTGGCGGCTGCTGCGCGTAAGGGCATCCTGATCAAGGGCGGTGTGTACCTGGAGAACGGGCGGCATCTGGCCCTGCTGGCGCTGGACAAGACCGGCACGCTGACCCATGGCAAACCGGTGCAGACCGACAGCCTGCACTTGCTGGACGTGGATGAACCGCTGCACGCTACCTGGGCGGCGAGCCTAGCCGCGCGCTCGGATCACCCGGTTTCCAGGGCGTTGGCCCAGCGTGCCGAAGAGCAGGGGCAGGCGTTGCACGATGTCGAGGATTTCGAGGCGCTGCCCGGGCGGGGTAGCAAAGGTCGGATCGATGGCACGCTTCTCCATATAGGTAACCACCGCTTGGTCGAAGACCTCGGGCTGTGCTCGGCGCAACTGGAGCAGCGCCTCGAGGCACTGGAACGCCAGGGCAAGAGCGTGGTGGTGCTGTGCGACGAACAGCGCGCGCTGATGCTCTTCGCCGTGGCCGACACGGTGCGCCAGACCAGCCGCGAGGCAGTCGCCGAACTGCATGAGCTGGGTGTGCGCACCTGCATGCTCAGCGGTGACAACGCCCACACCGCTGCGGCCATCGCCGAACAGGTCGGTGTCGACGAGGCACGCGGCGACCTGTTGCCAGCCGACAAGCTGGCCTGGGTCGAGGCGCGTCAGGCGGCGGGCAGGGTGGTCGGCATGGTCGGCGACGGCATCAACGATGCGCCAGCCCTGGCCAAGGCCGAGATCGGCTTTGCCATGGGCGCCGCCGGCACCGACACGGCCATCGAGACGGCAGATGTCGCACTGATGGACGACGATTTGCGCAAGATTCCGGCCTTCGTTCGCCTGTCGCGGCAGACCCACGCCATCCTGGTACAGAACATCGTCCTGGCTCTGGGCATCAAGGCGATCTTCCTGGCCCTGACCCTGGTGGGCGAGGCGACCATGTGGATGGCCGTGTTCGCCGACATGGGCGTGAGCCTGATGGTGGTGTTCAACGGCCTGCGCCTGCTGCGCAAATGAAGGAGGGCGATATGAACATGAAACTGCAAGTCGCCATCGACGAGGCTTTCGCTCAGGCGCAACAAGAACTGCGTGCTCGCCGCAGCGCCGAAGCGTTGGTCTGGCTGGAGCGGGCGCATATTCTTACCCAGCGTCGCCCTCGGCTACATGCACGTTCACATTGGGTGATGCTGCGGGCCGGCTGGCAACAAGGGGATATGCGTGAGGTGCTTGGGCAAATGCCGCGCATCCTGGCAGCGCTGCTGTTTTCGCGCATCTGGGTGCCCATCGGCAACACCGGGCGGGCGCGGGTCAGTGCCTTTCAACCCATGCCGATCAGCGAGGAACTGCGCCGCCTGCTCGAGTAGGCGGCGCATTGGCAGGCTCCGTAGCCCGGATGCAATCCGGGAAATTCCGCTGAATCTGCCCCGGATTTCATCCGGGCTACCTACTGTGCAAACCAGAGTGGTTGGAACAACGGACTCTGTGGGAGGGGCTTCAGCCGCGACAATCGCCGCTAAAGCGCCTCCCACAAAATGTGCCAGTCAGATTCAGCGCTTGAGCGTTTTCACGCCTTCGGCGGTGCCGAGCAGCAGCAGGTCGGCCGGGCGGGCGGCGAACAGGCCATTGGTGACCACGCCGACGATGGCGTTGATGTCCGCCTCCAGCTTCACCGGGTCGGTGATCGACAGGTTGTGTACGTCGAGGATGACGTTGCCGTTATCGGTCAGCACGCCTTCGCGGTACACCGGGTCGCCGCCCAGCTTCACCAGCTCGCGGGCGACATGGCTGCGCGCCATGGGAATCACTTCCACCGGCAGCGGGAAGGCGCCCAGCACCGGTACCAGCTTGCTGGCGTCGGCGATGCAGATGAAGGTCTTGGCCACGGCGGCGACGATCTTCTCGCGAGTCAGTGCGGCGCCGCCGCCCTTGATCAGGTGCAGGCGCTCGTCGCTTTCGTCGGCGCCGTCGACGTAGAACTCCAGCTCGGCGGTGCTGTTGAGGTCGTAGACCGGGATGCCATGGCCCTTCAGGCGTGCAGCGGTGGCTTCGGAGCTGGCGACGGCGCCATCGAAGTCCATCTTGTGCTTGGCCAGTGCGTCGATGAAGAAGTTGGCAGTGGAGCCGGTGCCGACGCCAACGATGCTCTTGCTGTCGAGGCGCGGGAGAATGTGGTCGACGGCGGCCTGGGCCACGGCCTGTTTCAGCTGATCCTGGTTCATCGCGGGGAAATGCCTGGGAAGGTGGGGGAAGTAGGCGCGAATTATAGCCGTAAGTGCTGTGCTGACGGAGCAGAACCCACGCGTTTCGTATGGTCGTCCGGCGCGGCGCTGGGGTAGACTCGGCAGTCCTCTCAAAGCCCGAACGCCTGCGAAATCGCCATGCTCGAACAGTACGTGAAGAAGATCCTCACCTCGCGCGTTTATGACGTCGCGGTGGAAACCCCGCTGCAACCCGCCCGCCAGCTCAGTGAGCGGCTGGGCAGCCAGATTCTGCTCAAGCGCGAGGATCTGCAGCCGGTGTACTCGTTCAAGATTCGCGGCGCCTACAACAAGCTGGCGCAACTCTCGGCCGAAGAGCTGGCGCGCGGCGTGGTCACCGCCTCGGCTGGCAACCATGCGCAGGGCCTGGCCCTGGCGGCCAAGCACCTGGGGGTGAAGGCGACCATCGTCATGCCGCGCACCACGCCGGAGCTGAAAGTGCAGGGCGTACGTTCGCGGGGCGGCAAGGTGGTGCTGCACGGCGACGCCTTCCCCGAGGCGCTGGCGCATTCGCTGAAACTGGTGGAAGAGAAGGGCTACACCTATATCCACCCGTACGACGATCCGCTGGTGATCGCCGGGCAGGGCACCGTGGCCATGGAAGTGCTGCGCCAGCACCAGGGCCACATCGATGCCATCTTCGTACCAGTCGGTGGCGGCGGCCTGATCGCCGGCATCGCCGCGTACGTGAAATACCTGCGCCCGGAAATCAAGGTGATCGGCGTCGAGCCGGACGACTCCAACTGCCTGCAGCAGGCGATGGCGGCGGGCGAGCGCGTGGTGCTACCGACGGTCGGGCTGTTCGCCGACGGCGTGGCGGTGGCGCAGATCGGCCAGCACACCTTCGATATCTGCAAGCAGTATGTCGATGAAGTGATCACCGTCAGCACCGACGAAATCTGCGCGGCGATCAAGGATATCTACGACGATACCCGTTCGATCACCGAGCCTGCCGGCGCGCTGGCCGTGGCCGGGATCAAGAAGTACGTCGAGCGCCAGGGCGCCAATGGCGAAGTGCTGGTGGGTATCGATTCCGGCGCCAACGTCAACTTCGACCGCCTGCGCCATGTCGCCGAGCGCGCCGAACTGGGCGAGAAGCGCGAAGCGATCATCGCCGTGACCATCCCCGAGCAGCCGGGCAGCTTCAAGGCCTTCTGCGAGGCAGTGGGCAAGCGCCAGATCACCGAGTTCAACTATCGCTATCACACTGACCGCGAGGCGCACATCTTCGTCGGCGTGCAGACCCATCCGGAGAACGACCCACGCCAGGCGTTGGTCGAGGGCCTGCGTGCGCAGGGCTTCCCGGTGCTGGACCTGACCGATAACGAACTGGCCAAATTGCATATCCGCCATATGGTCGGTGGTCATGCCGCTGGTGTCGGTAACGAGATAGTGCTGCGCTTCGAATTCCCCGAGCGGCCGGGCGCCCTGTTCAATTTCCTGCAGAAACTGGGCGGGCGCTGGAATATCTCGATGTTCCACTACCGCAATCACGGCGCAGCCGATGGCCGCGTACTGGCGGCGCTGCAGGTGCCTGAAGATGAACGCCACCTGGTGCCGACGGCGCTGGATGCCATCGGTTATCCGTACTGGGATGAAAGCGACAACCCGGCTTATCGCCTGTTTCTGGGTTGAAAGCTGCCTTCGAACCGTAGGGCGGGTGTAATCCGCCAAAGCGCGCTGGCGGGTTACACCCGCCCTACGTAATCGCCTGATAACCAAGGAAGCCCCTGATGGAACACTATCTGCTGGTCCGTATTCTCCACAGCGCCCCGGGCGTGTTGCTGCTGCTCGGCCTGATCGCCCATGGCGTCATGCTGTTCAAGGCGCAGCGCGGTGGAGATGCGACGGTGCTGGCGCGCAAGCTGCGCGTGACCCTGCTGTTCAGCTTCCCAGCATTTGCCGTGCTGGCGCTGAGCCTGCCGGTTACCGGCTACTGGCTGGTGGACACCGCCGGCTGGCCGCTGGGACAGACCTGGCTGCTGCTGGGCAGCATTCTCTATGCGCTGATGATGCTGGTTGGTTTGCTGCTGGCCGGTCGTCTGGCGGTCTGGCGTGCGCTGGGTGATACACCGGCGCCGACATCGCTCAAGCGTCTGTGCCTGATTTATGCGGGGCTGATTCTGCTGCTCTTGATCGTCATCATGGCGCTGATGGGGGCCAAGCCGGTCTAAGCAGATCGGCGGGCTGCTCGCTTCGCTCGCGAGACCGCCCTACGTTTTACCGGCTGCGCCTGCTTTTCGCCTGTAGGAGCGGCTGGGCGGCATTCCGCTTCAGCCGCGATTGCCGCTATGAAAGATTTCGCGGCTGAAGCCGCTCCTACGCCACCCTGGTGACATCGCACACTCAGCGCAGCGAAATCACCGGCCAGCCGCGTTCGGTGGCGGTGGCGCGCAGCACGTCGTCCGGGTCGACCGCCACCGGGTTGGCCACGGCCTCAAGCAGCGGCAGGTCATTGCGCGAGTCGCTGTAGAAGTAGGCACCATCGAGGTTGTGCCCCGTTTCTGCCAGCCATTCGTTCAAGCGGGTCACTTTGCCGCCCTGGTAGCACGGCGTGCCGGTGATCTGCCCGGTATAGCGGCCATCCCGCATGCCGCATTCGGTGGCGATCAATGTCTCCACGCCCAGGCGCTCGGCGATAGGCGCGGTGACGAAGCGGTTGGTGGCGGTGATGATCACCAGCTTGTCGCCAGCGGCACGGTGTTCGGCCAGCAGTGCCTCGCCCTTGGCCAGGATGATCGGTTCGATCACCTCGGCCATGAACTCGCGGTGCCACTGCGCCAGTTGCGCCATGTCGTGGCGGCCGAGCATGGCCTGGCTGAAATTCTGATAAGCCACCACATCCAGCTTGCCGGCGCAGTAATCGGCATAGAAGGCATCGTTGCGCGCCAGGTACTCGGCCGCGTCGACCAGGCCGCGCTGGCAGACGAATTCGCCCCAGCTGTGATCGCTGTCGCCAGCCAGCAGGGTGTTGTCGAGATCGAAAAGGGCCAAGCGCACGGTTCGTTACCTGTTCTGTAGAAAGGGAAGGCGCGCCAGAATAGCCGCTTTGCCGGGGCTTTCAAACAGCGCCTAAACCCGCGTTGCTGCTGTCGCCGGCTTTGTGGAACAATGCCGGAACTTGCGTGTACGAGGTTGCTTGCCGTGATCGATTCTGATGGTTTCCGCCCGAATGTCGGCATCATCCTGACCAATGATGTCGGCCAGGTGCTCTGGGCCAGGCGTATCAACCAGGATGCGTGGCAGTTTCCCCAGGGTGGCATCAATGAT
Organism: Pseudomonas alcaliphila JAB1; assembly: GCF_001941865.1. NCBI lineage: Bacteria > Pseudomonadati > Pseudomonadota > Gammaproteobacteria > Pseudomonadales > Pseudomonadaceae > Ectopseudomonas > Ectopseudomonas alcaliphila. The sequence continues at coordinate 4,933,261 of NZ_CP016162.1, read as the reverse complement.
CGTGAATCGCCGATCGATGCGCTTTACCGTGAACTGAATGAAGAGGTCGGGCTCGAAGAGCAGGATGTGAAGATCCTCGCCTGCACCCGCGGCTGGTTGCGTTATCGTTTGCCGCAGCGTCTGGTGCGCACGCACAGTCAGCCGCTGTGCATCGGGCAGAAGCAGAAGTGGTTTCTGCTGCGCCTGACGGGGGCTGAAGACCGTGTGCGCATGGACCTGACCGGCAAGCCCGAATTCGATGGCTGGCGCTGGGTCAGCTACTGGTATCCGCTGGGCCAGGTGGTCACATTCAAGCGCGAGGTCTACCGTCGCGCGCTCAAGGAACTTGCCCCGCGCCTTATAGTGCGCGACTGATACGGACCCCAATCGAGCATGCTCAATACGCTGCGCAAGATCGTCCAGGAAGTAAACGCCGCCAAGGACCTCAAGGCGGCGCTGTCGATCATCGTGCAGCGGGTCAAGGAAGCGATGGGCAGCCAGGTCTGCTCGGTCTACCTGCTCGACCCGGAAACCAACCGTTTCGTGTTGATGGCCACCGACGGCCTCAACAAGCGCTCCATCGGCAAGGTCAGCATGGCGCCCAGCGAAGGTCTGGTCGGCCTGGTCGGTAGCCGCGAAGAACCGCTGAACCTCGAAGACGCTGCCAGCCATCCCCGCTACCGCTACTTTGCCGAGACCGGCGAGGAACGCTACGCCTCCTTCCTCGGTGCACCGATCATCCACCACCGCCGGGTGATGGGCGTTCTGGTGGTGCAGCAGAAGGAGCGCCGCCAGTTCGACGAAGGCGAGGAAGCCTTCCTGGTCACCATGAGCGCGCAGCTTGCCGGCGTTATCGCCCATGCCGAGGCAACCGGCTCGATTCGCGGCCTGGGGCGCCAGGGCAAGGGCGTGCAGGAGGCCAAGTTCGTCGGCGTGCCGGGTGCGCCGGGGGCAGCGGTCGGTACTGCTGTCGTGGTGCTGCCCCCGGCTGATCTGAATGTGGTTCCAGACCGCAGTGTCGATGACATCGCTGCCGAGCTGGAGCTGTTCGACAAGGCGCTGGGCTGGGTGCGCGAGGACATGCAGGAGCTGTCCGAGAAACTCGCCACTCAGCTACGCAAGGAAGAGCGCGCGCTGTTCGACGTCTACCTGATGATGCTTGAGGACGCCGCACTGGGTAACGAGGTGCGCAAGGTCATCCGTACCGGTCAGTGGGCGCAGGGCGCCTTGCGCCAGGTGGTGCTCGACCACGTCAATCGTTTCGAGCTGATGGATGACGCTTACCTGCGCGAGCGCGCCTCCGATGTGCGCGACCTCGGTCGGCGCCTGCTCGCCTACTTGCAGGAAGAACGCAAGACCACGCTGGTCTATCCGGATAACACCATCCTGGTCAGCGAGGAGCTGTCGCCGGCGATGCTCGGCGAGGTGCCGGAAGGCAAACTGGTCGGTCTGATCTCGGTGACCGGTTCGGGCAACTCCCACGTGGCGATTTTCGCCCGCGCCATGGGTATTCCCACGGTCATGGGTGTGGTCGACCTGCCGTACTCGAAGATCGACGGCATCAAGCTGATCGTCGATGGCTATCACGGCGAAGTCTTCACCAACCCCAGCGAGCTGCTGAGCAAGCAGTACGCCGAGGTGGTCGAGGAGGAGCGCCAGCTCACCGAAGGGCTCGACGCTCTGCGCGCGCTGCCCTGCGAGACCCTCGACGGCCACCGTATGCCGCTGTGGGTCAACACCGGCCTGCTCGCCGATGTTGCACGTGCCCAGCAGCGCGGCGCCGAGGGCGTCGGCCTGTACCGTACCGAAGTGCCGTTCATGGTCAACGAGCGCTTTCCCAGCGAGAAGGAGCAACTGGCCACCTATCGCGAGCAGTTGCAGGCCTTCCACCCGCTGCCGGTGACCATGCGCACCCTGGATATCGGCGGCGACAAGTCGCTGTCCTACTTCCCGATCAAGGAAGAGAACCCCTTCCTGGGCTGGCGCGGCATTCGCGTGACCCTCGATCACCCGGAAATCTTCCTGGTGCAGACCCGCGCCATGCTCAAGGCCAGCGAGGGGCTGAACAACCTGCGCATCCTGTTGCCGATGATTTCCGGCACGCAGGAGCTGGAAGAGGCGCTGCACCTGATCCACCGTGCCTGGGGTGAGGTGCGTGACGAGGGTACCGATGTGCCACTGCCGCCTATCGGCGTGATGATCGAGATCCCGGCAGCCGTTTATCAGACCCGCGAACTGGCGCGCCAGGTCGATTTCCTCTCGGTCGGCTCCAACGACCTGACCCAATACCTGCTGGCGGTCGACCGCAACAACCCGCGCGTGGCGGATCTCTATGATTTCCTCCACCCGGCGGTGCTGCAGGCCTTGCAGAAAGTGGTCAACGACGCGCATCTCGAAGGCAAGCCGGTGAGCATCTGCGGTGAGATGGCGGGCGATCCGGCGGCTGCCGTGTTGTTGCTGGCGATGGGCTTCGATTCGCTGTCGATGAACGCCACCAACCTGCCCAAGGTGAAATGGTTGCTGCGGCAGGTCACCCAGAGCAAGGCCACGGAACTGCTGGGGCAGGTGATGACCATGGACAACCCGCACCTGATCTACAGCACCCTGCACCTGGCGCTGCGCAACCTGGGGCTGGGCCGAGTGATCAACCCGGCGTCGAATATCCAGGCCTGATTCGCCTACCGCGCATGCTGGTACGTCCAGCATGAGCTTGGTGAAGCCCGGGGCCGGCTGACGGGTTTCGCCTGGCTCTAACCATCCCACGATGCCGAATAAACGCCGCAACCTGACCTGTAGGAGCCGGCTTGCCGGCGATCACGTCAGCCGCCATCGCCCGCAAGCGGGCTCCTGCCTCAGGGGATTTATCTCGCCATCGCCTTCCCCGGATTGCATCCGGGCTACCGACGTAACGCGACCTCGTCGAGTACGGTGCTATGTGGGCCGAAGCTGCGCTCGGTGATGCTCCAGCCGCCATTCTGTTTGAGGTTCAGCACCGTGCTGGCGCGAGTGCCGTAGGTGGCGCTGGCGATGAACACGCTCGACAGCAGGCGCTCCGTGGCCAGTCCTACGCCAGTGTCCGGCAGCAGGTGATCGGCTGGCTGGCTGCTGTCGCTCAGCATCTCAAGCAAGTCTTCATCCACCCCATCGATGCGTTCACTCAACGCATCTCTGGCGCGCAGCAGCTTCGGCCAGGGCGTGTCGAGGCTGGCGTTGGACAGGCCATATATGCCGCTCTCTAGTTGCCTGGGCTGTCCTTCCTGAGAATTGAAATGCCAGAGCTGTTGAGCATCGCCAACCAGCAGATTGAAGCCGGCATATTCGGTGGCATCGCGCATGATCCTGTCGAGATAGGCCGGCGCCGACTCCTGACCCAGCAGGTAGTCGGCTGTCAGCGCGCCGCGTGAACGCGTGCCAGCTTTTTGCCTGGGATCGCGGATGTTGGTCAGCGCTGCGAAGCGGCCTTGCGCGGTAACGCCGAGCCAGGTACCCCCAGCTTGCAGATCGCGACCGGCGAATACGCCAGGTGCATCCGGCCATTCACTCAATGCGGCGCTGGGGCGCGCGTAGAACTCGTCGCGATTGGCCGCCAGGCGCAGCACCGTCGGGCTTTCGGGCTGCCAGGCGAAGACGATCAGGCACATGCGCATTCCTCCTATGGCGGAGTCTGGCAGGCTAGCGAGCTCAGCCAGGGGCGGCAACCGTTCCGTCGATCCGTGTGCCGTTGAGGAGGCATTTCCGCTACCATGCCGCTTTGTTTTTGGGGGTGTCTATGGAGCTGCTGCTCTACCTGGTACTGGGCTCGGCTGCCGGTGTGCTGGCTGGCCTGTTCGGCGTGGGCGGTGGTCTGATCATCGTGCCGGTGCTGGTGCTGAGCTTCACCGCACAGGGTCTGGCAACGGAAATCCTCACTCACCTGGCAGTGGGCACTTCCCTGGCGACGATCATCTTTACCTCGATCAACTCGCTGCTCGAGCATCACCGCAAGGGCGCGGTACGCTGGCCGCTGTTTCGCTGGCTGACTCTGGGTATCCTGCTGGGTGCAGCGCTGGGGGCGCTAACCGCAGCGCTGATCCAGGGGCCTTGGTTGCAGAAGATCATCGGTACCTTCGCCATCATCGTTGCTGCGCAGATGGCGCTGGACCTGAAACCCAAGGCCAGTCGCGGTGTCCCAGGCAAGCCGACGCTGACGGTAGCCGGCGGGGTGATCGGTTGGGCGTCGGCGATCTTCGGCATTGGCGGTGGTTCGCTGACCGTGCCCTTTCTGGTCTGGCGCAGCGTGCCGATCCAGCAGGCGGTAGCGACCTCGGCGGCCTGTGGCTTGCCGATCGCCATTGCCGGTGCGCTGAGTTTCATGTTTACCGGCTGGGGGAATCCGAATCTGCCGCCATGGAGCGTCGGTTTCGTGTATCTCCCGGCATTGCTGGGCATCGCCGTGACCAGCATGTTCTTTGCCCGTTTTGGTGCGCGCCTGGCTCATCGCCTGTCGCCACTGTTGCTCAAGCGTCTTTTCGCCTTGCTGCTGTTCAGCGTGGGCCTGAGTTTTTTCATTTAAGGAGTCCTGGATGCTGCCTTATCCGCAGATCGACCCGGTGGCCATCGCCCTCGGTCCCCTGAAAATCCACTGGTACGGTCTGATGTACCTGGTCGGCATCGGTGGTGCCTGGTGGCTGGCCTCGCGCCGGCTGGAGCGTTTCGATGCTACCTGGACCAAGGACAAGCTGTCCGACCTGGTGTTCTGGGTGGCCATGGGGGTGATTCTCGGTGGCCGTCTGGGCTACGTGTTCTTCTATGACTTTGCCGCCTATATCGCCGAGCCGGCGAAGATCCTGCGAGTCTGGGAGGGCGGCATGTCCTTCCACGGCGGGCTGATCGGGGTGATGCTGGCGACCTGGTGGTTCGGCAAGCGCAACGGCAAGAGCTTCTTCGAGCTGATGGACTTCATCGCGCCACTGGTGCCGATCGGGCTGGGCGCCGGGCGCATCGGCAACTTCATCAATGCCGAGCTGTGGGGCAAGGCCACCGATGTGCCCTGGGCGATGGTCTTCCCCACCGACCCTGAGCAACTGGCGCGCCATCCGTCGCAGCTGTATCAGTTCGCCCTGGAGGGCGTGGCGCTGTTCACCATCCTCTGGTTCTATTCGCGTAAACCGCGCCCCACCATGGCGGTGTCCGGTATGTTCGCCGCGTGCTACGGGGTGTTCCGCTTCATCGTCGAGTTCGTTCGTGTGCCGGACGCCCAGCTGGGCTACCTGGCCTGGGGCTGGCTGACCATGGGCCAGATTCTCTGCCTGCCGATGATCCTCGGCGGTATCGGCCTGATCGCCTACGCCTACAAGCGCCAGCCCGTACAAGGAGCCGTCTGATGAAACAGTACCTCGACCTGATGCGCCACGTGCGCGAGCACGGCACCTTCAAGGAAGATCGCACCGGTACCGGCACCTACAGCGTGTTCGGCTACCAGATGCGCTTCGACCTGGCCGATGGATTCCCCATCGTCACCACCAAGAAGTGCCACCTGCGCTCGATCATCCACGAGCTGCTGTGGTTCCTGCAGGGCGACACCAATATCCGTTATCTGAAGGAAAACGGCGTCAGCATCTGGGACGAGTGGGCCGACGAGAACGGCGACCTCGGCCCGGTCTACGGCTACCAGTGGCGCAGCTGGCCGGCGCCCAATGGCGAGTCCATCGACCAGATCGCCAAGCTGATCGAGATGATCAAGAAGAACCCGGATTCGCGCCGCCTGATCGTCTCGGCCTGGAACCCCGCGCTGGTCGAGCAGATGGCCCTGCCACCGTGCCACGCGCTGTTCCAGTTCTACGTGGCAGACGGCAAGCTCAGTTGCCAGCTCTATCAGCGTTCGGCAGACATCTTCCTTTTATGCCCCCGGCAGGATTCCGCACAGTACGTGATGGTTGCGTAAAAAAATTTACCTTCACGGTGAGTTTATTGTGATCTACGATATCTGCACTGTTTGCACAGTGCGTGCTGGAGGTAAATTCGATGAAGGTAGTCGCTGCGAGAAGGGTGGTTCTAGATCTGAGTGAGTCCTTACTGAATGAGGATGGGGCTCAGGTATCAGGTCTTGTGAATGTCACAGGTGGTGCGGTCTTTGATGGCGACGAACGCTTGCTACCTCTGTGCTCGGGGTTCCTCACGCAGCATGCCAAGGAAGAATCCCTTTCGATCACATCGGTAGAGACCTACGGCAAGAACCTGGGTTATGCCCACCAATACCTGAAAGCCCGCCGTGAATTCGCCACCGCCCGCTTAGACGAAGCCTTTCTCGAAGTCAGCAGGAGCTTGCTGACCGAGTACATTGCTCATCTGATTGAGAAAGAAGAGCTATCGACGAAGACGGTGCGCAATCGAGATGCAACTCTACTGTCCTTCTTCGATACCTATCTCTGCGCACCAATTTCTAGTGGGCAGGTCTTACGCACCGATAACCCCTACAAGGAAGGACTGCTTTCGCCCAATCCTAAGAAGAACCTGGTCATTCCTTGCAGTCTCTTGGAGCTTGAAACACTCATTACCAGTAGTGGCTGTGAGCGCGAGCGCTGCGTACTCCAATTCATTTTTGACGCAGGGATTAGGCGCTCAGAGCTGCCTAGGGTCACGCTAGCAGCAGTGAAGAAAGCCCTGGACGCTCAGCGGTATGAGTACATCTCCAGCGGTGATGCACCTCCGCTTCAAATTGACTATTGCTCGCTAGAAATTGCAGGCAGTAAGGGCCGGTCAAACCAGGTGAAGTCGCGTTACACCCTCGTCAGCCGTGCCACCTTGCAGCGGGTTCAGCGGTATCACGCCTCTGTTCTCTACAGGAAGCACGCCCGCAAGTTCAAAAACGACGACAGCACGCCAGCATTCCTGAATGCCCATGGTGATACCTACACGGCGAACTCCGTAAGCAAACTGCTTGAGCGGTTGAGTGCCAGGGCAATCAGGGCCTGCAAGCTGAAAAAGCCCATTTCTCCTCACAAGCTCAGGCATGGCTATGCCTATGCCATTTTGAACAGCCCCGATCTCGGGGTGGACTTTGCAGAACGCCTTTTCATCGCCCAGAAAACGATGGGCCATGCAGACATCTCGACGACCCAGATCTACACCATGGTTCCATTCGATATCTACAGCCGCATTAACGGCTCTGTTGAAGACACCACAACCAAAGCTCAGAACATGCAGGCGCTATCAGATGCGACTCGCTTGAAGATCGGCCTGGGAGATAGCAAGTAATGACAGCGCATGAGCAAGTATTCATGAGCCTCCCGGCTTTGACTGAAATCGAGCAGCGATTGGCTGTATGGACAGCAACAGTCAGTGGCAACCGTAAAGCCCTTTTGGATATCCCGCTTCAGTACACCGATAAAACCACGATTTCTCGCCGATTCATTTCAGAGGCCACTGGTATTCCAGAAGAGCCATTGCGTATCGCTCTGCGTGACCACAGGCATCTCCTGGCAGACCTCGAACAGGAGATGCACCGGGAAGGGATCATCGTCCAGGGCTACAACATTCTCGACAGCGAACAGAGCCGACTGGTGCTGCGCTGGTATGAGCACCTGACGGATGAGGAAAAGCTACAGGTCGAGCTTCGCGGAGACCTGGTTGCGCATATCGGCTACCTCAATCAGATGGAGGCATTCAAAAAGAGCCCGCTTCGCTATCCCTTATACAAGATCAAGCGCGCAGAGATTGCCCAGGATGTCATGCGGCGCCGTGAGCTCGTTGATGCGATTCAACAGAACGAGATTGCCAAGCGTGTCGAGGCGTGGGCGAACAAAGCCCTTGCTTCCAGGCAGGCGCTATTAGACGTGGAGTTGGGAATTAAAGAGCCGCTCGCCATTGCTCCGTCTTACCTTGCGAAAGAGGTGGGTGCAGGCATTGAGCGCATTCAAACTAATGAGTGGTTGACGAGAGTCATACAGGGCATGCAGCGGGAGAACATCATCCTTGCTGGGTACAGCTCTCTGGAGTGTGAGGCGCGCAGGAAGTTACTGCGCTGGTACGAAAACCTCAGCGATGAGCAGAAGCTTGGGGTTGAGGTTTGGAATGGCAAAGTTAGGATGCAAGGATACCTGGATGAGGTTCCTGAGTTGGTGCCCGGCCACAGGCTCTTACCTCTCTACAACGAAACGAGCGGGGAAATTGCAAGCGACGTGATACGTCGTCGTGAAGATCACCAGCGCACGCTGGATCTGATTCCTAAACCGCTAGATCCAATCACTGAAAGCCGACTCCAGCAGTGGTCAGAAGAAGTCGTTAACAGCCGTAGCGCATTGCTGGACGTTGAACTAGGACGTGGTCAGGCTCCAAATATCTCGATCTCCTACCTGTCTGAGCAGATCGGTATTCACCTCGGTAAGGGCCTTGAGCACTCGGCATTACAGAGCGTCATCGACGCTATGGTTAGCGAAAAAATCATTGTGCCGGGATATGGCTCCACAGAGTGCAACCTGAGAAGAATCGTATTGCGCTGGTTCGAGCGTCTGGATGACCGCGAAAAGGCGAGGATTCGCCTATTAAATGGACAAGTAGCCCATGAGGGCACGCTAGATCAGATTGATGGTGTCGGGCTCCACCATCGGAATTATAAGCTGCTGGGCATCACGCGAACTGAGCTTGCCGAAGAAGTTTTAAGGCTTCAGAAGTATTACCCACCTGAAGACAACTCGATCTCATCCCAGGTGCAGAAAAAGCTCTCCCAATGGACTGAATCCGTCCTCGGCAGCCGCGAGAAATTGCTCGAAGTCGAACTGGCTCAGAAAAAGCATCTGGCAGTTTCAGCTACCTACCTGAGTAACCTCATAGGAGTGGGTGTACACGCAGTTTACGGCCTCAATGAGATGCCCGAGATACTTCAGGCCATGACTGATGAAGGCATCATCGTGGAGGGATATAACGTCCTGGATTGCGATAAGCGCCGTAGGCTTCTGCGCTGGTATGAAGGTCTTGATGATCAGCAAAAGCTCATCGTTGAGACCCATGGAGATCAGGTTAAGCATCTTGGCTATCTCGACCAAATTCCAGAGCTTGCGGACATCAATCCTTCCCCCCTGTTCAACCTGACGCGCGCAGAGATCGGTAAGGACGTTTTAAGACGTCGTGCGGAGGTAGCAGCTCCTTCGGCCAGAATGAGAACCGAAGAGATTAAGCGTCGAGTGGATGAATGGCGCAAAGATGTCCTGAGCAGCCGTGAAAAACTACTGAACGTTCAGCTTAACGCCAGCGGCCCCCTTGCTGTGTCAGTGCCATACCTCTCCGAGCAACTTGGCGTAAGTAAGTCGGTGCTGAACAACTACAACGACATGCCCGACGTGATCGAAGCCATGACGCGCGAAAGGATCATCTTGCCGGGCTACATGTCATCTGAGTGCGATAAGCGCCGTAAGCTTCTCCGTTGGTACGAGGGGCTTTCTGAGCAGGAAAAATTCTCCATCCCTCTGTTTGGCAACAAAGTCAAAAAGAAAGGCTATCTGGATCAAATTCCTGGAGTCCGGGAGTTACTCACTAGCTCTATGCACAAACTGATCAACCTGACTCTCGATGAGATCAGTGAAGACCTGGTGCGGCTAGGTGTGGGAGCCAGCGATTACAAAACTGTTGAGGAGCGTGAGCTGGAGAAGGCTCAGACACCTAAAGAGGGAACGGTCAGCTACAAAAAACACTTCTTTGCGTTGCGCGCAGTATCAGTCGGATCAGTGGCTGATTTGGCACAGTCAGCAGATATTCCGTTCACTCCAGTGATGCATTTATTCGCCGCTGCCAGCATGCAGAGTCATAGTGAGTCCGGCCAGTCAAATTATTACGATGCCTGTAAGTGTTTTATCCAGTGCCTCGTTGATGGTGGGCACAACGAAGGTGACTCGGTGCTGACGTTGCTCGGTGAGCACACGCTGACTCGGTTCAGAAAATACCTACAAAGCCTGCTTCAGAATGCACAAATCTCCACGGCAGTGGCCAATACGCATATGAGCGCAGCTCGGAAGATGCTGGAGCGTGCGACGGAGATTAAAGACCTGGGGCTGCACAGCTTTTATCCTGCACTTGGCTTCGATGTAGCGCGTGAAACCGATCTTTACAGCCCATATTCACCTAGTGAGCGCAACCGAATTTCTGAGGCCATACAGGCCGCGATTGCCCATACCCATACTTTGGCCCAACCCTACGTCTGCACCGGGATTGGGCAGGATCCCTACGACGAGCAGGGAAAAGTCAAAGTCGGCATCGCGACGCTCGACACCGCGCGGTGGATTTTTGAGAACAAGTTGGGCTGTGTGCCCATCAACTTCGCCAATCTTGACGTGAATGACAAGTACCACAAGTACTTTAGGAATGTCCTTAACGCCTCCAGCTTATCGATTTATGAAGTCTACGAAAGTTGGGGGGTTCTTTATGACCGCTCTTCAAAAGTACTTGCGCCATACATCGCAAGGCTTGCACAGGTAACTGGCCTCAACGCTGACTCCATTGCGACGCTTCAGTTAGATGACTTTGTTCCTGTGCACCCACTCAGCCAGAGGCCCTGTTTGCGGTATTGGAAAGAAAGGTCGACAGGTGAAAAAGAATACGATCTAGATATTTTCAAAGCCGAGATTTCATGGCTGACTACTAGTCAGGCTAAAGAAATTAAGAAAATTATTGATGACATCACTCTTATAACTTCTGATTTTAGGGGGCAAGCTGATCCGAAGATTAAGAATGATCTTTTCATCTATAAGTCTATTTCACGTAGGTCTTTTGGCGAGATAAAGTCACTCTCGCAGCAAGGTACAATTTTGAATGTTGCCCTTCAGGGTTTTTCTAAAAGGAGCAATTTACTTACAGACGAGGGTGAGCCGCTATCCCTGTCGCCTTCTCGGTTCAGGCCTAGCTTCGTCAGTGAACTGGTCGAAAAAGGCGTCTCTGTTCGCGAAATTCAAATTATGCTTGGTCACGAGTATATTGAAACAACCCTCAAGTACTTGGATCGATTGGACTTAAATCGGGTTGCACGGGAGAAGCTGGATGTTGCGCTTAGAGAAATTCACTCTGAAACCATTACAGATAAACCAGTAGCCGTAGCTCCTGATATTAACAGCGGCAATGACGATAATATTATCTTCAAGACCCCACTTGGTGGGTGCAAGAATATTTTCAATCCGCCAGATTTCATAAAGAAACTGCGCAACTACATTCCTGGTAAACCTTGCTCGCTTTATAATAAGTGCTTGGCTTGCGAGAACAACATGATTACTAAATCGGACTTGCCCGTGTTGTTTGCCATGCGCAGGGATTACTTGCATATACTGCACACTAATCGGGTGGCGGATACACCCTACGGCTATGTGGTTCTTGAAAATTTAAATCTGCTTGAAAATATTTTGGATCCAGAGATTTCTGATTTTACGAAAGAAGAGCTTGAAGAAGCTGAGCGCCTGTCAGAATACGTTGATACTAATATTGCTATCGAAGGGGTTGGGCAATGAGTGAAAAATATATCAACCAGCTAGCCCAATTCCGCACCTGGCGTACTGACTTCCTGCCGGTTCTTGAATCGGCAGTAGAAGGCCTGGCAACCACAAGTGGGGCGGCAGAAAACGCTCTAGAGGCTTGGGGTTACTATCAATCCCTGATGTTAATGCCAGTATCTAAATTGTCGAAATTTGGTGACGCTGTATGGGATTTCAATGCGGACGATCCGCATGCGGCGAGGAACGTGAAGGGCGCAAAGCTAAAAATAGACTTTACCAAATACACAAATCTCAATGCCACGGCAATCTTAGAGGTCAAGGCTGCACTTAATTTTTACTTGCTGGCTCCAGCGGCAGTTGCGGGTGATACCCCACGAAGTAAAAAAACAGTCAAGTACAACACTGCCATTGCGAATTTTGAGAGTGGTCTAAGGTTTGTTGATCGTATGTACGCTTGTGCCATTGAAGAGTACAAGGCGGCTTTCATTTCATCGACTTGCTTTAGTATCTCTCAGCTCGATGATGATATCTATAAAAAAGCGGCAGAGACATTTGAACATAAATACAGCAATGGACTGTCTCGATTCTTTAATATTTTACGATCCCCTTTTTTGAGAGACTCTATATTTGGTAATCCTCTGAGCAATAAAAAGCTCGAATCCTTACCGTGGAAGCTGGAGGATATAGAGGAAGATGAAGATGGCGACGAAGAAACTCTGGCCGACCAAGAGGATGAGACAAATCATCTGCCCAATGACGTTTTCGAGTCAATTTCGAATTACGCATCCTTACAAGTGGTAGATTTTCTAGATGCGCTGAGCTTGCCAGTTCAAGACGCTAATTCTCTGAAGAGACGAAATGTTAAAGGCTTCAGAATGGGCGATCAGTATGGGCTTACCCCTAGACTGATGGAGCTATATACCGTCCTGCGTTTAGGCGCAAAGGGATATGACTATCCGGCAGTCATGCAGCTTCTCGGTGCTGTTCCTGATGGCGTAAGTATTGGCGATAAGCTTGTTTCAAGAGATGCCATCGAGAAGCTGGCAGGTGGTTTGATACATAATGATTTTAGAAAATACTTAAATCTGGTGAATTACAGCTGCTGTTACCTGGTTGCGCAGTATACCGGTATGCGCCCATCTGAGTTGAGTGAGCTCATGGTGGATAGCTGCTTGATTCAGGAGGGGAAGTATTGGCTGCTAGAGTCCAGAGTAATCAAGCATCAGCAAGCAGATCGAAAATTATTCGATGACAAGTGGATTGCCATTCCCATCATCAGGGATGCTATTGAAGCGGCCCGAGTGATTGCGCGTTACAAACAAAGCCCGTATCTGTTTTCTAGTGTGGATACGATAGCGCCAGAAAGTACTTGTATGGCATTGCACTCAGGCGGGATTAAACACCAGTTGCAGAAGCTGTTTTCTGCTGTGCTTACTCAGCAGCAGTATGAGAGTTTAGAGTTCAGTCCATACACTCTACGGCACACGCTTGCATTTCAAATGTATCGGATTGACCTTGGTCTACCCTTCATTTCCCATCAGCTCAAACATTTTGGGGAGATCGTGGGTGGATACGCAGGGAAGGGTGTAAGTAAGGTTACATTGGGTTACGGTGGCATTGGCGACATTATCGCGAAAGGTGGTCGTCACGTTAAAAACCCACTCCGTAGGGAGGCGGAAATTGAAGCCGTCAAGGATTTTTATGACCCTGACGGCGGCTATGCCGGAGTTAATGCGTCTGCGCATAAAGCCCGCAACCAGCAATTCTTTAAAGGTTATATGGCCGCTGGCTACACAAAAGATCAAATTATCGCCGCCATGGCAGATCAAGGTATGGCCATAGTTAACGTCGGGTTAGGCTTTTGCTATGGCAATAAAACCGAGGACTTTGATGATGTTCTGCCTTGCGCAGGGGGGCTTCGTTGCAATCCCAATAAGTGCTCAAACTCTGTTGTAGGCGATGTTCATGCCCCCAAGTGGCGTGAGGTTTATTACCAGAATAAAGCGCTTCTTGATGATCCAATGTATGCAGATCGTCGTGATCAAATTGAAGAGATAATGAAAGAAGCTGCTGGTGTCCTAAAATATCTGGGGCAGGAGGTCGAAGATTGAAGCAGCAAGCATTTGAGGGTCGAAACAGAGAAGACTTCGATCAGAATACAGAGGCATTAAGTATGGCTCTACAGGCCATTGCGTCCGATAAGAAGCTCAAGGCAACCATTAGTGAGCTAAGTCGAGTTTCGGGTATCCATAGAAATACTATTCGTAATAGACGCTGGCCATCTGAGCGATTAGAGGCAATAAAGGAGCAGCGGAAGCTCGAAGAACTAAGACTTAAACTTAATAAAGAAAAGCGACAAGACCCGGTTTCTGTATTGGCGGAAAAGCTAGAAAAAAGTCGTCTTGAAGTAGTATACTGGTTCAATCAACGGAACGAGCTAGAGCAAACTGCTCGTGCATTAGAAATTAGAAGTGGAAATCTAGAAAAGAATCGGGATTTTTATCTTAAGCAGTCCGAGGCAGGTCAGCTTGAAATTAAAAAACTGAAGCTCGAAATCGAGAAGCTCAAGGAAGTCATCTCGGTTCTTGAATCTGAGCGCTGAGGGCTCTATATGAAAGCTTATCAAGATTTACTGTCGGACGTTCTCAATAATGGCGTCCAGAAAGGCGACCGTACCGGCACCGGTACTCTGAGTGTGTTTGGTCGTCAGTTTCGTCATAACCTGGAAGATGGTTTTCCACTTCTCACCACAAAGAAAGTGCACTTTAAGGGCATCGTCAATGAACTGCTGTGGTTCTTGAAGGGTGATACCAATACCAAGTGGCTGAAAGAGAACGGCGTTACCATCTGGGATGAGTGGGCGACTGAGGATGGTGATTTGGGCCCCGTCTATGGCAAGCAGTGGACGGCCTGGCCGACGAAGGACGGCAAGACGGTCAACCAGATTGACTACGTCGTCGATACCCTCAAGAACAATCCCAACAGCCGTCGAATTCTGTTCCACGGTTGGAATGTTGAGTATCTGCCTGACGAGAAAGTCAGTCCTCAGGAGAACGTGAAGAATGGCAAGATGGCGCTTCCCCCGTGCCACCTCCTTTATCAGTTCTACGTTGCCAACAACAAGCTATCGGCTCACCTGCTGATTCGGTCGTCAGACCTGTTCTTGGGCTGGCCTTACAACTGCGCGTCTCTCGCGACCCTGACCCACATGCTTGCTCAGCAGTGCGATCTAGGCGTGGGTGAGATCGTCATCACCATGAGTGATGCGCACATCTACCTGAACCACCTTGAGCAGGTGAAGCTCCAGCTCACTCGTGATCCCAAGCCGCTGCCGAAGCTGAAGATCAAGCGTAAGCCTGACAGCATCTACGATTACTCGTTTGAGGACTTTGAGCTGGAAGGGTACGAGCCGCACCCGGCTATCTCAGCGCCGGTCTCAATCTGACGTGATGGCTGGCCTAGATTCGAACCTCCTCAGCTTCAGCCCTGTGTGGCACTGACTCAGAGGGCTGGAGGCGCGAGCCATAGTGGCGGATGTGCGTGCATGCTATATTCTTTGAACGCTTACACGTATCGAGTTGAGTGGACTCTATGTTTTTGAATCGTCTTGGACGGAAAAGTCATACCGAGAAGGCCAAAGATGATGCCTTCATGCGGGCTATCAAGAGTGTCACTACCTTGATGGTGAAGGACGGTTGCATGTCCATGGATGCATCGGAGCTGGAAGATAGGGTGCGCGCTTCACGAAAAGCAGCCAAGACACTGATTAAGACGGCTTGACGCTGGAATATGGCACTCCTGCTGCTTCTTCCTCTTCTGGTCAGCGGTTACCTTGTTTGTCTCAAAGATCGCTTTATCTATTACAAGCTCCATCGTTATGATGGGCAACTGCTCTATCTTCAGGTTGGCCGTTACGGTATTTACTGCTTCCTTGCAGCGCTGTTAATTGTAGGGCTTGTCTGTGTCCTGCTGTCGCACTCCTGGGGTGGATACTGTGTAGAGGCATGCTCTCAGCTATGTGTTATTCCACCATTTTCGACTGATTTTCTGTCTTACCTAGGTGGTAAGGCAGAGGCAGCCCATCTATTCAACCCTGGAATTGGGCAGTTGGGGGTATTTGCCATCCTCGTTGGCATTGTGACGCTTCTAGTGCCGTCGCTGTGGGCGATACTTAGCTTCCAACTTGTGAAGCATCAGTGCCAAGCCGATGACAGCTCCCAAGTTGACGCCTACATACTCAGGGAGACGGTTTCGCATAGCCCTCTAATGCTGACGCTTGTCGAGGCATTCGCCACAAAAAGCGAAGTTATGATTTCGATGGACGACCGGAAAGTGTATGTCGGTTATATCCAATCAGTAGGTAAACCAACAGAGATTGTCGGGGTAGATCAAGAGGTGGAGTTTCTTCCGTCTGTCAGCGGCTATCGGGACAAGGACACGCTAAAGGTCAATTACACTACTGAATACCCGACCGATACTAAGATCGAGCCGATCTACTTCAAACAAGCGAATATGACCTCTGTAAGCTTATTCAGCCAAGAAATTCGCGCTGCTTTCGATAAGGTGGCGGAGACAGATAACTCTAGGGCTAATCCGATAGAGCAGCACTTGGACTCCTTCATGAAGAAGTTGGCCAAAGCGATCAAAGATAGCTGAGCGTAGAGTGCTCTGGAGTACAAGCTCCTCGCCTATGTCAGGATGCTACATCATCAATGGATATGTTCAGGCACGGTTGCAAGAGTTGAATTTGGTGATTATGAAGCATCTTCGCTGCCGTCTAAATGATTTCACCTGACATACTGGTTGGACGAGAAACTTCACCCAAGCCAGAACGATTTTTTGCCCTCAAGCCCCTGGCATAATCACTGCACCTGCTGCATCTTGCTTTAGCAGGTGAGGGTTTTTCTAGGTGACACGGCTCGCCTAATCTCCAATATCTCATCAACGGCGTCTGCGAGTGGCGTAGCCCCTTCGTTCATGGCTCTGACCTGTCGAACCATGCCAACAGCTGTAACGATTGCGTTCAGCCTGTCTCCGGGAATTTTCTTGGCCATTGCTAGAGTCAGCTCTTCATCGGTGATGTCATACCGTTTGCACCGATCATCTGCCCGAAGCTCACGTTCTGCTCTGAAATGTCGTAAGCGCTCCACAAACCCCGCCTCTCAATAAGCGGGGTTGATGCCTACAGTGGCATCGCGGGCGGGCAGTTCCATGGCAACAGCGCGTTGTAATCCTCGACGCTATTGGCCTGCGGCAGGCGTTCGAGGACATAGCGCAGCCAGGCGTAGGGTTCCTGGCCGTTGGCCTTGGCGGTTTCCACCAGGCTATAGAGTTGGGCGCTGGCGGTCGCGCCCTTGGGCGTGTCGCTGAACAGCCAGTTCTTGCGGCCGATGACGAAGGGCCGGATCGCGCGCTCGGCGGCGTTGTTGTCGATCGGCAGGTGGCCAGCCTCGATGTAGCGTTCGAGTCGGCTCCAGTTGCGGGCCAGGTAGCTCAGTGCCTTGCCCAAGGCATTCTGCGCCGTAACCTGGGGCTGGGTTTTCTCCAGCCAGGTCTTGAGCTGCTCAAGGAGTGGCTGGCTGTGCTGTTGGCGGCCCCGGTGACGCTGCTCATCGCTGGCATCCTTGAGTTCGCGCTCGATGCCGTAGAGCTTGTTGATCAGCCCCAGTGCGATGTCGGCACGCCCGGTTTTACCCTTGGGTTGCACCTTTTGCGCCTCGATAAATTTACGGCGCGCATGCGCCCAGCAGGCCAGACGTTCGATACCGTCCTGTGCGGCCACGGCGTTGTAGCCGGCGTAATCATCGGTCATCAGGTAGCCACGATAACCATCGAGCAGGCGCAGTGGCACCTCCTGCGCACGGCTGGTTGTGTAGTCGAAGAGGATCACCGGCTTGTCTGGTGGGCCGCCGGTCTGCACCCACATCCAGGATTGGCTGCTCGGGTCGCGCTCCGGCTCTTTGAGCACCTGCACGCGGGTTTCGTCGCAGTGGATCACGGGGCTGTCCAGCAGCGTGTCGCGCATCAGGTTGAGCACAGGCTGCAACTGCTCGCCGCAGCGGATCACCCAACGCGCCAGGGTCTGCCGGGGGATGTCGATACCGTGACGGCTGAGCACTTTCTCGAAGCGATACAGCGGCAGGCCATCGGCATATTTGCTGGTCAGCAGCATGGCCAGCACGCTGGGGCTGGCCAGGCTTTTCTCGAGCAGTTGGGCCGGCTTGTCGGCGGTCACCGGGGCGGTTTCGCAGCCCTGGCAGGCGTAGGTCTTGCGAACGTGCCGGATCACCCGGATTTGCATCGGGATGATGTCCAGTTGCTCGCTGGTTTCCTCGCCAATGACCTGCTTGCGGCAACCGCAGGCGCAGGTCAGTTCATGCTCTGGCAGCTCATGGGTGACCACCAACCGCGGCAACTCGGCCGGCAGCGGCGTGCGCTTGCCCCGGCGCTTGGTCGGTGCGCCGGCGTCTTCCTCGACCGCATCGACCGGTGCTTCAGGCGTCGCTTCGGCCAGGCTTTCCGCTTCGTTGAAGATCTCCAACTGCGGTGAGTCCGGGTCGCTGCTCTGCTCGGATTTACGGCCAAATAGGCGCTGGATCAGCAGCGCATTTTGTTCACGCAACCGCTCGATCTGACCGTCCTTTTCTGACATCTGCACGCTCGCCGACAGCAGCAACTGCTTGAGCAAAATCGGGTCGTCAGGAAGGGTTTCGGGCATGGAAATCATGCCGTGGATTATACCGGTTTAGGCCACGAATCGCGGGGTCAACACCTGATGCGGCCGGTTGCGCCACAGGTCGATACCGTCCAGCAACCAGTTCAGCTCCTGGGCCGTCAGCACGATCGCATCGTCGCCAGGCTGCGGATGCGACTTGAAGCGCTCAGCCTCCAAGCGCTTGAGCCACAGGCAGAAGCCGTTGCGCTCCCAATACAAAATCTTCACGCGATTGCGCGCGCGATTGAGGAAGACGAACAGCACGGGGTCGAAGACCGCCACCTTGATATCCAGCTCGACCAGAGCGGCCAGGCCGTCAATGGATTTGCGGAAATCCACCGGCTTGGGGTAGAGGTAGACTTTTTCAACTTTAGCGTCGGGGCGCATCATGGTGGCTGGCTCCAGAAAGAAATCGGAGCACAGCATTGACTGGCCTGCGGATCATTTGAAGATGGGGTTTGTGGAGCGCTTACGAAATGTCGACCCAAGGCCATGGTTATCTCCACTTTGGATGTGTGTATCTTTAGCTTTAGCTGATGCCGTCGCGACTTGCATCCAAGCGGTTCAGGTTTTCGGCGAGTGGTTGTGTCGTTCGTCGTTTACAGGGCCGGATGAGACACTGCCTGGCCAGTTCACGGGGAAGTTATGCAGTCATTGCGGTGGTACGCTTGAGCATCTCCAGTGCAGCTGACACGTCCTTACAGACGTACACGCCATTGACCACAAGCGGCAGATAACGATGAAAAAGGCTTCTGATAGCAGCGATATTCACAATCTGATTGGTTCGGCTGTCAGAGCCCTAGACCCTATCTTGCCTACCGCCAGTCTCGGTGCAGAATTTGCCGCTGCCCAGCTACTGACAGAGCGGGCCAGCACTCAGTTGGCCATGGCCGCTATAGAGCCTCTGAGCACCAAGTATTCAGCAGCGATTGCAGCAGCCAGCGCTTCTATCCGTGACGCCCTAAAGCCCACCATGGCCATGCAGTCAGCATTGGAGCGTATCCGCCCAATCATGGACATGCAGGCTCAGCTCTTTCCTGTCAGCTCAATTGGTGCTGACTTTCGCGCTCAGGTAGCGGGGCTCACTCAGGTTGGTCAGATTGCAAAAGAGATAACCTCAGTACAGTCCCTTCTCAATACCTCGGTACTAGCCGACACCAAGTCGATCCGTGAGATGTTGAGTGTGGTGGAGCCCTTGAGAAGCGCCTCGTTGGTGGCTGCTGAGCTAGCGGCAATTGCAACTGCAAATTCGTTCAGCACCTATCCGAGGATGGCTGAACTGGCCTCAATGGGTTCGTCTCTGTTCAAGATGGGACACCTAACTCAATTCGCAGATATTGAGTGGGACGCTCCTGCATCTAGCCAACTTCTTTCGACAATTGCAGCGGCGGCTGAAACGTTAAAAGAAGCACCTGTATCCGCTCCGCCCCTGGCCGACCTGCCTGATGCCAGCAATGACGGTGACGGCGGGCTTGCCTCCACGCCCCAGCAGCTTCAAGGGGAACTGGCTGACGCTGCCTCGACGGGAGACCTGTCAAAACTAAGCCCAGCGGCGAAGGCGTATTTCAAATGGTTCTGCTGGTTTCTAGGCCTGCTTGCCACCTACCTTGCAGCCCAAAACGCCGTTCGCGAAGAGCTTTGCTTTCTACAACCCAAGATATTGCCTGGCATGACAGCGGGACAGATGGGCAAGACAGTGCGCAGGGCAATGTGCACAGCCGCTTTCATTCCAGACGGTGACTTCCGCTTTGTTCGGGGTGAGAACGTTCGATTTAGAGCAGAGCCCAGCACCAAAGCCACAATACTTCCTATTCATCTGGTCGATGGGCAGGTGCTCGAAGTACTCGACGCCAGTAACCCAGACTGGCTGCTTGTCACTGTCGTTGCTGGGGGTGCAGAGGGTTGGGTTTCAAGAAAGTACACGCGGGTATTCACTCTGAATTAATATGCCTGCATAGAGGGAGTGCCTAACCCTCAGATCTAAACCCCGGACTTAATGGCACACGCTGACCGGGTAGACTCCCTTAATCTTTCATCAGGAATCAGCATGTCGATCATCGCCGAATATAAAGCATTGGAAGCCCAGATCGCCGAGCAGCAAGCCCGCCTCGAAGCCCTCAAAAACGACCAAAAGCTTCAGAAAGAGATCGAGTTTGAAAACAAACTCCGCGCCTTGCTCGCCGACTACAACTACTCGCTGCGCAACGTAATCGCGCTGCTTGATCCGAGCGCTGGTAAGACAGCTGTAGCCCCGGCAAAAGGCGTACGCCGCGAGCGCGCTGTGAAGATCTACAAAAACCCGAACACAGGTGAAGTGGTCGAAACCAAAGGTGGCAACCACAAAGTTTTGAAAGCCTGGAAAGCTGAACACGGTGCCGATGTCGTGGATGCCTGGCTGCAATAAATCCGTTTCGAGTTGATCAGAGGGCCGCTAACGCGGCCCTTTCTATTTTCGGAAGAGATATGACACGTAACGAACAACGAAAGCTCTGGGCGATTGCACTGGAAGAATACGGTGCTGCTGCCTTGGAGCTGAATGTGCTCGGTTGCCTAGAGAGAATTCTGGCCGGCGACCTGGCGCAAGAGCTTCCGAGCCATGTCAGTGCCGAAGGATTGGCTCAGCTGGTGGGGATCCTGCTGAGCAATATCGAGAGCGGGGAGCGACCGCTCCTGGGTGGGCTATGGCCACTGTACCGACAGCATTTCCGTGTGTTGCGATACCTTCAACGCCGGCTGACATTTTCTCTCCTGTCCGACCTCCCCGCAGACCTCGTCCCCAGTGGGATGCTTAGGTTTAAAGCTCAGGCAGATTTCAGCGTCTGAGCCCACGACCCCGCCTCAAGAAAACTCTGCCTTCAGGGTGTCGTCTTGCGAACGCCATCGAGCTTGCGGTGCATGAGCGACACCATGGAGAAGATGTCCAACGCGTCCTGTTCAGACATCGGCCAGTTTGTCTTGGTTGCGTGCGCGAGGGGATTGCGGACTGCGCCGAACAGACCGATCAGCAAGTTGGCGAAGCCTTTCTGCTCGCTCTTCTCCGAATCGGTATTCAAGGGCCCCAACGCCAGCAAAAGACGTTCTCCCAAGAAGGCCTTGGTCACCAACTCACCTCCATCGCACCCAAGGCCGGTAAGGTCACGGATTCTCTGTGCGACCCCCTTCGTTGCCTCGAAGACCGCATGAAAGCAGTTGTCGTCCAGCAGCTCGGAGCGGCAGTACTTCAAAACTTCGTCATGTACCGCGCGATCCTCCAACGCCTTCTTGAGTCGACCTGCTCGGGCGCGTGCAGCGTCGAGGGTGGCCGCTCGATCAGTATGACCGACCCTTCCATCCTCCCGTACATAGAAGCCCACGAAGGCCAAGGCAACGTTCAGTTCGCCCCGACGCGCCGCGAATGTCGCGTGGTCTCGGATATAGCTCACCGGGTTCATAGCGGCGTTGATGAATCTGATGAGGTGGTTGCCGACCCCGTGCTGGTTCTGAGCAGCGGCGAGCGCGTTGAACAGACGCTTCCACTTGGTATTGCCAGGGTCTACATCGGGGACGCTGATCTCTTGGAGTAGCCGCCCAATTTGGGTGCCGCTCAAGCCGTGGTCAGTGTGTCCAAGCACTCGGCAAATAGCTTCCAGGTGCTGGGAGCTGAAGGGTGTGATACGACTCATGGCCATCGCTCCATCAGGATGACAAACCGTGGTGGGGGAGGCTACGGCTTTCGCCGCACCTCCGGTGCTGGTTCCCTCAGCCATCCACCATGATTGGGCCGAACATCCCGGTATTGATCACAGCCTCCCAGATCTTCTTCATCTTCTGGCCCGTGTCCTGATTCACGAACAACGACGAGCGACTGCCGTTCGGCTTGCCCAGGAAATAGCCGCGCATGGTTTCCCAGGTCTCGGCCACCTCTGCATGCCTCCAGAACATCAGCTCCCTTTCAAGCAGCAAAGGCATGGCCAGCGAGATCGGAATCATGTTGTCAGGTAGGTGCTTTTCCCATTCGCATTTCACCAGAATGGCCGTTGTTTCTGGGTGGTAGAACTTCACGTCCAACCGTTCGGCACTGATGTGAGCGACACCGCTATAAGGGAGTGCCCGGACTGAATCGATCACGTCCTGGCCATCACTGTAGGGGCACGTGATGAACCCGTGGGCGAAGAACTTCGTATGGTCTAGCCCTTCGTAGCCGCATTCACGGCTCGGCCTTGTGACTGGGAAACGATTGCGGTTGTTGCTGACCAGGGGATGCCAAGTAGGGTAGGCATCCACCACCGGCCCAAGCTCATGGGTAAGATCCCAAAGCGTCTCCTTGGCGTACCTTCTCTCTACGTCATTCGCGTACATGGACGGAGGCACCAGGTAGCGCTCGGCCTCCTCGTAATTGCGTTCTGCTGATTCGTCCGCTCGGAATGCCATTGCTCACCCCATTGCTCTTGATTGGTTGAAATCATGATTCTACAATGCTGCGCATAAATCAACGATATTATGCGCAAATTGTTGATTTCATGATTGTGGTGAGTTGAAATGGCTCTGCGAGGGGGTGTCAGCAGACCTCTTCTATGTCCCGCCAAAACCTGCACGCCAACTCACCAAGGAAGAGCAATGACCGCTACGCTGCTTCGCGACATCATCATTCGCGACCTAGGCCAAGAGGCCTACGCGGACTACGCCAGCTATCAGGAGAATGACCTGGAGCTGATTGCTGAAACGGCAACGCAAACCCTCGCCTCGATTCCCCGTGCGGCGGGCCACTGCGTGATGATCAGTGCGGGCTTCGTTGCAGCTCTGCGGGCCAGTGGGGTGCCTGCTGTCGTCATCCTCGGTGACCTCTTGATCGATGGAAAGCATGTTTTCCGCTGCTACGACAATCTGCCCCGTCCAACGCATGATAATGAGATCGTCGACGCTACCTGGGATGGGCACGCCTGGGTGATGATCGGAGAAAGCATCTGCGATCTGTCGATCTTCCGGACTGCCTACGAGCTCGCGCAGCCGAATCGGCTCAGCGACTACATCCTGAGGTACTTCGGTGCCGGGAAAGGTGCTTTCATGTGCTACCCCCACCAGCTACCGCCTGGGATGGAATTTGTTCCCAAATTCGCCCTAACGGATGACCAGATTTGTGGGTTACTGGATGGGTTGTCATACCAGGCGCGTGCACTACAGCAGCAATAGAGACTGCCCACCAAGGAGGGTGCTGTGAAGGACTACTTCACCGAGATTTTGTATGTGATCGCGCTTTCGAAGCGAACCCAGGTGGCCCTCATTCTGGGTGTCGTTTTCTTTGTGGGCATCAGCTTGGTGGGCGAGTTCTATGTGTCCCGGCTTCACTTCTCTGGCCCGCTCGCTGGGCTGGAGCAAGCCGTCATTCCGAAGCTGATGAAACGTTACGACAAGGTCGCACTCATTGCGCTGATTTCGTTCTGGGTGGTCGCGTTCAAGTGCTATAGGCGTGACAAGCGTCGCTTCCTGTAGCGAGCAGGCACTAGGCTGAGTTGTGACCCTGAAACGGTACGCAATTGACGACCAGCCGCCCTGGATTGTGTGAAGAATCAGAAGCTCCCACCATCCAGGAGCTTTTCATGGAAATCCAACTTCACTGATCGTCTGCTCGGTGCTGTTCGTTTGGTGCTGGCGTCGACGGGGGCCCAGCAGTCTCACTACGCTGATGCTGGCTCTGTGCGTGGCGTTTACGGTCGTACGTGCCTGCTCGCTCAATAAATTCTGAGGCTGCTAGCAGGGTTCGGCGAGTGAAGTGCATTTGGTCAGACATGGCGTACTCCAGTGCCGAGGTCAGGCAAGGGCTATAAGGTAGGCTCTGGGGCCGGAGATGGCGCTGGCTTGCGAACGGTACGAACCACCATCACCGTGCCGCGCATCTCCACATCGAACAGCTCCGAGGTGCGGATCAGATCGCCCAGTTTTTGGTAGCCGTAGTTCACAACCGAGAACGAGCTGTTGTTGTGTATGTAGTCCGACACCCTACTCAGTAGCGACCAACCATCATCACCAGCGGTCTGGTCTGCGGCATTGCGAAGCAGCCGAACAAGGGAGGTGTCGCAGCGCAGCTCGTTGCGGGTTTTCTTCTTCGGCTGCTCATCAGCGGACGCCTTATCGTCATCGGGAGCGCGAACCAGGTTCTCCACGTAGATAAACGAGGTGCATGCATGCACGAAGGCAGATGGTGTCTTCTTCTCGCCAAAGCCATACACCGGAAAGCCACTCTCTTGCAGGCGCAGAGCCAGTGGCGTGAAGTCGCTATCGCTGGTCATCAGGGCAAAGGCGTCGATGTTCTTGCTGTACAGCAGATCCATCGCATCGATGATCATGGCCGCGTCGGTGGCGTTCTTGCCCTTGGTGTAGGCGAACTGCTGCATGGGGCGGATAGCGAATGGATGGAGCCGCTCAACCCAACCAGAGAGGCCGTCGCTCTTCCAGTCACCATGAGCATGTCGTACGTTGACCATGCCGTATTTGGCGAGCTCTTCCAGCACACCCTCAATGGCGTTGTGACTGACGTTGTCGCAGTCGATCAGTAGGGCGATGCGTTTCTGTTGCATGGGGACTTCCTTGTTGGTGAAGGCAGGACACTAATAGTGATAGTAAAAGGAGGTGGAGTGAACGGACAGATGTCGGCCTTCGGGGCCCCTGATGAATACAAGAAACGACTCGAACAGCAGCTGCTCGACGATGAACAACGTCTCTCGCTTGCGGTTGCCTTCTGGGGAGAGGGCGCTGTGGAGCTGGTATCAAGTCGGCCTGGCAAGGACTTTCGCCTCCTGTGCAACCTCAAGTCAGGGGGATAGAACCCCTACGTCATCCGAGAACTCTGCAAGCTCGCCAAGGGTAGAGAGGGCCGCAGCCATTGCGATTAGATCGACTTCACAGGCCCTGGATGACCTGGTTAAGTTCTATCGAAACGATTGGTTACATGCGTACATTCGAATGCGCGCATGTTGTAACTTTTCTGAAATGATTGGCTTAGTAAATTAGTGGCCCCACCACTCAATAGGTCGTGCCATGAAAAACCTCACCCTCTCAGCCCTGCTCCTCTCGTCTCTGTTCACCGGCTCCGTTATGGCCAGCGAATTCGATAAGCCTGGTTTTGTTACCGAGGTTGAGGATGGTCGTCTCTGGGTTTTCCGCGAAGACTCTCAGGAACTGAAGGACTTCAAAGCCACTGGCGAGCCAGCCAAGCAGTTCACCGATATCGGTTCCGGCCCGAATGGCATGACGGTCAAAGCGGCTGACGAGAAAACCCTCAAGGATTACCTTGAGGTCATCAAGAAGTAAGCGCTTTCAAGTAGAAAGGCCCGCAGAATGCGGGCCTTTTCATTGGTGCAGATTACTTGCTGAGAGCGAGTAAGCGCTCAACCCCTACCGGCTCCTCCGCCATGAGCGGAATGACCGCATGGCGTTGCGAGTGCTCAGTCGCGACATGCTCAATTTCCCTCAGCTCATTGACCGCCCGCTTATGTAGAAGCGGGGATTCAGTCTTTGCGACTGCCACGCTGTTGTTGATCACCCATGCCCAAGGCTCAATGCCGGCGCGACGCAGATCAGCTTGCAGGCCAGCAGCCTCCAGCACTGGAGTGGTTTCGGCCAGGGTCACCAGCAGCACCTTGGTTTGCTTAGGATCCTGGAGCTGCATCATCGGCGTGGAGAAGCGCATGTTGCTGCCCGACATCTGCCGAGCAATGTCGCGGTGATAAGCCCCGGTGGCATCCAGTAGCAGCAAGGTGTGGCCGGTCGGGGCCGTATCCATCACCACGAACTTTTTCCCGGCTTCACGGATGATTCGCGAGAATGCCTGGAATACGGCGATCTCCTCGGTGCAGGGTGAACGCAGATCCTCGGCTAGCAGCGCCCGAGCCTGCTCATCCAGACCCGCGCCTTTGGTTTGCATGACGTGATCACGATAGCGCTGTGTCTCGGCATGCGGGTCAATGCGGCTCAGCGTCAGGTGCTCAAGCGTGCCATCCAGTGTCTCGGCAAGGTGCGCGGCAGGATCAGAGGTAGTCAGGTGTACGGGCAAGCCACGGCGAGCCAGTTCGACGGCAACCGCTGCGGCGAGGGTCGTTTTCCCGACACCACCTTTGCCCATCACCATGATCAGGCCATGACCATCGGCGGCGATCTCGTCGATCAGGGACTTGAGTCGTGGGGCGTTCAATTCAATCGGCGCACTGGCCGGTGCCTGCGTGCCGTCAGCAGAACCTTCAGCCAAAAGTTGTCGCAGGGCATCCAATCCCACCAGGTTGAATGCTTTCAAAGGCAGCAGATCGAGCGGCAGTGTGCGCAGCGCTAGCGGCATGGTGGCGACTGCGGCCTGCTCACGCTTATAGACGGCGGCGGCCAGGGCATCCTTCTGCGCCTCACTCGCCGGCAACACGCCGTTGATCACCAGGTACTGCTCCTGCAAGCCGATGGCTGCCAGCTCCTCGCGGGTGCGGGCAGCCTCACGCAGGGTGGTTGCCTGCGCCCTGGCAACCAGAACCAGACGGGTCTTGGCTGGATCAGAAAGTGCCTCTACCGCCTCGCGATACTGGTCACGCTGTTTGTCCAAACCAGCCAGCGGGCCAAGACAGGAGGCATCACCTTGCCCCGCCTCCAGGAATCCACTCCAGGCACCAGGCAGTTGCAGCAGCCGGATCGTGTGCCCGGTCGGTGCCGTATCGAAAATGATGTGGTCGAAGCGGGCCTTCAGTTCATCGTTGACCAGCAGCGAGGTGAACTCATCGAAGGCGGCAATCTCGGTTGTGCAGGCGCCCGACAACTGCTCTTCCATGCCTTTGACCACATCATCCGGCATGACGCCTCTCGCCGGGCCCACAATCCGATCCCGATAGGCTTGAGCTGCGCCCTGTGGGTCGATCTCCAGGGCCGCCAGATTTTCCACGGCGGGTATGGCGGTGATCTGGTTACCGATCTCCAGACCGAATACCTGCCCCACATTGGAGGCCGGATCGGTACTGACCAGCAGCACTCGCTTGCCCTGACGGGTCAGCTCCAGGGCTGTCGCGCAGGCAATGGAGGTCTTGCCGACCCCGCCCTTACCGGTGAAGAACAGGAAGCGTGGTGCATTGTCGATAAAGCGCATGCTGACCCCTTAGCGATTGTTGAGGCTGCTCTCGTACCAGTTGCGTGTGCTGTTGACCATGCGTACCAGCCAGAGCATCACAGGCACCTCGATCAGCACGCCGACCACGGTTGCCAGGGCGGCGCCCGAGTTGAAGCCGTACAAGACAATGGCCACGGCTACGGCCAGCTCAAAGAAGTTCGAAGCTCCGATCATGGTGGCCGGGCCTGCCACGTCGTGGCGCACTTTCAGGGTATGGCAGAGCCAGTAACCCAGCGCGGCGATGAACAGGGTCTGCACCAGCAGAGGAATCGCGATGATGCCGATAATCAGGGGTTGCTCGACTATGGACTCACCCTGGAAGGAGAACAGCAGCACCAGGGTCGCCAGCAGAGCCAGAATGGAGAACGGCGAGATCTTCGCCAGGGCCTGCTGAAAGTAGGCATCGCCGCGCTTCATCAAGCGGGCTCGCAGAAACTGGGCGATGGCCAGCGGAATGACGATGTACATCACCACGGAAAGCAGCAGGGTGTCCCAGGGCACCGGGATCGAAGAGACGCCCAGCAACAGCGCCACGATGGGGGCAAAGGCAAACACCATGACCAGGTCGTTGAGGGCCACCTGGGTCAGGGTGAAGTTGGCATTGCCCTTACACAGGTTGCTCCAGACAAACACCATCGCCGTGCAGGGCGCCGCACCGAGCAGGATCAAGCCGGCCATGTAGCTATCCAGCTCTTCGGCGGGCAGCCAGGGCGCAAACACCTGCTTGATGAAAAACCAGCCAATCAGCGCCATGGAAAACGGCTTGATCGCCCAGTTGACGAACAGGGTGACGAACATGCCGCTCTTCTGTTCACGCACCTCGCTGATGGCGCCGAAGTCGATCTTCATCAGCATCGGAATGATCATCACCCAGATCAGCAGGCCAACCGGGATATTGACCTTCGCCACTTCCAGGGCGCCAACGGCCTGAGCCGCTTGCGGCACAACCAGGCCCAGCACGGTGCCCGCCACGATGCACAGGAACACCCACAGAGTCAGGTAGCGCTCAAACACTCCCAACGGAGCCCCAGAGGCCTGTTTCATCGCGACTTCACACGCATTTGTCATCTTTGCTGCCTATCCTCGTTCGGTTGGCGCGCAACGCGCCGCATATTCACTTTACTGCATATTCGAAAAATAATATATTTGCTCGTGTGCATCTTTGATAGGGATCAACATGAGCCAGAAAAAGCGCGTCCTGTTCCTCTGTGTCGCGAACTCCTCACGCTCGCAGATGGCCGAAGCCCTGCTGCGCCACACCGACTCGGAGCACTTTGAGGTCTACAGCGCAGGTTCCGCTCCCACTGAAGTCGACATACGAGCGCGCGATGCGCTGGAGCATCTTGGTGTTTCCACTGACGGGCTTTATAGCAAGTCCATCGAGCAGGTCGCTGGCGAGCCTTTCGACTATGTGATCACCCTGTGTGACAAGTCCGCCCTGGAGTGCCTGGCACTGCCTGGCGCTGGCGAATACATCGCCTGGAACTTCGAAGACCCGGCGACCAGCTCGCAGAAAGATGCCTATCGCAAGACCCTGCATGAGATTCACGAACGGATAAAGATGTTCGTGCTGATCAAAAGCAAGCCGGCTACAGAGCCCTCCGGCAGCCCCCTCATGTCGCCAACCGAGGTCTTCAAATGCCTGGCCGATGAGACGCGGGCGCGTATCGCCTTGCTGGTGACCCTGGAACAGGAGCTGTGTGTCTGTGAACTGACCTCGGCACTGGAAGAGGCGCAACCCAAGATCTCCCGCCACCTGGCCCTGCTGCGCGGCTGCGGCCTGTTGGAAGATCGGCGCAATGGCCAATGGGTGTACTACCGCCTGCACCCGCAGCTGCCGGAATGGGTGACCGATATCCTCAAGCAGACCCTGGACAGCAATGCCGAGTGGTTGCGCCAGGACGTGCAACGTCTCTGGCAAATGCGTGATCGCCCTGGGCGCAAGCCGGCCTGCGATTGAATACCAGGAGCCGGGGATGACCATGAAGGTTCTGTTTCTCTGCACCGCCAACAGCTGCCGCAGCATCCTGTCGGAGGCTATCTTCAATGCGATGGCTCCCCAGGGCATGCGCGCCTTTAGCGCGGGCAGCCACCCCAAGGGAGAGGTCAACCCGTTGGCTTTGCAGGCACTGCTTGATGCCGGGTTGGATGTTGAAGGGCTGTACAGCAAATCAACCGATGCCCATCAGGCCCTCGCCCCTGACATCGTCATTACCGTCTGCGACAAGGCAGCCGGAGAAGCCTGTCCCGTTTTCTTTGGCCCGGCGACTCGTTGTCACTGGGGGCTGAGCGATCCATCCGACGTCAACGGATCTGAGGCGGAAATCAACGCCGCGTTTGCAGCCACCATCCAGCAGATCCAGACGCGAGTGGGCGCATTTATCACGCTGCCCTTTGCTCAACTCGACAGCGCTGCACTCAAGGCCGAGCTGATCAGGATCGGCTCGTTGTAGCCCAAGAGGTAAGAACCCATGATCGACAACCTGCCCAACGTCGCCGAGGAGCTGTTTGCCCGCTCTATCCCGACAAACCTGGGCCTCGCCGAAGGCGAGCACAAGCCGCGCATTCTGCTGCTCTATGGCTCCAATCGTGAGCGCTCCTACAGCCGTCTGCTGACCCAGGAAGCGGCGCGCTTGCTGGAAGCCTTCGGCGCGGAAACCCGAATATTCGATCCTTCCGGCCTGCCCATGCCGGACGATGCCGACAGCAGCCATCCCAAGGTCAAGGAACTCATCGACCTGGTTCTCTGGTCTGAAGGTCAGGTGTGGTGTTCACCCGAGCGCCATGGCGCCATGACCGGCGTGTTCAAGTCGCAGATCGACTGGATACCGCTGACCATGGGCGCCATCCGTCCCAGTCAAGGCAAGACCCTGGCCGTGATGCAGGTCTGTGGTGGCTCGCAATCCTTCAATGCGGTTAACCAGATGCGTGTGCTGGGGCGCTGGATGCGCATGTTCACCATCCCCAACCAGTCTTCGGTGCCCAAGGCCTACCTCGAATTCGACGAGGCCGGGCGCATGAAACCTTCCAGCTATTACGACCGTGTGGTGGACGTCATGGAGGAACTGGTCAAGTTCACCCTGCTGCTGCGCGGCCACGGCGACTATTTGGTCGACCGTTACTCGGAACGTAAAGAGTCTGCTGAAGAGCTATCCAAGCGCGTCAACCAGCGCGCCATTTAACTGCCAGGAATCACTGTCAATGAATCACCCCTACGACCTACTCAGCATCCCCGGTATCAAAGGCAAGCTGATCTTCACGCCATGCCCCGGCACCAAAGACAGCAGCCTTGCCGACTCGCTGGCCACGCTGAAACAGGCCGGTGCCTCTGCCGTGGTCAGCCTGATGCCGACAAGCGAACTGGCAGCCAATGGGGCTGAGGACATCGGCAAGCAATGCCAGGCGCAAGACATGGCCTGGTTCCACCTGCCGGTCGCGGATGAGCAAGTGCCTCTTGAGGATTTCGGCCTGGGCTGGAAAGCCTCCAAACAGAGCATCCTTGAACGACTCAATGCGGGCCAGGACATCGCCATCCACTGCAAGGGCGGTTCGGGCCGTACCGGGCTGATTGCAGCGCGGATCATGATCGAGGCCGGCATTCCCCGCGCCGATGCCATTGCCCTGGTGCAGGCCCTGCGTCCCAAGGCCATTCAACACCCTGCCCACATCAACTGGATCACCCAGTTCGGTGCCGCCCACTAACTCCAGCAGCTGAGTCGAAAAACATGGCTATCAAAATTGGTATCAACGGTTTCGGTCGCATCGGTCGCCTGGCGCTGCGCGCCTCCTGGGACTGGCCCGAGTTTGAATTTGTCCGCATCAATGATCCGGCAGGCGACGCTGCCACCCATGCGCACCTGATCAACTTCGACTCGGTGCACGGTCGCTGGCACCACGAAGCCGGCAGCGATGGCGATTGCGTGGTGATCGGCGGCAAGCGCATCCAGGTCACCAATAACAAGGCGATTGCCGACACCGACTGGTCAGACTGCGATCTGGTGATCGAGGCCAGCGGCAAGATGAAGACCGTGGCGGTATTGCAGGCCTACCTCGATCAGGGCGTGAAGCGGGTCGTGGTCTGCGCGCCTGTGAAGGAGAAAGGCGCGCTGAACGTGGTGATGGGCGTCAACCAGCAGCTGTTCAATCCAGCCGAGCACCGCATCGTCACTGCTGCCTCCTGTACCACCAATTGCCTGGCTCCAGTGGTCAAGGTGATCCACGAGAACCTCGGCATCCGCCATGGTTCGATCACCACCATCCACGACCTGACCAACACCCAGAGCATCCTCGACACCCCGCACAAGGATCTGCGCCGTGCCCGCGCTAGCGGCATGAGCCTGATCCCGACCACCACCGGTTCGGCCACCGCCATTGCCGAGATTTTCCCCGAGCTGCGCGGCAAGCTGAACGGTCACGCCGTGCGTGTGCCGCTGGCCAACGCCTCGCTGACCGACTGCGTGTTCGAAGTCGAACGGGCCACCACGGTGGAGGAAGTCAACCAACTGCTGAAGGCTGCCGCCGACAGCCAGCTGAAAGGCATCCTCGGCTACGAGGAACGCCCGTTGGTCTCCATCGATTACCGCACTGACCCGCGCTCCTCAATCATCGATGCGCTGTCGACCATGGTCATCAACGGCACCCAGGTGAAGCTGTATGCCTGGTACGACAACGAGTGGGGCTATGCCAACCGCACCGTGGAGCTGGCCAAACTGGTCGGCCTGGCCGTTTAACCAAGTAGGGATGCAAGCATGAAGGCGTTGTCAGCCCTGGCCCCGGAGGTCAAACAGTACCTGCTGGTGACCGGCAATTACTGGGCATTCACCCTCACCGATGGCGCCTTGCGCATGTTGGTGGTGTTGCACTTCCACAGCCTGGGCTACAGCCCCTTGCAGATTGCCGCGCTGTTCCTGTTCTACGAGATCTTTGGCGTGGTCACCAACCTGGTCGGCGGCTACCTCGGTGCGCGGCTGGGCCTCAATCGCACCATGAATATCGGCCTGGCGATGCAGGTGGTCGCCCTGCTGATGCTCACCGTCCCCGCCGCCTGGCTGACCGTGCCCTGGGTCATGGGGGCGCAGGCGCTGTCGGGGATCGCCAAAGACCTCAACAAGATGTCGGCCAAGAGCTCCATCAAGCTCCTGGTGCCCGATGCCCAGCAGGGCACGCTGTACAAGTGGGTGGCAATCCTCACCGGCTCGAAGAACGCGCTCAAAGGGGTGGGCTTCTTTCTCGGCGGCGCCCTGCTGGCCGTGCTGGGTTTTGCCGGCGCGGTATTGACCATGGCCGGCGTGCTGGCGGTGATCTGGATCGCCAGCCTGTTCCTGTTGAAGAAGGATCTGGGCAAGGCCAAAGCCAAGCCCAAGTTCAAGGACATCCTTTCCAAAAGCCGGGCGATCAACATCCTCTCCGCCGCGCGCCTGTTCCTCTTTGGCGCCCGCGATGTCTGGTTTGTGGTTGCCTTGCCGGTTTACCTGAGCACGGTTTTCGGCTGGGACTTCTGGATGGTCGGCGGCTTTCTGGCCAGCTGGATCATCGGCTACGGCATCGTGCAATCCTTCGCTCCGGCCCTGACCGGCAAGCGCAGCGGGCATGTGCCGGATGGCCGGGCGGCGTTTCTCTGGGCGGCGCTGCTGGCCGGCATTCCGGTTGCCATTGCGCTGGGCCTGGATGGCGATTATTCCAAGCAGGCTGTGCTGGTTGGCGGGCTGCTGATCTTCGGAGCAGTCTTTGCCATCAACTCGTCGCTACACAGCTACCTGATCGTCAGCTACGCCAAGGAAGACGGCGTGTCGCTGGATGTCGGCTTCTACTACATGTCCAACGCGCTAGGCCGGCTGGTCGGGACACTGTTGTCCGGCTGGGTCTTCCAGCAATACGGGCTGCAAGCCTGCCTGTGGGTCTCCAGTGCCTTCGTCGTGCTGGCCGCGCTGATATCCATCGGTCTGCCCAAGCATCAGTTGCCGGCGAGCTAAACGCATGGGTGGTTCTCGGCTGGGGCCTTGATCCAGCAAATGGGAATAGGCCCCAAGTCCTTTAAGCTTTACAACAGGTTGCAGAGGTTGGACGCTGAATAGCACTCGAAGGCGCTTTACATCCTGAACGTCAAACTCCTCGACTCGGGCTGCACCAACTGCAAGAAACTGGAAGCTGTCGCCCGTGAAGTGGCGCAGAACCTGAACATTCAGGCCGAATTCAAGAGGATCACTGACATGGGCCAGATGATGATCTACGACATCCTCGCCACGCCTGCGTGGGCGATCCACGAAAAGGGGGTTCAGCCTTGGAAAGATTCCGACTGCTGTGAACGCCCTGGGCTGGCTCTCGACGGCGCAGTGACGGCTACAACCCAAGATGTCCATGAAGCCACCAGAGCTTTCGCCTGAAACCCTTGAGGCCTCTGCGATTGAAGCGCTGAACAACAGGTGTTTTTGCATCAGCCTCAGTGAGCAGGCCCTGCGTTCGGCGCTGGAGTCGGAAATTGGCCAGCCTGGGTTGCTGGAACTGATACGGGAGCGCTGCCCCTATCTGTTTTCCGCGTTTCCGGTGTTTGTCTCCGCAGATCACCTGACACGCATGGGCGATTTGATTCAGGCCATTGAGTCCGTCATTGCTCTGCCGGCCTATCGAGAACAGGTTCTGGCCACGGCGCCGGCCATTGCCCGGCATGACCCAGGCGGCGCCCGAGGCGCCTTCTTTGGCTACGACTTTCATGTGGCCGATGACAGTTTCGGGCTGATAGAAATCAACACCAACGCTGGCGGCGCGATGCTCAACGCCGTGCTGGCCAGGGCACAACGGGCCTGTTGCCCGCCGATGGATAGCCTGCTGCCTGCGCCAACCCTGGCGAGTACGCTGGAAGCCAATATCGTGGCGATGTTCCGCCGCGAATGGTCGCTCAGTGGCCGTCAGCAGCCACTGCGCACGATTGCCATCGTCGATGAGGCGCCTGCACAGCAGTACCTGTACCCCGAGTTTTTGCTGTTCCAGCAACTGTTTGAGCGGCACGGCCTGCAAGCAGTCATCGCCGATCCGACTGAGTTGAGTCTGCGTGACAACCGTCTGTGGCACGGTGACCTGGCCATTGACCTGGTCTACAACAGGCTGACCGATTTCTACTTAACGTCGTCATCCTGTGACACCTTGCGCGAAGCCTATTTGTCGAACGCAACGGTGCTTACCCCCCATCCGCAGGCGCACGCTCTGTATGCCGATAAACGCAACCTAGCCCTGCTCAGCAATGCAGACAGCCTCCAGGCGCTGGGCGTAGCCCCGAACATTCAGGCTATCTTGCTGGCCGGCATTCCGCGCACTGAAATAGTCACGGCTGAAAATGCAGAGCGCTTATGGAGTGAGCGGCGCACGCGGTTCTTCAAGCCCTTCGCAGGGTTTGGCAGTCGCGCCGCGTACCGAGGGGACAAACTCACCAAACGTGTCTGGCAGGACATTCTTGCCGGCGAGTATGTGGCGCAGGCACTGGTGCTACCCGGTGAGCGGGTGATCTCAGCTGACGCGTCTGCGCAGGCACTAAAGTTCGACCTGCGCGACTACGTGTACGACGGCGAAGTGCAATGGGTGGCGGCACGTCTCTATCAAGGGCAGACCACAAACTTCCGAACCCCTGATGGAGGTTTCGCCCCCGTCTACGAGTGGCCAATGGCGCTCTAGATCCCTACTCAAGATCCTAGATCGTCAGATCAACCGCGATTGAAAGTCATGCCATTGCTGGGTTGGGGCCTGCAACAGATCACAATGTCGATGCGAACGGATGGATGCTCGAAGCGGCTGATATGGATAGCAAGAGCATCAACAAGGCGCTTACCAGCCCGGTCTAGCTGACCGATGTCTGTGATTGCAAAAACTCGCGACCATGGATTAAAAACAAAACTCATGGCGTGGACAGACATCGCTGACACCGACAGTCCATCCTCATACGGACTGTCAGATGTAGTTGCGAGAACAGGACGGATCAGTGACAGGGATGATGAGCCTTTAGCGCTGTGGCATGCCCATATGCTGCTGATGCTGCATCATCTGATCCATCATCATCTGTTGCATACCCATGTACCTGTCCATCATGTATTGATGCTGCTTCATCTGCTCAGGCGTCATCTGGGAGTAGTGGCTGCCCATTTGATCCCAGCCCATCATGTGGCCCCCACCCATCATCTTACCGTTACCCATCATGTGGCCACCGCCCATCATCTGACCGTCACCCATCATGTGACCGCCCTGCATGCCCCCTCCGCAGCACCCCATCATTCCGCCGCCACGCATTCCGTTCATCATGTGCATTCCTTGCTGCATCATGGTTTGGTGCTCTTGCATCAGTTTCTGACGCTGTGCAGGGTCGCTAGCTTTCTGAATTTGGTTCATTTGCTCCTGCATTTTCTTCAGGTTTTCTTGTGCCTTCGCCATCTCTTGATCAAATTGCTCAACGCTCATTGGCTGCTGTTGAGCCTGGCTGGTGGCACTGGAGTCCTGCTGCGCAAAGGTTAAGGCCGGAAAAAGCGCAGCCGCCAAAGCGAACGCGGCGAGTTTTGGTGCTTTCATTGCTCAGTTCCTTGCAGGTGAAAGTGGGTCGTGGGGTGAGTCACCAGTAGCCAATATAGACCTCGAAGACGGGTGTAGCCTGATGCAGGTCAAAAGTTGACCCCGTACCTGCTTCAGGTTGTATTAAAGCTGCCCCGACCACGGAGGTTGCCTGGGGGAGCGAATTTTCAGTGGCCAAGAGGTATTGCTCTCTAGGTGAGCAGCCCTGTCTGGGCATGGCGTGCTTCAGTGGCTAAAGCCTTTTGCCGCCAAAGCTGCCCAGCGGCGCTGACGGTGGGCGTAAAACAGGCGCGCAAAAAGCCACACGAACGGGGTGAGGATGCCGGCCTCGATAGTCACGCGATCTCGGTAAAGCGTTCCGCCACTCACTTCTTGAGCCGTAATGACGTGATCCCACTTGGTGATTAGCGGGCTATAGCCGTTGTCTCTGAGCATGAAGGTCTGAGCGTTTTCCGTCTGCGGGTAGGTAATCACAATCGCCTGACGGCCAATGGGCAGTACGCCGAATAGCTTCAGCTTGACCCAGTAGGTGCCCTCGCTCCAGGTATCAGGAAACTCAGCCGGAGCCAGCGGGCTGAAACTCAATAAGGGTGAAGCAACCTGACGCAGCAGGCGTGGTGTGCGCACCTGGGCGATCACCTCTGCAAGTGTGCACGGCAGCTGGGTGGCGAGATCGACTTGCATGGACACAATCACCGACTGGATGGGTTTTGCTCATCGCTCGCAAGCAAGGCCTGGAGTTCTTCAGGAACCGGCATGGGCTTGAACGCGCTGACTCTGGAGCGGCCTGTATTGCCGAGGGGCACCCAGATTTTGGAGAACAACAAGGCCGCGAAAATGCGCGGTATTTGCCCGGCCACCTCGCGATAATCGCCAATCTGCCAACCGAGCGTGAGCATCAGCCAGTGTGACCTAGCGTGCAGCAAGGGCTGGCGTTGAGTCAGGATGTGTGCGCGCTCCAGCCATTCAAAGGCATCGGTATTACGTCTCTCCTGCATGGCGTGCTCGGCCTGTTGAAAGGCTTGTTCAATTGCCAGTTGCAATGCTGCTTTCATCTTCAATCCTCCGTTCCTACTTTTTAAGCAGGCGCAGGCCGTTGAACACCACCAGCAGGCTGACGCCCATGTCGGCAAAGACGGCCATCCACATCGTCGCCTGCCCCGTTAGGGTAATGGCGAGAAACAGGGCCTTGATCCCTAACGCCAGCACGATGTTCTGCTTGAGGATGACGGCGGTCTGTTGGGATAGGCGGATGAAGGCCGGGATCTTGCGCAGGTCGTCATCCATCAAGGCCACATCCGCAGTTTCGATGGCCGTGTCCGTGCCGGCGGCGGCCATGGCGAAGCCGATTTCGGACTTCGCCAGCGCAGGCGCATCGTTGATGCCGTCGCCCACCATCCCAACAACGTAGCCGCGCGCCTGCAATGCTTCAACGGCCTGCAATTTGTCGACTGGCAGGAGATTGCCGCGTGCTTCGTCGATGCCCACCTGCTGTGCGATGGCTTCTGCGGTGTGCGGGTTATCGCCAGTCAGCATCGTGGTCTTCACACCCAGCGCATGAAGCTCCTCGATTGCCTGGCGGCTGGAGTCCTTGACGGTATCGGCAACGGCGAACAGGGCAATGGCACGCTGCGGATTGCACAACACCACCACTGTTTTGCCTTGGCGTTCGAGACGTTCCAGCGTCGTTTCCAGCTCGGGTGAGCAGAGGCCAAGCTCTTCCACCAGACGGTGGTTACCCAGGTGGAAATCCATGCCTTCAATGGTGCCCCGTACACCTCGACCCGGCAGGGCTTCGAATCCCTCAACGGTAGCGAACATCAGGCCATTCTCAGTGGCGTGCTTGGCTATCGCTTGCGAAACCGGGTGATCAGAGCGACTGGCGAGGCTGGCAGCATGAGTGCGACAGAGTTCTGAGTCCTGTTCAACCAGTGGCATGTAATCGGTTTGCACGGGTTTGCCATGGGTAATGGTTCCGGTCTTGTCGAGGGCCAGGAAGCCAAGCTTGCCGCCAGTTTCCAGATAAACGCCGCCTTTGATCAGGATGCCTTTGCGTGCAGCCGCAGCTAAACCACTGACAATGGTGACAGGTGTCGAGATGACCAAGGCGCAAGGGCAGGCAACCACCAGCAGTACCAGGGCACGGTAGATCCAGTCGTACCAGGGCTCGGCCATGAAGAGTGGCGGCACAATGGCGATAGCCAGGGCGAATAGGAATACGACAGGGGTGTATACCTTGGCGAATTGATCGACAAAGCGCTGGGTCGGCGCGCGTGAACCCTGCGCCTCTTCGACCGCGTGAATGATACGTGCCAGCGTGGTGTTGGCTGCGGCGGCCAGGACTCGGTATTCCAGGGAGCCGGCTTCATTGATGGTTCCCGCAAAAACCGGATCGCCGATGGTTTTCTCTACGGGCAGGCTTTCCCCCGTGATGGGCGCTTGGTTGATGGTGGAGTTGCCGGCAGTAACTTCGCCATCGAGACCGATTCGTTCGCCCGGTCGAACCCTGACCAATGCGCCTACGGCGATGGTTTTAACGTCAACTTCCAGCCATGTGCCATCGACCTGCTGCACCGTGGCGCGCTCTGGCGTCAGATCCATCAGGCCACGGATGGCATTGCGAGCCCGATCCAGCGACTTCGCTTCGATCAACTCGGCGACAGAAAAGAGGAACATGACCATGGCCGCTTCTGGCCATTGCCCAATCAGCACCGC
The DNA here is from genome assembly GCF_001941865.1 of Pseudomonas alcaliphila JAB1. Taxonomy (NCBI): domain Bacteria; kingdom Pseudomonadati; phylum Pseudomonadota; class Gammaproteobacteria; order Pseudomonadales; family Pseudomonadaceae; genus Ectopseudomonas; species Ectopseudomonas alcaliphila. The sequence continues at coordinate 4,894,734 of NZ_CP016162.1, read as the reverse complement.
ACCGGTCACAGCGATACTCATCAACGCATTGATATTCAGGTTGCGGTTCTTCAGCGCGATCCAGCCCTTTTTATAGGTCGTCAGGCCGCACAGCAGAATGGCGAGCAGCGCCACGCCAGCCACAGCCCAATCTGGCGCAAGCTCGGCAAAGTGGATCACTTCCGCCGATAAGGCGGCCACCCCCGAGAGCGCCAAGGGCCACCAGGCTTTCTTGTGAGGGGGGCCTTGCTCTTCTTCACGTGCTGTTGCTGAACCCTCAACCACTGGCGTGAAACCAAGCTCGCGAATCGCTGCCAGTGCTGCTGGCAGCGCTTCTGCTGTGTGGCTGAGCGTCAGTACACGTTGAACCAGGTTGAACTCCAATGCACTGATACCGGGTAGCGAGGTCAGCTTGTCGCGGATCAGCTTTTCTTCAGTTGGGCAGTCCATCTGTTCGATTTTGATGCGGGCTTGCCCTTCAGCAGATAGCGGTTCTGCCTGCATTCCCAGGGACGAGATCGCCGCTTCGATAGGCGCGGTCGACGGCAAGCTGTGCCATACCCCAAGAATCCGATTGATCAGGTTGAAGTCGAGCTTATCTATGCCTGCGAGCTTGCTCAGTTTGTCCTGAATCAGCGTCTGCTCGGTAGGGCAGTCCATTTGCGCAATGCGGAAGCTGCTGAGCCTGGAGCCGGTTACGGCATTTACTGCTGTCGCCGCTGTGGCAGAGCACTTGCTTGCTTCGTTGGCGTCACAGCAGACATCCTTTGAAACCGCTTCAGGTTTGTATTCGTCACCGCAGCAGCCAGCCATGAAGGTATCCTCGTTGAACAGTTGTGTAGAGTGAACACCCTAAAGCCACTACAGGGTCAAGCGTTTGCTGAAGAGGTAATTCATGAAGATTGGAGAGCTGGCCAAGCTTGCCGATTGCCAGGTTGAAACGGTTCGCTATTACGAGCGCGAGGGGCTGTTGCCGGCTCCGGCCCGTAGCGAGGGTAATTACCGCCTTTACAGCAGTGAGCACCTTGAGCGGCTTACGTTCATTCGCAACTGCCGAACGCTAGACATGACCCTGGACGAGATCAGAAGCCTGCTGGCGCTGATGGATCGGCCAGAGGGGAACTGTGAGGGTGTGAATAGCTTAGTGGATGAGCACATTGAGCATGTGCAAGCGCGCGTGACCAGCCTGCTGGCCCTGCAACAACAGCTGGTTGAGTTACGACACCGTTGCGCCTCTGAGCGCGGCGTAGACGAGTGTGGAATCCTTCAGCGCCTGAACACCACTGGCGGTGTCAGTGCGCTTCCGGATGATGGCCACACCCATGTTGGGAAAAGCCACCGCCACTAAACATGCGCCACCACCTGCCATGCGAGGCACGCTACATGGCAGGTGGTGAGTCTGGCTCAGCTGTATGCAGACGGTTAGCGCTTATTTGCTTTGTTCGACTTCAGCTTTGACCAGATCAATCAGTGGCTGCGCGCCGAAACTCAATAGCGGCTTGCCATTCACAAAGAACGTAGGTGTCTGGCGCACACCAGCCGCCTGGGCATCCTGAGAGTCCCTTTTCAGCGTCTCGGTGATATCGGCAGCCATCATCTCTGCACGGGCCTTCTCCACATCCAAGCCTGCCGCTTCAGCTGCTTCCCAGGCCTTCTGCACCAGTGGGTCACTGTGCCATTGCGGTTGCGCCACCATGAGTGCTTCCAGAACAGGCTCGAAGACCCCCTGCTTGCGTGCAGTTTCGAGGATTCTTGCTGCTGTTTCAGAGCCTTCATGGAAGAGGACGTAACGCAGCACCAGGCGCACATCGTTCGGGTTGTCAGCCAGGATCTGTTTCACTACTGGAAAGAAGGCGCGGCAGGCCTCGCAGGACGGATCGAAGAACTCAACGATGGTTACGGGCGCATTGGCGGTGCCGATAACGGGCGAATGGAAGCGCACCAACGAGCTAGCCACTGGAGCAACTGGCGGAGTCTCTTCACTTGCCGAATAGCGATCATAAAAGAACGCCGCAGCAGCGAAGCCGAGCGCAGTAAGAATGCTGAGGACGAGGACGATTGCACGTCTGCTCATAGGGAAGACCTCCGACGGATGAGAACAAGAAGAACAGCGATAAGGGTGAATGCGACCAGCGAAAGCAGTGGCAGAGGGACGCTGCCGAAAATCGTCATGTCAGCGCTGGAGCAGGACGGGCCTGCCCCACAGGGCTTGATGCTCTCTGGTATGGCCCCGAAGTAGAGCAGGCTGTGGTAGAGCGCGATGAGCCAGCCCACGACGGTAACCGGCAACGCATAACGCCAGACGCCGAAATCCGAGGTGTAGCAACCAACGGCCAGAATCACGACCAGTGGAAACATGAATGCGCGCTGGAACCAGCAGAGCACGCAGGGCGTTTTGCCCATGACCTCGCCGATGAACAAGGCGGCTAAGGTCGAAACCAACGCAATACCCCAAGCCATAAGCAACAGGCTCCAGGGGCTGGGAAAGCGAGTGTTTGTCTCTGTTTCCATCATGGTTGATATCTACCCTCTACAGAGGTGGGTGGCACGGGAACTACCGCCGACGCGATATCGTTCGTGGTGACGTCTTGAGCCAGTGCATCTGCCATGCCCATGAGCATCAGCACGATAGCGAGCAGTAATAAGCGCATCGGGCGGCGCAGGTGCGCAAACAACGCCCCAGGCTCGCGCGGAGAAAGCGATTGCATAAGTTGATCCTGGATTGCAGTGGTCTTTAGCCGCAGTGCGGCTTTGTTTAGATCACGCGGCTGGATCGCGGAGGGCGCTCAATCAAGTAGACCGGGCGAGTTGGTGCGGCTTGATCCGGCAGGGTAGCCAGGATGTTGCTTTCTGCCTGGGCTGGCAGGATAAGCAGCGGCCCAAGGTAAGGGGTCTCGTGCACATGGTCGGCAGTCATCGGCGAGTGCCGGTGACCTGCACAAAAGACGCAAGAGGGGGCTGCCTCTGTCAGCAAGCTGCTGTGCGTTGACTCGCTCTTGAATCCCGCTTGCGGCTCTGCACCAACCAACAGGGAAGACATATGCCAGCCCATGACCAGCAGCAATGCCATGCTCAGTGTAAGCACTACTTGGATTGTGACCTTACGCCTGGGCATCGGGATGATGTCGATATGTATAGTGGTAAGAGGTATTTGATCCGACCCTCATGGGTATGAAGATACGGTCGCCGTACGAATTGCTCCGCAATGAGACCATTCTCGGGGAGTAGGCACAAGCACCATGGCGATACCTGTGCGGCTTAGGTGGGGCGGGCTAGGATGCATGCTGGAAAAATCAGTGCTTCCGTTTTTGGCCAATGATCGAATTTTCAGGGTGCCCAGTTTGGGTCGACCTTGCCCTTTTTGACCTGCAAGTACAGGCCTGAAGCAACCATTGATGAATGACCATTGGCCGTTAGCGCCGCTTGCCTTATCCCTAGCTAACCATCCTTGTCCTCCCTAACGCGGAGAGCAAACCATGACTTTGAGTGAACCATGACAAGAGATGCACTAGAGCAGAACCAAGTACCGATCTACTTCGTAGCAGTGATTGTCGCGGCGATTGGCGGCTTGCTGGCTCCGAACACCGCCCAGGGATTGTCGGTCTTGGTCACGCCCACCATCGCTGTTCTGATGTATGCGATGTTTCTTCAGATTCCGTTCCTGAACCTTAAAGATGGCATGCGCAACAAGCCCTTCATGGCTGCGCTCCTAGTCGCCAATTTTGTTTTGATTCCTCTCCTGGTTTGGGGGCTGACCCGCTTCTTGGATGGACATCCCGCCATCCTGATTGGCGTGCTATTGGTGTTACTGACGCCCTGCATCGATTACGTGGTTGTGTTCACCCACATTGGCCGGGGTGACTCACGCCTGATCCTTTCGGCGACGCCGATTTTGCTGTTACTTCAGCTTGCTCTTTTACCCCTCTACCTGGGGCTTATGCTGAGTGATACTTCGGGGGTGGTCGTGTCGATAGGCCCCTTTGTCGAAGCCTTTCTGGCACTCATCATGGCCCCGCTGATCCTGGCACTGCTGACAGAAGCATTGGTAAAGCGCTCCGCAGCGGTGAAGACATGGACTGATGCCTGGGCCTGGTTACCTGTGCCGGCCATGGCGGCGGTGCTCATAGCCGTGGTCGGCTCGCAGATTGCTCCCGTAGTGAATGAGATCGACAGGCTTGCTCCCGTTCTGCCGGTCTACATCGCCTTTGCTTTCTTGGCTCCTGTAATCGGTGCACTGGTCTCCAAAGCGTTCAAGCTGTCTGTGAAGTCAGCAAGGGCTGTGACCTTCAGCAGCTCGACGCGCAATTCACTGGTGGTGCTGCCCCTTGCATTAGCGCTGCCTGAAGAGCTGCGGGGGCTCGCCGCCGCTGCGGTGATCACCCAGACCCTTGTCGAGCTGGTTGCTGAACTGGTCTATGTCCGGGCTGTGCCAGCGTTTCTTTGCCCTGATCGTGCCGGGGCTAACGAACCGCTCAATGGCTGAACCCGCTCCGGGTTGGTCGCGTGACATCGATTGCGGACGCAGAACAACGTCTTGTTGCGGATGTCCGCTGTTAGCCAGAAGCAGCACACCTCCAGCGTCACCCAGCGGCTAAAAGCGAATATCTGAAGCTGCGCACAATTCGCCAATCCCTATACCTGTTTGACCTTCCGTATCTACCGAGCGCTGCGCTATGCCAAAGCTACATCTAGTGCTGGGTTAGCCTGGCCGACTTAGCGGTGTTTGCCGCAGCGATAGATACCCGCAATCGCCTTCGGCTACCATGCGGAAAGCTCTGAGGCAGGCTGCTTGGGAATATCACGTGTAAGGGATCACGATGTCGACTTCAACGATTTTCAGAGAGTTCTTGGGCAATCTGCGCATCACTAACCACGCAACCATTGAAGACCGATATACAGAGATAACCCGGTCACTGAATAAGTATTTCCGAGATTTTGATTCAACAAGCAACAACCTTCAGGTTGGCTCTTATGGGCGCTGGACAGCTATCGAAGGCGTTTCAGACCTGGACATGCTCTACATCATGCCCGGCAGCGCGTGGGAGACCTACAACAAGGATGGGGGGCAGTCAGCGCTGTTGTCAGACGCCCGCGATGCAATTCTAAAGCGCTATCCCGCCACCAAGATCACCGTGGATCGCCTGGTGGTATGTGTCACGTTTCAGAATTTCAACGTCGAGGTTCAGCCGGTCTTCAGGCAGGGCGACGGCAGCTTCGTATACCCCGACACCTATAAGGGTGGCGCTTGGAAAATCACCAAGCCCAAGGATGAAATCGAAGCTACCAAGACGGTTGATGATGACCAAAATGGGAACCTGCGGAGACTGTGCAAAATGCTTCGTGCATGGAAGAACAAGCATGGCATTGGTATCGGCGGTCTGCTGATCGATACCCTGGCGCATAATTTCCTCACGTCGACTGATGCTTATGCCAATGCAAGCTTCGGCTCATACGACTGCATGGTTAGGGATTTCTTCGAGTACGCCAAGAACCTTCCCCAGCAAGACCGGTACGCAGCCCTAGGTAGCCGTCAGCATGTGAAGGTCAAACAGAAATTCCAAAAGCCTGCCAAGCGTGCCTATGAACTCTGCGTTAAAGCCATCGAGGCGCAGGGAGAGGAGTATGAGGGCGACCGCTGGAAGAAGATTTTTGGGCGCAGCTTTCCTTCAACCCGTACAACCACGCGCAGCGCCATGGAGTCTTTGGGTTCTGCCTACAGCTTCAGGAATACAGAGCAGTTCATCGAGGATCTGTATCCTGTTGATATTCGCTTCCCTCTGTCGGTCGATTGCGATGTTGAGCAGGACGGCTTCAGGGAGCGTCTGCTCAGTGAGCTGATTCAGCTTGGCCTACCGTTACGTGCACGCAAAACCCTCAAATTCAGGGTTACCCATAACGGTGTTCCTAGACCCTACAGTATGAAGTGGAAAGTGCTGAATACCGGGGATGAGGCTGAAAGGCGCGACTGTATTCGCGGCAACATTGTGAGCGATTCAGGGTATGAGTCCATCCAAGAGGCCACGAACTTCAAAGGTGAGCACATGGTCGAGTGCTATATCATCAAGGATGGGGTGGTTGTAGCCCGCAGCCCAATTCCAGTGCCGATTAGTGAGAACACATGAGCCAGGTCGCACTACTCAAGAACATTGCTGAGACAGGCTACAACGTGGGCTTTGGTGGTCGAAAGCACTGGGCCACCTATGACATCGTGGAGAAAATACCGGGCTTCATTGGCTTCTTGGGAACAGCCGTAGGTATTTTTGCCTTGGTATATGACTCGCTTTCTGCGAAAAATATATCCGCAACTATGGCTGTGATTGGGATTATTGGCATCTATATCTCTGTATATGACTCCAAAAAGTCCGAATATGAAAAGTCTGCCGTAGAACTCACACAGATATATAACGGCCTGAGAGGCCTCTATCGGAAGGTGCAGTCACTTCCGGCTGATGCGGACTTTACTGCATACCAGGGTGAGCTTTCTGGCTTAGAGTCGCGCTACTATAATGCGTCTATTAGTAAGCAAATTCTTTTCAGCGACTGGTATGCGCATTACAAGTTCTTTTGGCAATACCAGATTGATTGGGTTAATGAGCAGAAGCATTTTTCGTTGGTCAGGGATAAGGTTCCGTTGACTGCATGGCTGGCTCTGGCGGCATTGCTGATATTTGCCGGTGCGTCTTTTATTTCGCGCATCGATACCATTAAGGCTTGCCTCGGGATAGTTTGACCGTCGAGCAGGATTCGGATTCCTCTGGCTGCTGTTTGTCGTTCCGGTGAGTGAATTTTAGTTGGTGGCACAGCAGGAGTAGGCGAAATGGCTATGGATGTATTGCTGCATGAGGTGCTCCGCAAGATTCATTCGGGAGTGAAGTCCTTCGAGCCAGATAGTTCCTCATCCGATGATATTAAAAACTTCCAGAGTCTTGCCAAGACAATAGTTCATGCCCACAGTCTAGGCTACATAGAACAGATGATACCCAGAAAGGAGCACTATTCTGGTAATGGGTATTATGCCGTCATACTTGTGAGAGGAGGGCTCACCTACAAGGGCGAGCAAATTTTACAGCAGTTCTCAGGTCAGCCAACGCCAGTGGATGAGTCTTTGGCTGAGCTATTTGGGAGAATCCCGAGTCATAGCATTCGAGAGAAGTGGGGCAAAGCTCTCCATCGACGAATTACAGACCCCAGCGGCGCTATTACTGCTGCAAGAGCCCTGCTTGAATCGACGCTGAAGTGGATCATTGAGCAGCGCGGCGGGAGGCCGACTGATAGTAATAAAGAGCTCTTCAGCAAGGCCATTGATGCTCTTGGGTTAGAGGTAAAAGGGAAGCCCATTGAAAAAACTATCGAGGGTTTGAGCTCGATCATCTGGGGCATAGGTGATATGAGAAACAAGCAGGGTGATGCACATGGAGCAGCAGCGGACGCCATACCTCCGACAAAATATGAAGCTGGATTGTGCGTAAACCTGGCCGGCGCAGTGGCTTTGTACCTTATGGAAGAATTCGAAGCTGGTGCGTGATCCTTGTTCATAGGCCGAAGGTTGGTCAGGAAGAGGGATTAGTGCAGTAGACGTAGGGGTAAGCGTAGTTTGGCTTGCCCAGAAGAGTTGAACTGCATCAGCGAATACCAGCCATATGTGCGCTCAAACGTCACGATAACGTAGAAGCTGCCGCTTGTGGTGTGTAGTACCCAGAAGCCCCCTTCGCAGTAAAGATGTATTACATCTGATGTTCGAATTGTAGCTCCCTCCCTGAAGCGCTTTCGTGAGCCTTGGTGGCTAAAAACGCAACCTATGCCAGATCTGGTGCAGATGTATGTGTCTATTAGGTATCCGGTTACAGGCCATGAAAATTGGGTGCTCTGCGCTTTTATCAGGCGTATCTTTGTTCGTTGCGATAATTCGGTGATTGGCATCAAAAAATACGCCCAATAGCTTCTAGGGTCGCTCTTTTTCTCACGCCACTACCAATGAGTATGTAAGTCGAATTTAGCGTCTTAAATATGAAGCCATCTTCGAATTTATGGAGGAAGCTTGTGCGCACGAAGTCACCGACATCCCATCGACGACTGCTATCGTAGATCACGGTATCTGCGTAGATAACTGCGGGCTTTCGATTTGTTCTGGTTAGCTCAGAGAGCTGGACTGGGGTGACTTCTAAATCAATCCACCGCCAGTTCGACACGATGCAGTATTCAGCATATGGGTAGCGTTCACGGACGATTTTTACAGCTTCATCCTGGCTGACCTTGGCTCCTGACATCGGCAGTCCAGCACTAAAGAGCAGAGCGGTTATTTCGTTTAACTTTTCCATCGATTAGCCTCCGTAATAGCGACGCGATGGAGATTCAGCGGCGTAGAGCACCACATCTGAACCCATTTGTACCTGGCTGGCCATGAGCTTGGAGGGGCCACCAAATTGATAGCAACCAAACCTTGTGTGGACGAGGTGAAATAGCTCGCCGCGCTTGGTTCGCTCCTCGATGAGCTTTAGGACATCCGCTACGGCAATACCTTTATTGTCGGGAAAGTCGCAGCTCACGACCGCTTGAAAGCTTCGGATGTACAGTCCTTCACCTGGTTCTTCTAGCGTTCGTTTGATGATCTCGGGGTCATTAGTAGCGATGGTATTTACAACGCCATCAGTTTCCTTGCTCGCAAGAGTGATACTCATCCAGCGCTCGCTACCTTTTTTGTTAAGGCACCAGAGGCCCGCGCTTTCGGACTTGAATTCAAAGTCTATATGTCCTGCCTGGGCAGCCATCGTGTTTCTCCGCTTCAAATATCTCTTCAGTTGCTATTTCGCCAGGTAGGCAGATCGGAATCATTTGCGCTTGGAGCTGAGGTTTAAGGCCCTGTAGGCCAGGGCTTTCGCTTGATGCCATCACGCCTGCTCCTATGCGGCGATGATTTCAAATGGAATTTATTGACGGGATTTGCTGATATGCTCATGCGACATTTAATTTATCGTAGGCGATAAAGAGGTGTCGCGTCAAAGCTGGTCTGATGCTCAATTTTTGGGCTCAAACAAAATGCGGTACGAAGCGGTGTTGGGGCAGGTGCTGCGTGACGTTAGGTTGCAGGCCGGTCTTACGCTCACGGATTGCAATGAGGCGCTGAGCGTTGCGAACCTGAGTCAGGTTGAAAACGGCCTGGCAGTCATAAAGATCGAGTCCTTGGTTGGCCTCTGTGAAGTGCTAGGCGTTGCTCCAAGCGACGTGTTTTTAATTGTCGAGGCGCGCCGTTCTGGTCTGAGCGTTGATGAACAGATCGCTGTAAGTGCTGCAAGGCTTGGAAGGCTGTTGGGTACAGGTCGCCTTGATGGGGTTGCACAGGATGACGTTGTGCGCGCTATAACGAGGCAGAAAAAGGACAGCACTCGTGCCACTGTGATGCGGATGCAGCGTGAGGGGCTGCACAAGGAGGAGGTTGCTCGCCGGCTAGGGGTGACACTTAGGACAGTCCAGCGGCACTGGCCTAAAGGTGCAGAGTAATGTCGTCTTCGGATCTGGTTTGTCTTGGCGCTGTCGCGGTTGAGGGAGCAGGTGGTATCGGGGCCGTAGTCAGCAGCTAACAATTGGCTGGTAAACCTGAAGGGATGTGCTTGGCGGTTGATAGCTGGGGATTTGGGGCTGATGGGCGGGTCGGTGAGCAAAATATTGAAAAAAGATCTTGCATAGTGTATGTGCATGTTCCATAATGCACACATAGATTCTTTCCGTGAAGGCATTCGATCTTCACGTAATGTGCAGCTGGGTGGGGTGGTAAATCCGTTCGGCGTGCCTTTCAACATCGCCAGCTACGCGCTGCTGACGCTGATGGTGGCGCAGGTGTGTAACCTGCAGCCGGGTGAGTTCATCTGGACCGGCGGCGACTGCCACCTGTACGCCAACCATATCGAACAAACCGACCTGCAACTGACCCGCCAGCCGCTACCGCTGCCGACCATGAAGCTCAACCCCGAGGTGAAGGATCTGCTGGCCTTTAAATTCGAGGACTTCGAACTGGTCGGCTACGAGGCGCACCCGCATATCAAGGCGCCGGTGGCCGTCTGAGATGGAAGTGGGTGGGCTCTGGTGGGCTAAAGCGGAGCGCCGCCCGGCCCACCCTACGGTCTGGCAGCGTCACGAAGCTCTACTAGGATGTAGGGTGGGCCGGGTGGCGTTTCTTGTAGGGTGGGCTTCAGCCCACCGATTCACCAATCCGTTGCCGCCGGCCCCTTCACCGACACCCAACAGGCAAAGGACTGCCCATGCCCCACTACCGCCGCGAACGGATTGCCGGTGCAACCTACTTCTTCACGGTCACCCTCGCTGATCGTCGTTCCCGCTTACTGGTGGATGAAATCGCGTTGCTGCGCCAGGTTTACGTCGAGGCCACCAAGCGCATGCCTTTCAAGACTGTCGCCATCTGCATCCTGCCCGACCATCTACATGCCATATGGGAGCTACCTGAGGATGACCGCGATTATTCCCAGCGTTGGGCATTGATCAAAAGCCAGTTCTCGCGCGCGTTACCCGCCATGGCTACCGTCAGCGCCAGCAAATCCAGAAAGCGTGAGAAGGGAGTCTGGCAGAGACGCTTCTGGGAGCACCGCATTCGAGATGAGGAGGATCTCGCAAGGCATGTCGATTACATCCATTTCAACCCGGTGAAGCATGGCCTGGTGAGTCAGGTTGGTGGCTGGCCTTATTCGAGCTTCCATCGATATGTCGCGCGTGGGCTCCTGTCGGCAGATTGGGGTGGGCGGGATGATGGCGAGGGAGAGTTTGGGGAGTAGTTGTGGCGGGTTCGATCAAGGGCAGTTGATGGAGGGGTTGGCGTTGGTGGGCTGAAGCCCACCCTACGAGGTTTCGGTACTGGCTGTAGGGTGGGCTTCAGCCCACCGCTTGCATGGCGATTTCACTGCACAAACGCTCTACCTGTTCAGCGCGCTCGGCCTCTTCCAGGCGCGCGCCGGGGTTGAGTGATGACCATTCGGGATGCGCCCGTGCCACGTTAAGTGGCGCCGGTAGCTTGCCCTGGCGCCACAGGGTTTCTCGCGGGGCGTTGAGGGTGATGGCGTCCATCGCGGCGTGTCCACGTACGTTCAGTGCAGCCAGCAGTTGCTGCTGACGCAGGGCGAGCAGGCGCAGTACAGCATCGTCGACGGTCAGCTCGCGCTGGCCCTTGAGTTTTCCCTTCAGTCGTTCCCCGTAGTTGCGCAGGGTCTGTGCACTGCCGCCGATCACCGCACCCAGCGCTGCGGCAGCGCCCAGGGTTATGCCTCCGACCAGCAGGTCGACGCCGACGCCCGTGGCGGCGCCGGCCGCCATGCCGCCACCGACCTTGATGCCGAGCTGCTTCAGCGTTTCCGGGTTGAACAGGTCGTCGCCCCAGCGGCCGTCGAGCAAGGGTAGATCGGCCGCCTTGGCATCGCTGCTGCGGAAGGCATACAGGCGCAATAGGGCCTCGACGCAGCGCTGCTCGCGTTGGCGAATCGCATCGCGCAGCTCAGAAATGGCGCCCTGTTCCAGCACCGGTTGGGCGGCGACGCTGCGGCGGCAGGCGGCGCAGTCGATCAGCAGTTCGGCGATCAGTCGGTTGCCGGCCTGACGACGGGCCTGGCGCTGCGCTTCGTGATCCTCGATCAGGCGTTGCAACTGGGAACGCGAACGCTCCAGCAGCAGGGCCAGGCTTTCGTACAGGCGTCGTTCGCCATCTTCCGGTGGCGCCACGCTGTCGAAGGCCACCAGGGCATGCAGGCCGAGGCGAGCCAGGGCTTCGCGCCATTCACCTTCGCGATGGCTGGCGCTGGCGACGAAATTGAGCACCGGCAGCAGCGGTCGGCCACACATGGTCAGCACCGCCAGTTCGTCGCGGTACTTGGCCAGCACCGGTTCGCGCACGTCGATCACATACAGGCCGGCGTTGGAGGCCATGAGCTGACGCAATACCTTGGCCTCCTGTTCGTAACGCTGGCGCGCTTCGCTGCCTTCTAGAAAACGCGCCAGACGGGCCGGGCCGTCCAGGCGTTCACCGGGACGGTCGAGGCGCTCCAGGTAGTCGAGCAGGGCAATGGCGTCCTCCAGGCCGGGGGTGTCGTACAGCTCCAGCAACGCCTGACCATCCACCGACAGGCGCGCACCCTCGACATGGCGCGTGGTGCTGGCGCGCGGCGAGACTTCGCCGAACTCCACGTCGCGGGTCAGGGTACGCAGCAGTGAGGTCTTGCCGACATTGGTATGGCCGACCAGGGCGAGTTTCAGCGGTGCGCTCATGCCGTGGCCTCGATCAGGCAGCGAGGAGGTAGCAGAGCGTGCATCGAGGTAGGAGCGAGCTCTGCTCGCGAAGCTTTTGCCGTTTGCCATGGTTCGCGAGCAGAGCTCGCTCCTACATGAAGCCCGTGTGCCTGCGGCTCTCTAGTCATGTCCGCTCTCCAGCCAGTTCAGCGGCGCCGTATCACCGTGGGTCAGCCCTAGGGTGTCGAGGGCCTGGTGCCAGTCCGTCAGGCGCGCGCTGTCCAGGCTCTCACCGGGCGTCGGCGGTAGCAGCCAGACGCGCGTGGCGCTCGCACAACGCGCCAGTTCGCCGAGCAGCGCCAGGGTGCCGCGATCCGGTGAGCGGCGCGGGTCGCAAGCGATGGCCAGACGTTCGGGCGGGAAGCGGGTCAGTTGTTCGAGCAACTGGCGGCGCTGTTCGCGGCTGTCAATCACCCCGGCATCCGCCACGCCCTTGGGCAGCGGCGCGGGCGGCCAGGGGCGGCGCTCGTCCAGTTCGATGCCGAGCAGCAGCGCGCCGCTGCCGGCTTGGATACTGGCGCCGCCTTGCGGCTGATGCAGAGCTGCTGGCGCCAGGTCGCAGACGCCGAGACGTTCGCTGTCCGGTTGCAGGCGCTGGCGCAGCAGGCTGTAGCCCGGTAGGTCGAGATCCAGGCGCAGCGCGCCTTTGCCGGATTGCCAGCGCCACAGGCACAGCAGCGCCAGCAGCAGGCGTGGCAGCAGGCCGTAGACTAGCACCACGCCGACCAGCCAGCCGGCCCAGCTCTGCCGGGCCGCTTCACTGGCGATGGCGGTATCGCCGCTGGCACGAATGACGTCGATGTCCGGCAGGCTGAAGCCGAGCAGCGCGGGCAGGGCGCCGATGGCCTGGGTCAGGGCGATGAAGGTGTCGCCAGTGAGAATGGTGGTTTCCCAGACGAAACCGTAGCGGCGGGTGGCGAGCAGCAACAGTAGGGTGGTCAATGCCGCGAGCATGGCCAGCGTCCACAAGCCGTTGACCATCAGACCCAGGCCCCAGCGGGTCAGGCACTGGCGTTGCAGCATCAGCAGCAGGGCCGGGGCCAGTTGCGCAGCGCTGGCGTCGCGCGCCAGCTTCTCGCTAAGCCACAGCCACAGGCGGCCAAGTGCGCCGGGGTGGTCTCGGGTCAGCAGCAGACCCAGCAGCCAGCCAAGCAGCATCAGCAGGTTGAGCCCGAGCAGGCTGCCCAGCGCCCAGAACACATTGACGGGTTGGCGCCCGTCACCCAACGCGGCCAGAGCCAGACCGAAGCCGCTGAGCAGGGCCAACAGCGCCAGCAGCAGACCGGCCAGGCGTGCGCCCTGCAGCCAGTGCAGCAGCGCCTGCGACTGACCATCACGACGGGCCAGGTGCAGGGCGCGGTGCTGGATGCGCTCGGCCAGGTCTCCGTGCTCGGCACGGGCCAGGCGATTGGCTTCGGCGTCCTCGAGTGGGCCAGCGTGTTCCTCGCGCAGGCGAATGGTCTCGCTGAGCCAGAGGCGTTGGAAAGGCGTGGGGGAGGAGGCGGCTGTCACGCGGCGTCTCGTCGTTCGGATCAGGGGTTGAGGATAACCCCTGATCCGCCTTGGTGCTAATCAGCGCTGCTGGCGCAACCGCACGGCGATGTCCGGTTGGTCGATGAACAGGCCGTCGATGCCGGTGGCGAGGAAGGCACGCAGCTCGGCGTCGATGTCGCCGCGATTACTTGGTACGTCGCCACTGCGCAGGCTGGTGGGCAGGAAGGCGTTCTCGGCGCGGAAGGTATAGGGGTGCACCTTGAGCCCGGCAGCATGGGCGTCACGTACCAGGCTGGTCGGCGCGGTCAGGTTACCGGCGGCATCACGCGGGATGATCATGCCTTTCTCCGGACCGATGCCGGCGGCGTAGCTCGCGATGTTTTTCAGGCCTTCTGGCGTGATCATCTGTTGATAGCCAAGGTCACTGCCCAGTACCTGCTGATCGTAGGGTTGGCCCTCTATCCACAGCAGCTGCACCAGGCGGATTGGGGTCAGTTTGCTCAGTGTCTTGAGGTTATCCACTTCGAAGGACTGGATGAAAACGGGCGCGTCGGCGCTGTCATAGCCGTTGCGTTCGAGCACCGCCAGCAGTGGTTTCTCCATGGCCAGGTCGAGTTGCTGGAAGTGGGTGGGGTGCTTGGTTTCCGGGTACAAACCCAGGGTCCGTTGCTGGAGGGCTTCCAGCCGTTTCACCAGATCGATGATCTCCTGCAGTGTGGGAATCTCGAACTGGCCATTGAAGCGGGTATTGCCCGGCCGCTGCTGCGGGATGCGTTCGATGGCGCGCAGGGTTTTCAGCTCGGCCAGGGTGAAGTCCTCACTGAACCAGCCTTCCAGGCTGCGCCCGTCGACGCTCTGGGTGCGTTTGCGGTCAGCGAATTCGGGGCGCTGCGCCACGTCGGTGGTCAATCCCAGTTCGTTGTCGTGACGGGCGACCAGTTGGCCGTCGCGCGTCATCACCAGGTCGGGCTCGATGTAGTCGGCGCCTTGCAAGGCCGCCAACGCGTAGGCGGCCAGGGTGTGCTCGGGCGCGTAACCGCTGGCGCCCCGGTGGGCGATCACCAGTGGAGCCTTGGTGTCCCAGGTCTTGGGTTGCTTGGCGCTGGGTTGCTGCTGGGCCCAGTCGATGGCGGCCTGGACGTTATCCGGAGTCGGGCTGGCGAAGACCGACAGTGGCAGCAGTGTGACGCCCAATATCCAGGCAGATAGTGATTTCGACATGACGCTAGCTCCTTGCTCGTGGATTCAGCCGCTAGCCTGCTACGGCGAATATGACGATACGACGACAGCGTTGCTTCGGCCACAGGTGGGCTGCGAGGCCGCTGGGTGCTCTGCTATGCTCGCGGCCATGAAAACGACTCTACCCCTTTCCCTGATCGCCGCGCTCGCGCACAACCGTGTGATCGGTCGCGATAACCAGCTGCCCTGGCACCTGCCGGCGGACCTCAAGCATTTCAAGGCGCTGACGCTCGGCAAGCCGATCATCATGGGGCGCAAGACCTGGGATTCGCTCGGTCGGCCATTGCCCGGCAGGCTCAACATCGTGGTCAGTCGCCAGGCGGGCCTGACCCTGGAAGGTGCCGAGGTATTCGCGACGCTGGAAGAGGCCATCGAACGAGCCGACGCCTGGGCGCGTGACGAGGATGCCGAGGAACTGATGTTGATCGGCGGCGCGCAGCTTTATGAGCTGGGCCTGGCCCAGGCTGATCGCCTGTACCTGACGCGTGTCGGCCTCGAGCCTGAAGGCGATGCCTTCTTCCCCGAGGTCGACGAGGCTACCTGGCGCATGACCTCCAGCGTCGAGCACCCGGCTTCGGCCGAGACACCGTTCTACGCCTTCGAAGTGTGGGAGCGCCGCGGCGCATAATCCTGCCGAGCTTTCCGGCCATCTCTGCCGCCAGATTCCCCTGTGCGGCGTGATGGCCATTGCCTTGCCTCTGCCGTAACTTTCTTTCGTGCATCCTGATGCAGGTTTTTACATGTCTGAGCAATCGCCCGACGACGAGCAACTGAACGCCGTCGCTGCACTCTTCGTGCGCCATCCACTCTGGGAAGATGCGCTGGCCCTGCTGTTCGGTACCGCTCTGGTGGCGCTGGGCATCGCCTTCTACGCCCATGCGGGGTTGTTGACAGGCGGCACCGTCGGCATCGCCTTTCTGGCCAACTACCAGGCCGGCTGGTCGTTCGGTCTGGTGTTCTGCCTGGTCAACCTGCCGTTCTATTTGCTGGGTATCTGGCGCATGGGCTGGGGTTTCACCTTGCGCACAGGCTGCGCGGTATTGCTGGTTTCGCTGCTGGCCGAGCTGACGCCGCAGTGGGTCGCCTTTGCCCATCTCAGCTCCGTGTATGCCGCGCTGTTCGGTGGTGCCGCCATGGGGCTGGGGTTGCTTATGCTGTTCCGCCACCGCGCCAGCCTGGGCGGGGTGAACATTCTCGCGCTGTACATGCAGGAGCGCTTCGGTTTCCGTGCGGGGGCCGTGCAGATGGCCATCGATGCGAGCATCGTCCTGGCGGCGATCTTCGTGGTGTCGCCAGACAAGGTGCTGCTCTCGGTGCTGGGGGCGGTGATGCTCAATCTGGTGCTGGCGATCAATCACCGGGCGGATCGCTACGTCGGCGTCAGCTGAGCCCATGAACGAACGAGGGGCTGCCTCGCTGGAGACAGCCCCTCGTTGTTTCGTTTTTCGCGGAGGCGAGAATCAGATCACTTCGGTGAACTGGATGATCTCGACCCAGTAGCCGTCCGGGTCCTTGATAAAGGCAATGTCGCGCATGCGGCCGTCGGTCAGGCGTTTCTGGAAGTCCACACCGAGGTCTTCGAAGCGCTGGCAGGCCGCCTTGATGTCCGGCACCGACACGCACAGGTGACCGAAACCGCGCGGGTCGCTGTTGCCGCTGTGGTAGGAAAATTCCGGGTCTTTCTCGGTGCCGTAGTTGTAGGTCAGCTCCAGCACGCCAGGGATCGACTTGCGCCATTGATGGCGAGCCGCCGGGTCAGCCGGGATCTGCGACTTGTCATTGATCAGGGCGAGGAAGTACAGGCTGAACTCGGCGTCGGGGAAGTCTTTCTTCTCCAGCAGGGTGAAGCCCAGCACGCGGGTGTAGAAATCCAGGGATTTCTGCAGATCCTTCACGCGGATCATAGTGTGGTTGTAGACGAAGTCGGCAGTGGCGACGTCGGGTTTGGCGGTCACGCCGGGAATGGCGTTGAGCTCGTCGAGGGTCATGGGGTTCTCCATCAGGTAGGGAATGGGGGCGGTGCTTAAAGGCCGTATCTACCTAGATGGCTTCGCCCATGGCGTTTTTCAAGGTCGAATGTCACCGCAGGGTGGATGGGACTCTTTCATCTGCCTTGCTGGTGTGGTGTCTTGAATGGTGGGCTGAAGCCCACCCTACAGCCATGCCCGATCGAGTAGGGTGGGCCGGGCGGCGATCCGCTTCAGCCCACCAATTCCAGCACCCGCATTAGACCTCCAGCGTGATCAGCTCGGCCCGTGCCCGGTCATCCTCGATATGCAGAATGCCCACGCCGATGGGCAGCTTGAAGCGTCGCGGCCCGGCGCTGCCGGGGTTGAGATAGAGCACTCCGTTGCGCTTTTCGTGCAGCGGCTTGTGCGAGTGACCGGCGATTACCACATCGATTCCAAGCGCTCTGGGGTCGATATTCAGTTGTTTCAGGTCGTGCAGGACATAGAGCGTGATGTCTGCGAAGCGCAGCGTCAGCGCCTCGGGAATGTTATCGGCCCAAGCCTCCTGGTCGTTGTTGCCGCGTACCACCGACAGCGGCGCGATGCGCTCCAGCTCGGTCAGGATGTGCGGCCCGCCGATATCGCCGGCATGGATCAGATGATCGACGCCTTGCAGCGCTGCCAGCGCTTCGGGGCGCAGCAGGTTGTGGGTGTCGGCGATCAGACCGATGCGCATGATGGGCTCCTGAGCATGGATGCAGGCGCCAGCTTGCTGGCGATCAGCGTCAGATGCAAAACCTTCCGACAATAAAAAGCCCGGCAAACCAGGCCGGGCTTTTCGCTGTAGCAGGCTGACGAATCAGCCGTCGAGCATTGCCTTGTTGCGCACCGCGCCCTTGTCGGCGCTGGTGGCGAGCAGGGCGTAGGCCTTGAGCGCCGTGGTGACCTTGCGCGGACGCTGTTCCACCGGCTTCCAGCCCTTCTTGTCCTGGGCGTGGCGGCGGTGCGACAGCTCTTCATCGCTGACCAGCAGTTGGATGGTGCGATTGTGGATGTCGATGTGGATCTTGTCGCCGTCTTCCACCAGACCGATGGCGCCGCCGGCAGCGGCTTCCGGCGAGGCGTGGCCGATGGACAGGCCCGAGGTGCCGCCGGAGAAACGGCCATCGGTGAGCAGGGCGCAGGCCTTGCCCAGGCCCTTGGATTTCAGGTAGCTGGTGGGATAGAGCATTTCCTGCATGCCCGGGCCACCTTTCGGGCCTTCGTAGCGGATGATCACCACATCACCGGCCTTGACCTCGTCGGCGAGAATGCCTTTCACGGCGGCGTCCTGGCTCTCGAAAATCTTCGCGGTGCCTTCGAACACGTGGATCGATTCATCCACGCCGGCGGTCTTCACCACGCAGCCGTCGAGGGCGATATTGCCGTACAGCACGGCCAGGCCGCCCTCCTGGGAGTAGGCGTGCTCGACGCTGCGGATGCAGCCGTTCTCGCGGTCGTCGTCCAGGCTCGGCCAGCGGGTGCTCTGGCTGAACGCGGTCTGGGTGGGGATACCGGCCGGGCCGGCCTTGAAGAAGGTGTGCACCTTCTCGTCGCGGGTCTGGGTGATGTCCCACTGGGCGATGGCGTCGGCCATGCTCGGGCTGTGCACGGTGGCCACGTCGGTGTGCAGCAGGCCGCCGCGAGCCAGCTCGCCGAGGATGCTGAAGACGCCGCCGGCGCGGTGCACGTCTTCCATGTGGTACTTCTGGATGTTCGGCGCCACCTTGCACAGCTGCGGCACGACGCGGGACAGGCGGTCGATATCGCGCAGGTCGAAATCGATCTCGGCTTCCTGGGCGGCGGCCAGCAGGTGGAGGATGGTGTTGGTCGAGCCGCCCATGGCGATGTCCAGCATCATGGCGTTCTCGAACGCCTTGAAGTTGGCGATATTGCGCGGCAGCACCGAGTCGTCGTTCTCGCCGTAGTAGCGCTGGCACAGCTCCACCGCCAGGCGCCCGGCGCGCAGGAACAGCTGCTCGCGGTCGCTGTGGGTGGCCAGTGTGGAGCCATTGCCCGGCAGGGCTAGGCCGAGGGCCTCGGCCAGGCAGTTCATCGAGTTGGCGGTGAACATGCCGGAGCAGCTGCCGCAGGTCGGGCAGGCGCTGCGCTCGTACTCGGCGACCTTCTCGTCGCTGGCGCTGTCGTCGGCGGCGATGACCATGGCATCGACCAGGTCCAGGCCGTGGTTGGCCAGCTTGGTCTTGCCGGCCTCCATCGGCCCGCCGGAGACGAACACCACCGGGATGTTCAGGCGCAGGGCGGCCATCAGCATGCCGGGGGTGATCTTGTCGCAGTTGCTGATGCAGACAATCGCATCCGCACAATGGGCGTTGACCATATATTCCACGGAGTCGGCGATGATCTCGCGGCTCGGCAGCGAATAGAGCATGCCGTCGTGGCCCATGGCGATGCCGTCATCGACGGCGATGGTGTTGAATTCCTTGGCCACGCCGCCGTGCTTCTCGATCTCGCGGGCGACCAGCTGGCCCATGTCCTTCAGGTGCACGTGGCCGGGCACGAACTGGGTGAAGGAGTTGGCAACGGCGATGATCGGCTTCTTGAAGTCTTCGTCCTTCATCCCGGTGGCACGCCACAGGGCGCGGGCGCCGGCCATGTTGCGGCCGTGGGTGGAGGTTTTCGAGCGGTAATCGGGCATGACAGGGTTCCTGCGGCTGATCAGGTGATGTTCGTATGGTGAGCGTCGACTGAACCGGATGCAAACGGGAGATGGCCGTGCGTTCGGCGGGGTCACCGGACGTCGCGGGGTGGCCGCGCGTCTGACCCGTGCTCAGGGCTCGCCAGGGGATGGGTGGCGAGGAATGCATGGATTCTACGCCCGCTGTCGCCGCTGAGCCAAGGCGCGGGCGATTGCCGGCGCAGCCGCGCGCCGCTCAGTTGGGGATTTCGATCCCTCGCATCCGCTCGGCCCGGCGGCGCAGCAGTTCGATGGTCACCAGCAAAGCGATGGATACCAGGATCAGCAGGGTGGCGATGGCCAGGATGCTCGGGTTGATCTGCTCGCGCAGGCCCGAGAACATCTGCCGCGGAATGGTGCGCTGCTGTGGGCCGGCCATGAACAGGATCACCACCACCTCATCGAAGGAGGTGATGAAGGCGAACAGCGCGCCGCTGATCACCCCGGGGCGAATCAGCGGCATGATCACGTCGAAGAACACGCGAATCGGCGTAGCGCCGAGATTCAGCGCCGCGCGTGCCAGGCTGTAGTCGAAGCCGGTGAGCGTGGCGGTGACGGTGATGATGACGAAGGGCGTACCCAGCGCCGCGTGGGCCAGGATCACACCCAGGTAGCCGCCGGCCAGGCCGAGGTTGGAGTAGAAGAAGAACATGCCAGCGGCGGTGATGATCAGCGGCACGATCATCGGCGATAGCAGCAGGGCGGTGATGAAGCGGCGAAACGGCATCTCGTCGCGCGCCAGGCCCACGGCGGCGCAGGTGCCCAGAATGGTGGCCAGAATGGTCGAGAGGATGCCGATGAAGAAGCTGTTCTTGATCGCCAGTATCCACTTCGGATCGTTGAGGATCTCCCGGTACCAGCGCAGCGAGTAGGCCTCCGGATCAAGGGTGAGCATGCCCTCGGTGAAGCTGAAGAAGGGCTCGGCGTTGAACGACAGCGGCACGATCACCAGGATCGGCAGGATCAGGAACAGCAGCACCAGCCAGGAGCTGACCTTGAGCAGCCAGTTGCCGAGGTGGTGCCAGAAACCGTAGTAGGCGGGGATTTTCATAGCGCCGAGCCCGGATCAAGAAGACGGCGGGTGCCGCCTGTAGCCCGGACGCAGTCCGGGGAAGGAAAGGTGGCGGGTTTCCCGGATTGCATCCGGGCTACGCCGTTCTGCTGCGATGCTGATGCGGACATGTTCATCCCAACTTGATATTGCTGGCGCCGACGAAACGGTCGTACACCCAGTACAGCAACAGGATCAGCCCGAGCAGCAGCGAGCCCAGCGCGGCGGCCAGCTCCCAGTTGTTCGAGCGCTGCATGTGGAAAGCGATGATGTTGCTGATCATCTGGCCGTCGGTACCACCGACCAGCGCCGGGGTGATGTAGTAGCCCACCGAGATGATGAACACCAGCAACGCACCGGCGCTGAGCCCGGGCAAGGTCATCGGGAAGTAGATGCGGGCGAACGCGGGGATCGGTTTGTCGCCGAGGCTCAGCGCTGCGCGCATGTAGCTGGGATCGATGCCGCGCATCACGCTGTACAGCGGCAGGATCATGAACGGCAGCAGGATGTGGGTCATGGCCACCACGGTGGCGAACGAGGTGTAGAGCATCTCGAAGGGCTGACTGATCAGGCCGATGCCCATCAGCGTGGAATTGATCACGCCGTTGGTCTGCAGCAGCGCGATCCAAGAGGTGGTGCGCACCAGCAGCGAGGTCCAGAACGGCAGCAACACCAGCACCAGCAGCAGATTGGCGCGGTTCGACGGCAGCCCGGCCAGGTAGTAGGCCAGCGGGTAGCCGAGCAGGGCGCAGAGCAGGGTGATGACCAGCGCCATGTTCAGGGTCTTGGAATACAGCTGCAGGTAGATCTGCGTGTCCTGGCGTACCTGAATGCCATCGTCTGGGTGCATCTCCAGGTCCAGAGCCGTCAGGTAGTAGTCGTAGGTGTAGACCTTGCCGGCGCGCTCGATGGCGTACCACAGCTCGGGCTTGCTCCAGTTGCGATGGCTGGCGAGCAGGGCTTCGACCCCCTCGGATGGCAGCGTTTCGGCATCCATCCGGCCGATGCGCCGCGCGGTGGCTTTGACCACGCTGGACATGCCCGTATAGGCGCGGTTGAACTCCTCGGACAGCTTGCCGGACAGGCGCTGTTTGTCGAGGGCGTGCAGTTCGTCGACGAATATGCTCAGCGTGCGTTCGTCGGGCAATTGCTTGTGATCGTCCCAGCGTTCGAGTTCGGCCAGGGTTTGCGGAATCAGCTCGGCCACCGTCGGGTGGTACACGCTGCGCCACAGCATGCTGCCAATCGGGGCGACGAAGGTGACGATGATGAACAGCAGCAGCGGAACCACGAAGAGAAAGGCGGCGAGGCGTTTCTTGCGACGGGCGCTGGCGGCTTGGCCGGCTTCGCTGGTGGTGAGAGAGGTCAAGACATTACTCCGGGATAAGCCCCTTCTCCGTTGGACCTCGGTACCCGTGGGAGGGGGCTTCAGCCGCGACCGTCGCCGCTGAAGCGCCTCCCACAGGTCGTCCGTGGGGAGGGTGTGGTGCTTACTTCAACAGCCACTCGTTGAATTTCTCGCCCAGCGACTCGCCATAGTCAGCCCAGAACTCGGAGCCGGCCTGGATGCCTTTGTCCAGGTGAGCGGTCGGCAGGTGCGGCGCCGCACTCTGGTCGGCCAGCGGCATGGACGACTTGCGGGTCGGGCCATAGGCCACGTCCGGCATGCCAGCCAGGGGCTTGGAGCCGGTGGCGTACTTGATGAACTCCATGGCCAGGTCCTTCTTCTTGGTGCCCTTGACGATGGCCCAGGCGTCGAGGTCGTAGACGTGGCCGTCCCAGACGATTTCGAAGGGTTTCTTCTCCTGCACGATGGCGTCGTAGAAGCGGCCGTTGGCCGACTGCACC
The DNA here is from genome assembly GCF_001941865.1 of Pseudomonas alcaliphila JAB1. Lineage (NCBI taxonomy): Bacteria > Pseudomonadati > Pseudomonadota > Gammaproteobacteria > Pseudomonadales > Pseudomonadaceae > Ectopseudomonas > Ectopseudomonas alcaliphila. The sequence continues at coordinate 4,872,152 of NZ_CP016162.1, read as the reverse complement.
AGCACCGCACCGCCGTCATTGAGCAGTTGTGGCGCCTGCGACCAGGAGTCGAACCAGACGATGTCCTTCTTGATGCTGTCCAGCTTGTCGAAGGCGCGTTGTTGGCCTTCCGGGGTGGCCAGCACTTCGTAGACTTCATCGGGCGCCACGCCGTCGGCCAGCAGTGCCCATTCCATGTTCACCTGCGGGCGTTTGCGCAGGGCGCGCTTGCCGGGAATCTTGGCGGTGTCGAAGAAGTCGCCGATGCTGGCAGCCTTGGTGCCGCCGATGGTGTTCTGGTTGTAGGCGAACACCACCGACCAGACGATGTTGCCCACCGCGCACTCGCTGGCCAGGGCTTCGGGGATGAAGTCCTGGGCGGCCGGGGTGCCGTCGATGCCGGCCGGCAGTACGCTGTGGTCGAGGGTTTCCAGCAGGCCTTCGGAGCAGGCGCGCTCGAGGTCGATCACCTCGAAGTCGACCACATCCCACTGAATGTTGCCGGATTCGACCTGGGCCTTGATCTCGGCGACGCCGCCCGAGTAATCCTCGAACAATACCTTGACGCCGGACTCTGCCTGGTAAGGGTCGATGACGTGTTTTTTCTGCGCCGCGCCATAGGCGCCGCCCCAGGACACCACGGTGAGGCTGTCCTGGGCCGTGGCGTTGCCCGCTGTGAGTCCCAATGCCGCCACCAGGGCGAAGGTGGAAAAGCTGGTAGTCAGTGATCTAGCCATTGCTGTGCTCCATTTGCTTCTACTAGTTGTGGGGTCAGAGCGTCTTCGGCACTTCCGATCGATCCAGGGCCTGGCTGTCTTCCGGCAGCCAGGCGAGGTCGATCTCTTCCTGAGCGCTGAGTTGCGGGGCTGAACTGTCGTTCAGATTCTTCACCACCAGCTCGCTGCCGCTGGCGGTTTCGAAGTGGTAGCGGATGTATTCGCCGACGTAGTGGCGGGTGACGAAGCGGGCCTTGACCTGGTTGCCGGCGCCGCCAAGGCGGTCGGTGAAGTTGAGCTTTTCCGGGCGTACCGACACCGTGGTGGCCTGGCCGACTTCGGTGCAATTGGCTTTCAGCGTGCGGACCAGGCCGCCATCGTCGAGGCGCACCTGGACGCGATCAGCCTCGACTGCCTCGATCACGCCGGAGAGCTTGTTGCTTTCGCCGATGAAGTCGGCGACGAACATGTTGGCTGGGCGTTCGTAGAGCACGTGCGGCGCGGCGCATTGCTGCACCACGCCGTTATTGAACACGGCGATGCGGTCGCTCATGGTCAGCGCTTCGGTCTGGTCGTGGGTGACGTAGATCACGGTGAAGCCGAGCTGCTCGTGCAGGCGCTTGATCTCGAACTGCATCTGCTCGCGCAGCTTCTTGTCCAGTGCGCCGAGCGGCTCGTCCATCAGCACGATGTCCGGGGCGAAGATCAGCGCGCGGGCCAGGGCCACGCGCTGGCGCTGGCCGCCGGAAAGCTGGGCGGGGTAGCGGCCGCCGAAGGCCTGCAGTTCGACCAGGGCGAGGTACTCCTCGACCTTGGCGCGAATCTCGTCCTTGGGCAATTTGCGGATTTTCAGTGGGTAGGCCAGGTTCTCGCGGATGGTCATGTGCGGGAACAGCGCGTACTGCTGGAAGACCATGCCGATGTTGCGAGCGTAGGGGGCGATGCTGGTGACGTTGCGGCCGTTGATCAGGATCTCGCCGCTGGTCACGTCCTCGAAGCCGGCGAGCATCATTAGGCAGGTGGTCTTGCCTGAGCCGGAGGGGCCGAGCAGGGTGATGAATTCGCCCTTGGCCACGTTGAGGTTGAAGTCCTTGACCACCAGGGTCTTGTGATCGTAGGTCTTCTTGACGTTGGTGAATCGCAGGAACGCGTCGTTCCCAGCTTGCGCAGTCATAGTCCTCCCCGCTATCGGCAATATGGAGTCAGCTCGTGGCCAAGGCTCCAACTTCTGAGTCGATTCGCCCCCTTCGTGGGGGACGTTCGTTATGTTGATAGCCAAAAGCAATAAGCAAGCCAGTTAACCCGTGGTCGGCTGATAGCGCTTAGCTATGCACTTTGAAGCCTAGTCGATGCTGGGCGAGATGCGAGGCGGGTGTGGGGGGAGGTAACAGCGAGAGGGGGGAAGAGGCACCTGCCGAAACGCACTCGGCAGGTGCAGGTTGCTCAACTGTTGGGCAGCAGGCGCATGGTCAGGCTTTTGATGTAGCGGGTCTCGTTGATCGCCGGGTGCACCGGGTGATCCGGGCCCTGGGCGCCGCGCTCGAGTAGTTGAATGTTGCGATCCAGATGGCGGGCGCTGGTCAGCAGAATGTTCTGCAGGTTGTCCTCTTCCAGGTGCATGGAGCAACTGGCGCTGACCAGGATGCCGTCCTTGTTGAGCAGGCGCATGGCGGTTTCGTTGAGGCGCCGGTAGGCCGCTTCGCCGTTCTTGATGTCCTTCTTGCGCTTGATGAAGGCGGGTGGGTCGGCGATCACCACGTCGAAGCGCTCTTCGGCGGACTTCAGTTCACGCAGGGCGGCGAACACGTCACCTTCGACGCAGGTGACCTTTTCGGCGAAACCGTTGAGCGTGGCGTTGCGCTCCACGCCGTCGAGGGCGAAGGCCGAGGCGTCCACGCAGAACACTTCGCTGGCGCCGAACGCTGCAGCCTGCACGCCCCAGCCGCCGATGTAGCTGAACAGGTCGAGCACGCGCTTGCCTTTGACGTAGGGCGCCAGGCGTGCGCGGTTCATGCGGTGGTCATAGAACCAGCCGGTCTTCTGCCCTTCGATTACCGGTGCTTCGAACTTCACGCCGTTCTCTTCCAGTGCTACCCACTCCGGCACCTCGCCGTAGGCAGTCGCCACGTAGCGTTCGAGGCCTTCGGCGTCGCGCGCGCTGGAGTCGTTCTTGAGCAGGATGCCGCTGGGTTTGCACACCTGGATCAGCGCGGCGAGCACGTCGTCCTTGTGTGCCTCCATGGTGGCCGAAGCCAGCTGCACCACCAGAATGTCGAAGAAGCGGTCGACCACCAGGCCCGGTAGCAGATCGGAGTCGCCATACACCAGGCGGTAGCAGGGCTTGTCGAACAGGCGTTCGCGCAGCGACAGGCAGACATTGAGGCGATGCACCAGCAGGGATTTGTCCAGCACGTGCTTGATGTCGCGCGACAGCAGGCGCGCGCAGATCAGGTTGTTCGGACTCATGGCGACGATGCCCAGCGGCTTGCCGCCGGCGGCTTCGAGAACAGCCTGGTCCCCGGCGGCAAAACCATGCAGCGGGGTGGCGGCGACATCGATCTCGTTGCTGTAGACCCACAGGTGGCCGGCGCGCAGGCGTCGGTCGGCGTTGGCTTTCAGGCGCAGACTGGGCAGGGAAGACATGAGTTCGGGCTCCGCGGGGAAAAGAGCGGGATTATAGCGGTTTGCACACGGGGCCGGCGGTTACAAAAGTCGACTGCGGGCTGGTCTGTGCTTTGGCTAGACTGTGCGCTACTTCTCACCCTGCACGATCCCTCTTTCATGACCTACGAACTTACCGCCGAACAGATCCAGCAAGTCCTGCAGGGGATCAGCGTACCGCCGCAACCACAGATCATGGTCGATCTGCAGATGGAACAGATCATGCCCAGCCCCGATCTGCGCAGCATCGCCAAGCTGATCAGTCAGGACCCGGGGCTGTCCGGCGCGCTGCTGAAGATCGTCAACTCGCCACACTTCGGCCTGGCCAACCGCATCGCTTCGATCCAGCAGGCGGTCAATCTGATGGGCTGCAACACGGTGATCAACCTGATCAATGCGCAGTCGATCAAAGGCGAGCTGACCGACGAAGCGATCCTGGTGCTCAACCGCTTCTGGGACAGTGCCCAGGACGTGGCGATGACCTGCCTGACCCTGGCCAAGCGCCTCGGTTATCACTCGCCCGACGAAGCCTACAGCCTTGGGCTGTTCCACGACTGCGGCATTCCGCTGATGCTCAAGCGCTTTCCCAACTACATGCAGGTGCTGGAGGAAGCCTATGCCAGTGCCAGTGACGAGCGCCGCGTGGTCGATACCGAGAACCGCCTGCTGACCACCAACCATGCCGTGGTCGGCTATTTCACCGCGCGCTCCTGGCGCCTGCCGGAGCACCTCTGCGAGGTCATCGCCAACCACCACAACGCCTTGTCGATCTTCAGCGATGACTCGGGGCGTGACGCTCAGTTGAAGACGCTGCTGGGCATTCTCAAGATGGCCGAGCACATCTGCGAGACGCATCGCGTGCAGGGCGGGCAGGCCATCGACATGGAGTGGCAGCACATCGCGCAGCCGATTCTCGAGTATCTGGGGTTGTCGGAGTATGACTTCGAGAACCTGCGCGAAAGCATCCGTGACCTGGCGGTGCTCTGAGTCTTCGTGGGGTTGCGCCGCCGTGCAACTGAGCGGGCAGGCGGCTTACCCTACCGCTTGCTGCGCAGCTCCTGCTAAGGTGGCGCACCGCCGTTTTCCTGTCGTATTGCCATGCCTGAATTACCCGAAGTCGAAACTACCCGTCGCGGTATCGCCCCCTATCTCGAGGGGCAGCGCGTCAGCCGCGTGATCGTGCGTGAGCGCCGTCTGCGCTGGCCCATCCCCGAAGACCTGGACGTGCGCCTGTCCGGCCAGCGAATCGAGTGCGTCGAGCGCCGCGCCAAGTACCTGCTGATCAAGGCCGAAGTCGGCAGTCTGATCAGTCATCTGGGTATGTCTGGCAGTCTGCGCCTGGTCGAGTGTGGGCTGGCTGCGGCCAAGCATGAGCATGTGGATATCGAGCTGGAGTCCGGCCTGGCGCTGCGTTACACCGACCCGCGGCGTTTCGGCGCGCTGCTGTGGAGCGAAGATCCGCTGCGCCACGAGCTGCTCAGCAAGCTCGGCCCTGAGCCGTTGGGCGGATTGTTCGAGGGTGAGCGCCTGTTCCAGATGTCGCGCGGGCGCAGCATGGCGGTCAAGCCCTTCATCATGGATAACGCCGTGGTCGTCGGCGTGGGCAATATCTACGCCACTGAAGCGCTGTTCGCCGCCGGTATCGACCCGCGCCGCGAGGCCGGCTCGATTTCGCGGGCGCGCTACCTGCGCCTGGCCGAGGAGATCAAGCGCATCCTGGCTCATGCCATCGAGCGTGGCGGCACCACCTTGCGTGACTTCGTCGGTGGCGATGGCCAGCCCGGCTACTTCCAGCAGGAGCTGTTCGCCTACGGGCGCGGCGGCGAGTTCTGCAAGGTCTGCGGCACTACGCTGCGTGAGGTGAAGTTGGGCCAGCGGGCGAGTGTCTACTGCCCCAAGTGCCAGCGTTGAAAAACTGTTGACGGGCGAACCGTAGGGCGGGTGCAACCCGCCACAGCGCGATAGGCGGGTTGCACCCGCCCTACGCTGACCGAAACCAAGAACAAGAAATACCGAGGTTGATCGATGTCCGGTAACTACTTGCCGCCCAATCCTGCGGCCCAATGGCTGGGGCGCAGCGTGCTGAAACTCATGGGCTGGCGCATCGAGGGCGAGTTGCCCAAGCTCGACAAGTTCGTCGCCATCGGCGCCCACCACACGTCCAATTGGGACTTCGTGATCTTCATTGCGCTGAAGTTCGTGCTGCGTCTCAACGCGCGCTGGTTCGGCAAGCACAGCATCTTTCGCTGGCCCTTCGGCGGCCTCATGCGCAGTTGGGGCGGCATCGCGATTCGTCGGGACCGCAAGTTGAACACCGTCGAACAGGCCATTCAGGCCTTTCGCGAGCATGACGAGTTCATTCTGGTGCTGTCGCCCGAAGGCACGCGCAAGAAGGTCGAGCGCTGGAAGATGGGCTTCTACCATATTGCGCTGGGCGCGGGCGTGCCCATAGTGCTGGGCGCGCTGGATTACCAGAATCGACGGGTGGTGATCGGTCCGACCTTCCAGCCAACAGGTGACGAACAAGCTGACTTGGCGGCCATGCTGGCGTTCTTTCGTCCATACGTACCGAAAAAGCCGGAATATGCCTTTCACGGCGATTGACGTCCGTCACGCTGACAATTATCAATGCGCTGTTATAGTTACTGGCACTTTCCCGAATAATCTGAAGGATCGATCCATGAAAGCGTTCCGCACTTCCGCCGCTGTCCTGGCGCTGACCTCTGGCCTGCTGGCGCTATCGGCGCAAGCGGAAGTGGTTCAGCAGAACGCCAGTGGTGATCCGTTGTACACCGTCGAGGCGCCCAAGGGCTATGCCATGATTGGTGATCTGGTCATCGCCCGCCCCCTGCTGATCGGCGCCACTGCGATCGGTGCTGCAGCCTTCATCGTCAGCCTGCCGTTCACCGCGCTGGGCGGTAACGTCGGCGAGGCAGCGCAGTCCCTCGTGGTAGCGCCGGGCAAAGAAGCCTTCGTACGCTGCCTGGGCTGCACCAGCAGCGGCTACAAGCAAGACTGATTCGCTGCACTGCTTGTCGCGGCCTCTCTCCTCCTCATCGAGGCGAGGGGCCGTTTACGTTTTAACGCCGAGAAAAGGAAGAAGCGGTGGTGATGAAGTACCTGCGCTGGGTGATATTGCTGCTGGTGGTAATGGGGCTGATCGCCTCGTTCTGGTTCAGCCAGGGCTGGCTGCAACTCTGCGCCGGGCTGGCGATCTTCCTGTTCGGCATGCAGTGCCTGGAAGAGGGCTTGCGCCAACTGGCGGGCAGCAAGCTGGAGCAGATACTCGGGCGCAGTACGTCCACTGCCTTCAAGAGTCTGTTGTTCGGCGTCGGCGGTACCCTGTTGTTGCAGTCCAGCACCCTGGTGTCGCTGCTGACCATCGCCTTTATCAGCACCGGGCTGATCCAGCTGGCGGGCGGCATCGCCATTCTGTTCGGCGCCAACCTCGGCGCCACCAGCGGCATCTGGTTGCTGGCGCTGGCTGGGCAGAACCTCAGCCTCAGCCCGTTGGCCCTGCCATTGCTGGTGTTCGGTGTGCTGGCCGGTTTCTTTGGGCCCAGGAGCAAGGCGGCCGGACGCATCGTGCTGGGCATCGCCTTCATCTTTCTCGGCATCGACCAGATCAAGGACGGCTTCGCCAGCTTCGGCGACGGCCTGGACATGACCGGCTATCAGGAGGGCGGCTGGCGTGGTGCGCTACTGTTCACCGCCATCGGCATGGCGATAACCGTGGTGTTGCAGTCCAGTCACGCGACCCTGATGCTGACGCTGGCGGCGTTGGCCAGCGGCCAGTTGGAGCTGAGTCAGAGTCTGGCCATCGCCATTGGCTCGAACATTGGCAGCAGTGTGACCACCGCTTTCGTCGGCTCGCTGGGTGGCAATCGTAGTGGTCAGCGTCTGGCTCTGGCCCATGTGCTGTTCAATATCACCACTGGCACGCTCGCCTTCTGCCTGCTGGGGCCGCTGACCTGGCTGGTGCATGCGCTGGCTGAACCCCTGGGGCTGGGTGAGAACAGCCTGATCCAACTGGCGATGTTCCACACCCTGTTCAATGCGATGGGCGTTGCGCTGTTCTGGCCACTGCAGGGGCGTCTGGCGCAGTTGTTGATTCGCTGGCTGCCGGAACGTAGCGAGCCACAGGTACTGATTACCGAACTGGCGAGCGAGAAAGTCGCCGAGCCGGAGCGGACGCGAGCGCGCTACCTCAACGAACGGGCGCTGGATTCGGTGGATGCCGCCTCCGGCGCGGTGGTGCAGGAGCTGGGGCACCTTGGCCGCTTGAGCCTGGAGGTGATCTGCCATGCACTCTATCTGCCGGTTGATCAGTTGGCGCGTGCACGGGCGGATGAGCAACTGCTGCAGGCCAAGCCCACGCAGGGCGGCTTCGACGCGGAGCACTTGTACCAATTCCATATCAAGGGTGTGTATGGCGATCTGCTGAGCTTCATGGGGCGCATGGAGCTGCCCATGGACGAAGCGCATCAGCAGTTCTGGGTCAGTTGCCAGTTGGCGGCGCTGCAACTGGTGGATGCGGTCAAGGACGCCAAGCACCTGCAGAAGAACCTTGGCCATTATTTGGACGCACCACCCTCGGCGGTGCGTGATGCCTATGTGGAACTGCGTCGCCATTTGCTCACCACCCTGCACGAGGTGCGTGAGTTGGCCCGTGCCGATCTGCCGGACGAGGTGTGGCAGTCGCGCCTGCGCTGGCTCGACGAGCAGGCGGCGAGCTTCGATGCGAGGTTTCGTCAGCGCCTGTTCGCCGAGGTACGTGACGGCCGTCTGGATGGCCTGCAGACCAGCTCGCTGATGAACGACCTGGGCTATGTCAGCCGCATCTTCCAGAGCCTGCGCAACGTGCTGATGCTGGGCAGCGAGCAGGCGCTGTTCCGCGAATTGCGCAAGTTCGGTGAGGAGCAGGAGAGCCTGATCAGGCTCTCCTGACACAAGACGTAGCCCGGATGAAATCCGCGGCTTTTAGGCCTCGACACCCCCGGATTTCATCCGGGCTACGGTCACATTCGGGCGCTGCGCTTCAAGGCGTCGCTGTGCCAATCCCGCGAGGATCGCTCGCGGCCTTCACTTCGCCGCTGACCTTGTCCCAGAAAAGCACCTGCTGATTACCGTACTGCCGATCCAGGCGCTTGAGTTCGTAGCCGCGTCGTTGCAGCTCGGCGATCTGCTCATCGTTGAAGGTGTCCGGCTCGTGCTCGATCACGTCGGGCAGGAACTGGTGGTGGTAGCGCGCCACCGCCGGCCAGCGCTCGATGGGCTTGTCGTCCAGGTACTCGAGCATCGACAGCAGCACCATGCTGGGGATACGGCTGCCGCCCGGTGTGCCGAAGGCAGCGAACTCGTCGCTGCTCTCGATAAAGCTGGGGCTCATCGACGACAGCGGCCGCTTGCCTCCGGCAATCGCATTGGCCTGGCTGCCGGTCAGGCCGTAGGCGTTGGCGCCCTGGACGTCGGCGGCGAAGTCGTCCATCTCGTCATTGAGCAGTACACCGGTGCCGGGTACGGTGAAAGCCGCTCCAAAGGGCAGGTTGATCGATAGGGTGGCGGCCACCGCGTTGCCCTCGGCATCGAGCACGGCAAAGTGGGTGGTGTGGTCGCCCTCGTGCCAGGTGCCGGCCGGCGGCAGGCTGGCGCTGGGCGTGGCGCGTTCGGGGTCGATGCTGCCAGCGAGCACGGCTAGATGCCCAGGCGAGAGTAGTTGCTCGACCGGATTCTTGACGAAGTCCGGGTCGCCGAGCAGGCCACGGTCACGGTAGGCGCGGCGCAGGGCTTCGACCACATAATGCACGCGCTGTACCGGCTCGGCGTCGCGCCAGGGCAGTTGTTCGAGAATCGCCAGGCTCTGCGCCAGGGCTATACCGCCAGCCGAGGGCGGCGGTGCGCTGATCAGCTCGCGGCCATCTTCCAGGGGGAAATGTAGCGGCGCACGGCGGGCAATACGGTACTCACGCAGGTCATCCTCGGTCCAGATACCGCCGGCATGGCGCACGCCTTTGATCAGGCGCTCGGCTATCGGGCCGTTATAGAAACCCTCCCGGCCATGTTCGGCCAGCGCCTGCAGGGTGGTGGCTAGATCCGTCTGACGCAGCAGATGGCCCTCGGCGGGGATTTCGCCCCGGTCGAGAAAGAGCTTGGCGCTTTCGGCATCGTCACGCAGCGCTGCCAGGCGCCAGGTCGCGCGCTCGCGGTAGACACGATCGACCGCGAAACCTTCATTGGCCAGGCGAATCGCCGGTGCCAGGCTGGTTTTCAGCGGCAAGCGGCCGTGCTTCTCCGCCAGCTCGACCAATGCTGCCGGCAGCCCCGGAATGGCGGCAGCCAGTGCGCCGTTGAGCGACAACTCGCGCTGCACCTTGCCATCGCGGACATACAGATTCGGTTTGGCTTCCAGCGGTGCGCGTTCGCGGGCATCGAGGAAGTCGTAGCCTGGCGTATCGCCGGCAGTGCGCAGCAGGAAGAAGCCGCCGCCGCCAAGGCCTGAGCCGTAGGGTTCGACCACGGCCAGGGCAGCGCTGGCAGCGACGGCGGCATCGAAGGCATTGCCGCCGGCGTCGAGCATCTGCTGCGCAGCGGCCGTGGCGGCGGGGTGAGCGGTGGCAATGGCGGGTTGTTGCGGGGCGGCATGGGCCAGCAGGCTGGCGCCGAGCAGCAGGGTCGATAGCAGGAGTTTGCGCAACATGCGATCTACCAGAGGCGGCTGAAGGAGGCTGGAAGCTTAACAGCCTCGCTCGGGCGAAGGGCAGAACGGGCGCGGAGGAAACGGGAGACCGGCGGCCTCCCGGGGAGAATCAGGCCTTGCCGGTGATGATGCGGTATTTGTGCATCAGCTCATCCTTGCTCTCGACATTGTTCTCGTCGAGCGGGATGCAGTCCACCGGGCACACCTGCTGGCATTGCGGCTCATCGTAGTGGCCAACGCATTCGGTGCACAGGTTGGGGTCGATCACGTAGATCTCCTCACCCTGGGAAATGGCGCCGTTGGGGCACTCGGGTTCGCAGACGTCGCAGTTGATGCAATCGTCGGTGATGATCAGGGACATGGGGCAACTCCTGTCGAGGCGCAGGCTTCGACACTGGCAGACAACAATGGCGCAATTGTGCCGGATTGGTGCGGCTTGTGCCATGAGGCTGGACAGTTAGGCGCCGCTCTCTGTAGGAGCGGCGCCCCGCCGCGAATCTGGGTCTCGCCAGACAAGCTTCGCCCCGGGGCGGGGTTCCTGCTACAAGTCGATCTTGCTTAGCTTTTGCGAAAACGCTCGTTCAGCGCGTCGGCCACGGCGGGGTGAACGAACTTGGTGATATCGCCGCCCAGGGCTGCGATCTCGCGCACCAGGGTCGAGGAGATGAAGGAATATTTTTCCGACGGGGTGAGGAACAGGCTTTCCACGTCCGGCGCCAGTTGGCGGTTCATGTTGGCCAGCTGGAATTCATATTCGAAGTCCGACACCGCGCGCAGGCCGCGCAAGAAGACATTGGCGTTCTGCTCCTTGACGAAGTGCGCCAGCAGCGACGAAAAACCCACCACTTCGACGTTGGGCAGGTGCTTGGTCACCTCGCGGGCCAGCTCGACGCGTTGCTCCAGGGAAAACAGAGGGTTCTTCTTGGGGCTGGCGGCGACGGCGATGATAACGTGATCGAACAGGCGCGCGGCGCGTTCGACCAGATCACCGTGGCCCTTGGTGATGGGGTCGAAGGTGCCGGGGTATAACACTCGATTCATCGGGACGTCCTGGCGGGTCGAAAAGGAGTCGGATGGTAGCGCAGCGCATGCCAGCGGCCAAGCCACGGCCTGCGTTGCGTTCTCCCATGCCAGGGCAGTGGCGTCTAGCTCGGGCTTTTCAGCCGCTCGGCCAGCAGCGTCGCAAGCTTGGCGGTCAGGCCGTAGATCGACAGTTGGGGGTTGGCGCCGATGCTGGTGGGAAATAGCGAACCGTCGTGGATCGACAGGTTGGCCAGGTGATGGTGCCGGCCCAGGCTGTCGACCACTGCCTGCTGTGCATCCTCGCCCATGGCGCAGCCGCCCATCACGTGAGCACTGCCCAGGCGTGTGCGGTACAGCGCCAGGTCGAGGTTCTCGATCATGTCCCGGGCCTCCTTCCAGCTGCCGACATAACGCGCATCGGCATGGGTCGGCATCACCGCCTTGGCGCCGGCGGCGAACTGGATTTCCGCCATGGTCAGGTAGGCGCGGCGCACGCCGTCCCAGGTGTAATCGGTCATCTGGTAGTCGAGCACCGGGCTGCCATCGCCCCGCAGCTCGACGCGACCTTCGGCGCTGTCTTCGTGGAAACCGTCGCGCAGCAGGGCGAGCATCACGTTGGTGTGCGGCAGTTGCGCCATGCGCAGGGCATTCTCGCGACCGAAGTCGCCGAGCAGGGTGGCGGTCAGCGCCGGCTGCAGTGGCGGCACTTCCAGTTTGTAGGAGAGGCGCCCGCCGGTGCCGTCGTCCCACTGGAAATGATCGGAATAGACCGACTGCGGCGCACCGTAAAAGGGGTTGATGACCTGCTCGAACTGCGCCGCGGAGAAGTTCACGAGATGCAGGTAGGTGCGCCGGCCGACGCGCTGGTGCGGGTCGGGCGCGTTGGAGCGCAGCAGGATGCCGGGCGTATTGATGCCACCGCCGGCCAGCACGTAGTGCCGCGCCTTGACCCGGATGCGCTTGCCGTTGGGTGCCACGCAACGTTCGTCCATGCCCAGGCAGTCGATGCCGACCACCTGGTCGCCTTCGATCAGCAGCTTGTCGGCGCGCGCCAGGTAGAGCAGCTCGCCGCCGGCGTCGAGGGTGGCGGGGATGGTGGTGACCAGCATCGACTGCTTGGCATTGGTCGGGCAGCCCATGCCGCAATAACCGAGGTTCCAGCAGCCGCGCACGTTGCGCGGGATCGGCGCCCAGTGATAGCCGAGCTTGTCGCAGCCGCTGCGCAGCACCTCGTTGTTGGCATTGGGCGGCACCGCCCAGGGCGCCACGCCCAGGCGCTGTTCCATCTGCTCGAACCAGGGCGCCATGGATGCTGCGTCGTGGCCCTGCACGCCGTGGACCTCGGCCCAATGCGCCAGGGTCTGTGGCGGCGTGCGGAAGCTGCTGGTCCAGTTGATCAGCGTGGTGCCACCGACCGCGCGGCCCTGCAGGATGGTGATCGCGCCGTCCTTGCTCATGCGGCCGATGCCTTCCTGATAGAGGTTCGGGTAGGCGTCGGCTTCCTGCATCTTGAAGTCGTCGCTGGTCTTCAGCGGGCCTTCCTCGATCAGCAGCACCTTGTAACCCGCCGCGCTGAGGATTTCCGCCGTGGTGCCACCACCGGCGCCGCTGCCGACGATGGCGACATCGACTTCCAGGGTCAGGTCGTTTTCCAGACGCGAACCGTCATGGGTTTTCCAACCCCTGGCCAGGCCTTGCTTGAACAGATCGGGTACGGGCATTTCGAATTCTCTTGTTGTTATGGACAGCGCAGCCCTGGTAGGAGCCGGCTTGCCGGCGATCCAGCAATCGCCGGCAAGCCGGCTCCTACAACTAGACCGTAGGTGGCCCCGGATAGCCGCAATGCGCCCAGGCCTCCTGGCGGCTGTACCAGGCCATCATCACCAGCTGCAGCAGCGAGGCGTGGCCCATGCGCAGCAGGCTCAGGCTGCTGTTCTGCCAGCGGGTGAGGAAGTTGCGTACGTCAGCGGCGCTGGCGTTGTCCCAGCTGCCCCACACCCCGGTCAGCGGGCCGCGGGTGATGGGCAGGGCGAGCACGTCGAACAGTTGCACGGTGAGCCCCCGCATCTCCGGCGACAGGTGCGCCAGGCTGGTGTCGAGGCTCTTGAGCGTGCCGTCGACGGCCTGCGGCATCTGCTGTGCGGTCACGGCGCCGTCGAGCATCACCGGGATCAGCGCGCGCAGAAAGGGCATATCGCTGCTGCGCAGGATCAGGTAGCCGCTGGCCGGCGTGCTGGCCGAACAGCCGCTTAAGCTGGCGGTCAGCCCGGCGGTGCCGAGCAGCGCCGTGCCCAGCAGGCCGACCTTGAGCAGGCTGCGCCGCGACAGCTGCGGCGCGTGGAGGGTGGTGTCGTTCATTGTTGTTATCACCAGGCGTAGAACGGGCCGTGCCCGCGTGGATCAGCGTAGGAACAGCTTGTAGACCAGCTTCTGGATCGCCTTGCCGTAGGGCGGGTAGATCAGCCGCGCGGCGTTGAAGCGCTGCTTGATAAACACGCCCTTGGCCTTGCTGAACGTCAGGAAGCCTTCGTGGCCGTGGTAATGGCCCATGCCAGACGGGCCGATACCGCCGAACGGCATATCGTCCTGGGCCACGTGCAGCAGGGTGTCGTTGAGGCACACGCCGCCGGAGTGGGTTTCATGCAGCACGCGCTGTTGCTCGCGCTTGTCGTAGCCGAAGTAGTACAGCGCCAGCGGCCGTGGCCGCGCGTTGACGTAGGCGAAGGCGTCTTCGATACGGTCGTAGGGCACCACGGGCAGTAGCGGGCCGAAGATCTCGTCCTGCATCAGTTTCATCTCGTCGCTGACGTCCAGCACCAGGCTCTGCGGCAGGCGCCGGCCCTGGGTTTCTGGGTACAGCGAGACAATACGCGCGCCCTTGGCTTCGGCATCCTGCAGGTAGCCATTGAGGCGGGCCAGCTGGCGCTCGTTGATGATCGCGGTGTAGTCCGGGTTGTCCTTGAGCTGCGGATAGAAGCGCTGCACCACCTGGCGGTAGGCGGTGATGAAGCCATCGACGCGATCCCTTGGCACCAGCACGTAGTCCGGCGCTACACAGGTCTGCCCGGCGTTGAGGGTCTTGCCGAAGGCGATGCGCTCGGCGGCGTCCGCCAGCGGCACGTCGGCGGAAACGATGGCTGGCGACTTGCCGCCCAGCTCCAAGGTCACCGGGGTCAGGTTCTCGGCGGCGGCGCGCATTACGTGCTTACCGATGCTGGTGGCACCGGTGAACAGCAGGTGGTCGAACGGCAGTTTGGAAAAGGCCATGCCGACTTCCGCCTCGCCCAAGGCGACGCTGACCAGGTCCTCGGGGAAAACGCGTGCCAGCAGATCCTTGACCAGTTGCGAGGTGGCAGGGGTGGACTCACTCATCTTGATCATTACCCGGTTGCCGGCGGCCAGCGCGCCGGTCAGCGGGCCGATGGCGAGAAACAGCGGGTAGTTCCACGGCACGATGATGCCGACCACGCCCAGTGGCTGGTAGATGACCTTGGCCGAAGCGGGCATGAACTGCATGCCGACGCTGCGCCGCGACGGCTTCATCCACTTCTTGATGCGCTTGGTGGCGTAGTGAATGCCATGCAGGCTGGGCATCAGTTCGGCGAGCAGGGTTTCGTCGGCCGAGCGATTGCTGAAGTCGGCGGAGATCGCCGAGATCAACGCATCCTGCTGTTCGGTCAGCAGCTCGCTGAGGGATTTCAGCCACTGGATGCGCTGCCCGGCCGACGGCATCGGATTGGCGGCAAAGGCCGCACGCTGCAGGGCGAAGGTGCCGTCCAGCTGGTTGATCTGCTGTTGGCTGTGCTGCAGGTAGGCGATGTCGGCGACCATAGGTTTCTCCTCGACGTTCCAGCGGGCTGCTTGGGAAGGCTGAGCTGGATTTTTAGAGCAATTACTCTAATGTGTCAAATAGGATGCCGCGTAGCCGTCCTCGCTGCACCCTAACCAAAGGCCTGCCAGCGCTTGTGCGGTTCATCCGGGGGTAACACTCCGGCTGTTTCGCCTGTACCTTTGCCACTTTTGAAGTCGAGATCGAGCTGCGTTATGGCGCCACCCAAGACCCGCGATCGCATCGTTGCCGAGAGCCTGGCCCTGTTCAACGCCCAGGGTGAGCGCAGCGTCACCACCAACCATATCGCCGCGCACCTGGGCATATCGCCGGGCAACCTGTACTACCACTTCCGCAACAAGCAGATGATCATCGCCGAGCTGTTCGCCCAATACGAAACGCAGGTCGACAGCTTCCTGCGCCTGCCCGAAGGCCGCGCGCTGACGGTGGAGGACAAGACCTTCTATCTGGAGGCGCTGCTGGCAGCGATGTGGCACTACCGCTTCCTGCACCGCGACCTGGAGCACCTGCTGGAATCCGACGCCGAGCTGGCCGAGCGCTACCGCGCCTTTGCCCGTCGCTGCCTGGTGGGTGCCCAGGCGATCTACCAGGGCTTCGTCGAGGCCGACATCCTGCTGATGAGCCCGGCGCAGATCGAGGCGCTGACGCTCAACAGCTGGATCATCATGACCTCCTGGGTGCGCTTTCTCTGCACGGCTGGCGCCAGCCCGGACAACCTCAGCCAGGACATGCTGCGCCGCGGTATCTACCAGGTGCTGGCGCTGGAGGGTGGCTATATCGCCCCCGCCGCGCGCGAGGCGGTCGAAGCGCTTTACGGCCGCCTGCACGTGCCGCTGGAGCAGGTGCTCTGAGTCGCTAGGAGCCGCTGCCCAGCGCCACTGGCCTGGTCCGCAAGGGTTGCTGATCGGGTTGCAGGCGACGTAACTGGCGGTACAGCGCGCGGGTTTCCAGCAGATTCCACACCCGCAGCAAGGTCTCGATGGCATCCAGCGGCTTGCTGATGAAGTCGCGCGCGCCCAGCGCCAGCGCGCGCAGCCGGGCCTCGCGGGTGGCATCGGCGGTGAGCACCAGAATCGGCAAGTAATCGTCGACGGGAATGCGCCGCTGCAGCTGTTCGAGCACGGCGAAGCCGTCCAGGCCGGGCATGTGCAGGTCGAGAATCAGCAGGTCCGGCTCGAAGCTGCTGAATAACGCCAGAGCCTGCGCCGGGTCGGTGCAGCTGAGCACGTTGTGCAGCCCTTCGCGGGCCAGCAGTTGTTCGACCAGCTCGAGGTTGGCGGGCTGATCATCGATCACCAGGATACGAAAATCGTCGGCGGGCGCTGGGTGGTTCATGGTCAGGCTCCGAGAGGCGGGGTTGGCGTGGCGACATCCAGATGCTGGCGCAGGGCGGCGAGAAAGGTCGGTACGTGCAGGGGTTTGCTCAGCACCGCGGTGGCGCCGGCCTGCTGCAGGTCGCGCCGGGTGCCGGCGCTGACGTCGGCGGTGATCAGCAGCACGGGTGTATCGCTGCTGCTGGGGTGCAGGCGCAGGCGTTTGAGTACTTCCTGGCCCGAGAGGTCGGGCAGGTCGAGATCCAGCAGGATGACCTCGGGGCGGTGCTGCCAGGCCAGGTCGAGACCGAGCTGCCCCTGCATGGCCGAAATCACCTGCACCTGCGGCCAGCGCGACAGCAGGGTCTCGATCAGCGCCAGGCTGGACAGGTTGTCTTCAATGCACAGCACGCGCAGCGGCCGCTCCGGCGGGGCGATGTCGCTGGCCGCAGGCGGTGGTGCCGCGGCCGGTGCCGGCAGCAGGCCTTCATGCACCTGAGCCCGTGGCAGCGTCAGGCTAAAGGTGCTGCCTTCACCGGGTGTGCTGTGCACGCCGAGGCTGCCATCCATCTGCTCCAGCAGGCTCTTGCTCAGGGCCAGGCCCAGACCGGTGCCCTCCACCTCGCTGGCCGCGGCGCCGAGGCGCTCGAAGGGGATGAACAGACGTTCCAGGTCCTCGGCGGCGATACCGGGGCCGTTGTCGATCACGCTCAACGTGACGGTGTCGCTATTGGCCTGCACCCGCACTTCGACATGGCCGCCAGGGTGGTTGTACTTGATCGCGTTGGACAGCAGGTTGAGCAGCACCTGCACCAGGCGCTGGCGGTCAGCTTGCACGCAGAGTGTTGTTGCCAGGTCGTCTGGCAGGCGCAGGCGGATGTCGGCACTGTCGGCCTGTGGCGACAGCAGCAGGCTGACCTCCTGCAGCAGTGGTCGCAGCGCCAAGGGCTCGGGGCTCATCGCCAGGCGTCCGGATTCGATGCGGGCGATATCCAGCACCTCATTGATCAGCCCCAGCAGGTGCCGGCCGGCGCGCAGGATATGACGCACCTGGGCCTGTTGCGCAGGCGTGCCCGTGTCCATTTCCAGCAACTGGGCGAAACCGAGAATGGAATTGAGCGGCGTGCGCAGCTCGTGGCTCATGCGCGAGAGAAATTCGCTTTTCGCCCGGCTGGCGTTTTCCGCTTCTTCGCGGGCCGTGCGCAGGGCGGCCTCGGCATTACGCCGGTCGGTGATGTCGCGAGTGATCTTGGAGAAGCCGCGCAAGGTGCCGCTGGCGTCACGCTGCGCGGTGATCACCACGTTGGCCCAGAACAGCGAGCCATCGCGGCGCTGGCGCCAGGCTTCTTCCTCGTAGCGGCCTTCACGGGTGGCCGCCTGCAGGGCCAGGTAGGGCGCGGTATCGCGGGCCTGCGGTGGGTAGAACAGGGAGAAGTGGCGACCGAGGATGTCCGCCTCGCTGTAGCCCTTGATGCGTTCTGCGCCAGTGTTCCAGGAGGTGACGTGGCCATTGGGGTCGAGGCCGAAGATGCCGTATTCCTTGACCCCGTCGATGATCAGGCGCAGACGCTCCTCGTTGTCGCGCAAGGCCCGTTCGCGTTCGGCCAGCAGTTGCCCGGCCTCCTCCAGGCTGGCGGCGAGCTGGCCGATCTCGTCGGCTGCGGCGCCATGGGGGATCAGCGGCTGGCCCAGGGCCAGGCGCCGGGCGTTGCGCTCGACCTGCTGCACCCGCTGGACGATGCCGGTGGACAGCAGCACCACCGCGAACAGCGCACCGAGCACACCGAACATGGCAGCCAGGCCGGTGGCCAGGAGCATGCGCGAGCGTACCGAGCTGGCTTCGGCGTTGCGCTCGTCGAGCAGGGTCTGCTCGCGGTCGAGCATCTGTTGGATCTCCTGGCGCAGCTCATCGAGCACATGCTTGTTGTCTACCAGGATGCGCGTCATCGCCGCGCGGTCGGCGCTGCTGGCCAGCGCCATAAGCTGTTCCAGGCCTTCCAGCTTGATCACGATCAGTGGGCGCAAGCGCTCCAGGCTGCTGCGCATCTGCGGGTCGCGGATGTCCGTATCGAGGCGCCGCAGCGTACTGTCGATACGCTCCACAGCGCTGCGGTAGGACGGCAGGAAGTCGCTGCGCTGGATCAGCAGGTAACCGCGTACGCTGGCCGCTGCTTCGGCCAGCAAGCTATGTACCGCCTGCACGTCGCCCTGTACGCGTAGCGCCCGGCGCACGTCGTCCTCGACCCGCGAAGTCTGGCGCTCGGTGACGTACACCAGCACCAGTGAGATCAGCAGCACCGCCAGCGGTAGGGCGATGATCACCAGGCTCTTGCTGCGTAGCGGGCGGTCGGTCCAGCGGCTGAACAGGCTCTTCACGGCTGGCGCTCCGTCGGTGCCACCAGGCCCAGGGCGATGCCCTGCACGGCGGCCTGGGTGCGGTCGGCGACCCCAAGTTTGCCGATCACCCGTTCGACGTGGGCCTTGGCGGTGCCTGTGGCAATGCCCAGCTTTTCGCCGATCTCGCGGTTGGTAAAGCCGCCCGCGACCAGCGCGAGCACCTGGCGCTCGCGTGGCGTCAGCGCGCTGCTGGCCGCACCGCTCTGGTTGCGTTCGACCACACGGCGCAGCAGTTGCGCGCTGACCATGCCGTTGAGGGCGCTCTGGCCTGCTGCCACCTGGCGCAGGCCGTCGATGACTTCCTGGCGGCTGGCGTCCTTGAGCAGGTAACCGACGGCACCGGCACTGATCGCCGCTTCCAGGTGGTCGGGGCTGTCGTACATGGTGAACAGCAAAACCTTTATCGCCGGCAGGCGCTCGTGCAGCAGGCGCGCCGTGGCCAGCCCGTTGAGCACCGGCATGCGGATATCGAGGATGGCGATATCCGGTTGCAGGCGCTCGCAGAGTTCCAGCGCCTGGCGACCGTCCACCGCCTGGCCGACGATGCTGAATTCCGGGCAGTCGGCGAGCATCGCGGCGAAGCCGGCGCGGGTCACTTCATGGTCGTCGGCGAGTAGCAGGCGAATCGGCTCGTTCATGCGCTTTCCTCATCCGCCAGGGCGCTTGGAATGCAGGCTAGCAGGCGGGTGCCCTGGCCGGGCTGGCTGTGGCAGGTGAACTGACCGCCGAGCAGCAGGCAGCGTTCGCGCATGGCCACCAGGCCCATGCCGCCTTCGCCGGGATCTGGTTTCTGCGTGATGACGAAGCCGGAGCCGCGATCCTCCACCTGCAACCGTGCGGTGTCGTCGTCGAGATGTAGATCCAGGCTGACCGCACCACTGGCGGTGTGCTTGCAGATGTTGTTGATGGCCTCCTGGCCGATGCGAAACAGGGCGATCTCCACCGCCGGGCGCAGGCGCTGGGCATCGCGGCGCAGCCACTGCACCTGGCGGCCCATGCTGCGCAGGCGATCGAGTTCGCGGTCCAGTGCTGGCGCCAGACCGAAGTCATCCAGCAGGGTGGGGCGCAGCCCGCTGATGGCCTGGCGCGTCTCGCCCATGCTGCGCTGCGCCAGTTGCAGGATGGGCGCCAGGGCGGCACGCAAGTCGTCATTCAGTTGGCGATGTTGAGCGAACCCCTGCAGGTGCTGATGCAGGCCGGCCAGGGTCTGCGCCAGGCCGTCGTGCAGGTCATAGGCCACCCGTGCGCGTTCGTCCTCCTGGGCGGTCATCTGCTGGTGTACCAGCTCTGACATGCTGCGCTCGCGCAGGCTCAGTGCGGCCAGCAACTGGCTGTTGTGCAGATGCCCTGCGAGCAGGGTGGCGAGCAGTTGCAAGGCTTCGAGGTCTTCCGCGTCGGGGCCGCGCATGGCGCTGGCGTTGCCCAGCAGCAGGGCGCCGAAGACTTCGCCCGAAGCCGCATGCAAGGGTAGGCAGAGCGCCAGGGCAACCTCCGGCAGCGGCGCTGCGAACACCTGGGCGGCGCCTTGCCAGGGCAAAGTAGCGAGTTGCTGTTGCAAGGCGGCAGGGCCGAAACCGGCGCTGCGGCTCGGGCTGCCATCGGCATGCCTGAGCAGCAGTACGCCACCATCCATGGCGCAGAAGCTGCAGGCCCGTTGCAGGGCCAGCGCACCGCTCTCGGCGGCGGGTAGCGCATTGAGGGTGCGACCGCTCTCGACCAGCAGGCGCAGGCGCGCGGCGCGGCTTTCCGCCTGGCGGTAATCGGCGCGCAGGGCCAGTACGCTGTCAGGTGGGGTGTGCTGCATCCGGACCTCCAGGGTTTGGCGCGTCAACCGACGGCGCAGGCTAATAAATTGAACCGCGTCCGGCATCTGCCACCTGGCATAGACCGCCGCCTCCACCTGGCCGATGTGTCTGCGGTGGGCGGCCTGCATGCTGGTGGCGTCTTTCAATAGTCGGAGATTCAACCATGTTGAAACCCTTGTTCAGCAGCTGTGCCCTGGTATTTGCCCTGTCCGTGCCGCTGGTTCAGGCGGCCGATGCGCCTCATGTCTACACGGAAACGGCAACCGCCCCGAGCAATGCGCAGGAGCAGCAGATCGCCGGCCTGTTCGAGCGCTGGAACGCCGCCTTGCAGACTGGCGACTCGGCCAAGGTCGCTGCCTTGTACGCCGACAACGGCGTGCTGCAGCCCACGGTATCGAATCGGGTGCGCGTAGGCCATGAGGCAATCAAGGACTATTTCGACCATTTCTTACAGGCCAAGCCGGTCGGCACGATCAACATGCGTGAAATTCGCCAGATCGGCCCGGATGCAGCGGTGGATTCGGGGGTTTACACCTTCGCCCTGACCCAGGGTGATGCGGTGCGTCAGGTCCAGGCGCGCTACACCTTCGTTTACCAGAAGGTCGATGGCGAGTGGAAAATCCTCAAGCACCACTCCTCGGCGATGCCGGAACAGCCTGCTGCTGGTTGACTCAGGTGAGTTCGCCGAGCCAGTAAGGGATGCGCCGCTCCAGGTAGTAACTGGGGCGGCGCGGGCTACCCTCGACGAAGCCGACATGCCCGCCCTTGGCATGCAGCTCGAGCTCGGTGCCAGGTGCCAGCTCGCTGGCCTCGGGCAGGCTGTGGCGGAAGATGAAGGGGTCGTCCTCGGCCTGGATGATCAGCGTGCGTGTGCGGATTTCACCCAGGTAGAAACAGCTGGAGGCGCGGCGGTAGTAGTCGTGGGCATCGGCGAAACCGTGCAGCGGCGCGGTGATGCGTCCGTCGAAGTCCCAGAAGGTGCGCATGCCGTCCAGCGGGCCCAGGCGCTGCAGCACCGACAGGCGCTCGCCCTGGCCACTCTCGGCGAACAGGCGCTGCTTGTTGTTCACGTAGGCGACCATCTCACGCATGAAGTGCGCCTGATACACCCGCGAGAAACCCAGGCCGATGCGGTCGGCGCACTGATCCAGACGAAACGGCACCGAGACCGCCACCGCTGCTTGCAGCTGGCTTTGCTCGCCACTCTCACCCAGATACTTGAGCAGCACGTTGCCGCCCAGCGAATAACCGACGGCGTATAGCGGCGCCATCGGTCGTTGCGCGCGCAGGTGGGCCACGGCCGATGCCAGATCCTCGCTGGCGCCGGAGTGGTAGCCGCGCGGCAGCAGGTTGGGCTCGCCCGAGCAGCCACGCCAGTTCAGCGCCACGCTGGCCCAGCCACGCGCGGCCAGAACCTGCTGCAGGCCGAGCACGTAGAGCGAGTTGGAGCTGCCGGTCAGGCCATGCAGCACTAGCACCAACGGCGCATGGGCGTCATGCGGGCCGTGCCAGTCGAGGTCGAGAAAATCGCCATCGTCCAGCCACAGCCGCTCGCGCTGCCGCTCCAGTTGTGGCGGCTTGCGACAGAAGGGGTTCCACAGCGTCTGCAGATGCGGGCCGGGGAGCCACCAGGCGGGGCGAAAGTCAGCTGTCATGGCGCGTTCGGTCGTCGGCAGCACGGATTCAGGGGGCTCGATGTAGGGCGTACTCGCGAAGCAGTACGCCGTTGCTGGAGACCTCATGGCACAGGCGCCAGAGAGCGGGCTTTCTTGGGGGCATACGTTGGCATGGGCTGGCGGACTGTTCGCTGGCGCTCCTGAGTCCGCCCTACGCTAGGCCAACTTACGAGGATTGTGCTCGCCCCTTTAGGTTCGCCGCAATATCGGCGCCTTAGCGCCGACGCTTGCGCAGTATGCGCCAGGCGCACCAGGCCAAAACCAGCAGGGCGGCAATGCGCTGGTTGGCTAGGCTGATTGTGATGCCGGCGTTGGGATTGTGCGGTATCGCGCGCTGCAGGTTGAGCGCAATTTCCTGCTGGCTGAGCAATACCGGTAGCGCCAGTGCGATCAGCAGCAGGTAGGGCAGGTGGGCGTAGATGAAGTCTTTCATCCACGCTGCCACAGCGCGTAGTGCACCTGGCCGGTGTGCTTCTCGCGATGCAGGCGCCAGTTGCCGGGCAGGCCCAGGCTTGAGGGCGCGGTTTCGCTTTCGGTATAGACCCAGGCGTCATCGGCCAGCCAGCCCTGAGCTTCCAGCAGGTTGCAGGCGTCCTGCAGCAGATCCTTGTGGAACGGCGGGTCGAGCAGAACGATATCGAAGCGCCGCTGCGCCGGACGCGCCAGCAGTTGCAGGGCGTCGCCCAGTTGAATCTCGCCCGTGCTGCATTGCAGCGTCGCCAGGTGGCCGCGCAAGGCGCTCACCGAGGCCGGGTTGAGGTCGCAGGCCAGGCCGCTGGCAGCACCACGCGACAGCGCTTCGAGCAGCAGCGCGCCACTGCCGGCGAAGGGGTCTAGCACATGGGCACCCTCGACATAGGGCGCCAGCCAGTTGAACAGCGTCTCACGCACCCGATCCGGTGTCGGGCGCAGGCCCGGACCGTCGGGGAAGGCAAAGCGCCGCGAACGCCACTGCCCGCCGATGATGCGCAATTGACCCTGGCCGCCGTGAGCCTTGGCGGCCGGTTTGGGCTGTGTGCGACCACGCATCAGTGCGGCACCGCGCTGGGCAGTTCGGCCGGGCGGTCGGTGGGCGGCGGCAGCTCTTTTTGCGGCACCGTCGGGCCGGCGGTGACCACCACCAGCGCCTCGGGGTCGAGGTGTTTGGCCATCGCCGCTTTCACTTGATCGGTGCTCAGGCTTTGCACGTCACGCATGAAGTCGTCCAGATAACTCAGCGGCAGGTCGTAGAAGCCCATCGACGCCAACTGGCCGACGATGGCGGCATTGCTCGCGGTGGACAGCGGGAAGCTACCGGCCAGTTCGCGCTTTGCGTTGTCCAGTTCCTGCTGGGTGGGGCCGTCACGCAGGTAGTCGGCGAGCAGTTGCTTGACCAGCGCCAGGGTGCCTTCGCTCAGTTCGGCGCGGGTCTGCAAGTTGATCATGAACGGGCCACGCGCCTGCATGGCGCTGAAGCCGGAGTAGACGCCATAGGTCAGGCCGCGCTTCTCGCGCACTTCGCTCATCAGGCGCGTGCCGAAACCGCCGCCGCCGAAGATCTGGTTGCCCAGGTACAGCGCGGCGTAGTCCGGGTCGCGGCGGTCGATGCCGAGCTGGGCGATCATCAGGTGGGTCTGGTTGGACGGATACTCGATATGGCTGACACCAGGCTTGGGCGCTTGTGGCTGGGCGATCTTGGCCAGCGCCGGGCCTGGCGGCAGGGCGGCGGATACCTGATTGGCGATGGCCTCGGCTTCGCTGCGCGACAGATCGCCAACCAGCGCGATCACCGCATTGCCGGCGGCATAGGCGCGAGCATGGAAAGTCTGCAACTGCTGACGGGTGATGGCCGGGATCGATTGCGCCGTGCCGTCGCTCGGGTGAGCGTAGGGGTGCTGACCGTACAGGCGCTCGAACAATTCGAGGCTAGCTAGCTTGCCCGGGTTCTGCTTCTGGAACTCGAAGCCGGCCAGCAACTGGTTCTTGATCCGTGCCAGCGAGTCGGCGGGGAAGGTGGGCTTGCCCAGTACCTCGGCGAACAGGGTCAGTGCCGGCTCACGTTGTTCCTGCGCACTCAGGCTGCGTAGGCTGGCCACGGCCATGTCGCGGTAGGCGCCGTTGCCGAACTCGGCACCGAGCCCCTCGAATCCGGCGGCGATGGCGCCAACGTCCTTACCCGGTACGCCTTCGTTGAGCATGGCGTTGGTCAGGGTGGCCAGGCCTGGCACGCCGCCGTCATGGCTGCTGCCGGCGGCGAAGGTCAGACGCAGGTCGAACATCGGCAGCTCGTGCGCTTCGACGAACAGCACCTTGGCGCCTTGCGCGGTCTGCCAGGTCTGGATGTCCAGGGTGCGGCGCGTTGGCGCCTTGCCGTCTAGCGCAGCCAGCGACTGCAGCTTGGCGGCATCGCCAGTCACGCTGCTGTCGGACAGGTTGGCGCAGGCGCCCAGCGCCAGGGCGCTGGACAGGATCAGGCCGAGCAGGCCCAGGCGGCGTTGCTCAGTCTTCATGGGCGGGACTCCTTATTGCGGGACTCTTCGGGCAATACGTGGGCGACGCTCAGGCGGTCGCGGACGAAGAAAGTACGGGCAGCCTGCTGGATGTCGGCCGGGGTGACGGCCTCCAGCTCGGCCAGCTCCTGGTCGATCAGTTGCCAGGACAGGCCGACGGTTTCCAGTTGGCCGATGCTGGTGGCCTGGCTGGTGATCGAGTCGCGCTCGAACACCAGGCCGGCGATCACCTGGGCGCGTACGCGGGCCAGTTCGGCGGCGGACGGCGGGGCTTTCTTCAGTTCTTCCAGTTCGCGCCACAGGCCGGCCTCGGCCTGCTCCAGGGTCTTGCCTTTTTGCACGTTGGGCGTGGCCGAGACGATGAACAGGCTGTCGCCACGGGTGAAGGCGTTGTACCAGGCGCTGGCGCCCGAGACGAGTTCTTCGCCGCGTTCCAGGCGGGTGGACAGGCGTGCGCTGTAGCCGCCGTCGAGCAGGGCGGCGGCCAGGCGCAGGGCATAGACCTGGCGCGGCGTTTCGGCGGTGGCCAGACCCGGTACGTTGAAGCCCATGATCAGGCTCGGCAACTGCGTCTTGAGGTACAGCGTGGTGCGGCGTTCGCCTGGCGCGGCCAGTTCCAGCGGCAGTTTGGCGGTCGGCACTTCACCGCGCGGAATGTCGCCGAAGTAGCGCTGCACCTGGCTCCTGACCTCATCCACGGTCACGTCACCGACCACCACCAGGGTGGCATTGTTCGGTGCGTACCATTTCTGGTGCCAGGCACGCAGTTCGTCGATGTGCATGCGGTCGAGGTCGGCCATCCAGCCGATGGTGGGGATGCTGTAGCCGCTGGCTGGATAGGCCATGGCCTTGAAGCGCTCGTAAGCCAGCGAAGACGGGCGGTCGTCGGTGCGCAGGCGGCGCTCTTCCTTGATCACCTCGATTTCCTTGGCGAACTCGTCTGCTGGCAGCTGCAGGCTGGCCAGGCGGTCGGCCTCCAACTCCAGGGCCACGCCCAGGCGGTCGCGCGCCAGCACCTGGTAGTAGGCGGTGTAGTCGTCGCTGGTGAAGGCGTTCTCCTCGGCGCCCAGTTCGCGCAGGATGCGCGAGGCTTCGCCGGGGCCAAACTTGCCGCTGCCTTTGAACATCATGTGTTCCAGCGCGTGGGACAGGCCGGTGGAACCGGGCGTCTCATAGCTGGAGCCGACCTTGTACCAGATCTGCGAGACCACCACGGGGGCGCGATGGTCCTCGCGGACTATGACCTTGAGGCCGTTATCGAGGGTAAATTCGTGGGTTGGCTGTGGCGCGGCGGCGAACGCCGCAAGCGGCAGGCAGAGCACCCCCATGATCAAACCGAGGGCGCGGCGTGCAGAGACAATCATTCAGGTGTCGTCCTGTTGGATGGTCGAGGCGGTCGAACCGCCGTTGACAAGAGGGCGTCAGGATACCCCATCCATACTACGAGGCACCGCCCGCCGTTGGGACATCGGCGCAAGCGATTAGGTTCTGCGTCGCAGCGAATTGGATTCAGTCGATAATCGGGGTGCTGATAGTGCTCACGCTTGCCGACAGTTCCAGTAGCAAGCCATTGACCTGTTCGGCGCTCATGCCGAAAGGGTCCAGGCGGTCGCTGCAGGAGTATTTCAGAAAAAGTTCTCGGTTGGCCTGCTTGGCGCCGGCCCAGCCCATGCTCCAACTGGCGTAGCGGCGGACGTGGATCTCTTCGTAGTCGAGAATCGTCAGGTCCTTGTGGCGGTTGTCCTCTGCCAAACGGTTGTACAACGCGTTGATGGCCGTTCGCGGTCCTTCCAGTGCTTGAACAAAGGTGTCGGCGTTACAGCACAGGATGCCAGTGAGGCCGCGTGTCGGATTGTTGCGTTGCGAGCTTTCGAGAATATCGCGGATCAGTTGTGAAGACATGCCATGGCTGGCGCGGCTGGCATAGGTAAGGCGGACAAGCATGTTTGCAACCCCGCAAAGGATGAGCTGAGGAAGATGTTCGACAACTGTGTATCAGCTTGTACAGCTTTTGTATAGGTTTTTGGCGCACTACTGTCGGGTCTCGCGCTGGCGATGGCGATTACCGCAGGCGCCTGATCAGCGGCAGGAAACTGGCAGGCTGCAACGCTGCGCGGTAGCGCTCTAAAGTGGTAAAGTCTCGGGCTGTTTCGTACAGCGCAAGCCCTTTGATGTGCCCGTGCGGGCGGTTGCCCCGGGACATGCCTGGCAAGCGAATTTTTCTGGATGCGGCACGCGGCACCGACTGCCTGCGATGACTGCTCGCCCCTTTGAGAAGACCCATGTTTGGTTCCAAAGACGACAAGAATCCACCGGCTGAGGCCGATACTCAGGCTCAGCCTATGAGTGAAGAGAAGAAATCCCTGTTCAGTTGGTGGCGCAAGAAGCCCGCAGAAACCGCTGTCGAGTCGACTCAATCCGCGCCCATCGAGCAACCTGTTACCCAGGCGCCTGCCGAGCCGCCGACGCCTGAGCCCGCGCCGGTAGCCGAGCCTGAAGTGGCTGAGGTCGCGTCCGCTCCAGCACCACAGCCTGAACCGCAGGCTGCCGAACGACCAGCCGCCCCTGTCGTTATTGAACCGCAGCCGGTCGTGTCCGAGCCTGTTGTCGAGGCCGCACCCGTCGTGGCTGCGCCAGCTCTCGTCGCGGCGCCAGCCACTCAGGAAAAACCGAGCTTCTTCGCCCGCCTCAAACAGGGCCTGTCCAAAACCAGCGCCAGCCTCGGCGAGGGCATGGCCAGCCTGTTCCTCGGCAAGAAGGCCATCGACGATGACCTGCTCGACGACCTGGAAACCCGCCTGCTGACCGCCGACGTTGGCGTCGAGGCGACCACCGCGATCATCGGCAACCTGACCAAGCGCGTGGCGCGCAAGGAACTCGCCGACAGCGGCGCGCTGTACAAGGCGCTGCAGGAAGAGTTGGTCAGCCTGCTCAAGCCGGTCGAGCAGCCGCTGGTCATCGACACCACCAGGCAGCCTTACGTGATTCTCGTCGTAGGCGTGAACGGCGTGGGCAAGACCACCACCATCGGCAAGCTGGCCAAGAAGCTGCAGCTCGAAGGCAAGAAGGTCATGCTCGCCGCGGGCGACACCTTCCGCGCCGCTGCGGTGGAGCAGCTGCAGGTCTGGGGTGAGCGCAACAACATCGCGGTCATCGCTCAGCACACCGGTGCCGATTCGGCCTCGGTGATCTTCGATGCGGTGCAGGCCGCCAAGTCGCGTGGCATCGACGTGCTGATCGCCGACACGGCCGGGCGCTTGCACACCAAAGACAACCTGATGGAAGAGTTGAAGAAGGTCCGTCGGGTGATCGGCAAGCTGGACGACAGCGCGCCGCATGAAGTGCTGCTGGTCCTCGATGCTGGCACCGGGCAGAACGCCATCAACCAGGCCAAGCAGTTCAACCAGACCGTGAACCTCACCGGTCTGGCACTGACCAAACTCGATGGCACCGCCAAAGGCGGCGTCATCTTCGCCCTGGCCAAGCAGTTCGGCCTGCCGATTCGCTATATCGGCGTGGGTGAGGGTATCGATGACCTGCGCCCGTTTGAGGCGCAGGCCTTCGTCCAGGCACTCTTCGAGGAGCGTGAGCGCGGATGATCCGATTCGAGCAGGTCGCCAAGCGTTATCCCAATGGTCATGTCGGGCTGCACGAGCTGAGTTTCCGCGTTCGCCCCGGCGAATTCCTCTTTGTCACCGGTCACTCCGGAGCCGGCAAGAGCACGCTGCTGCGTCTGCTGCTGGCGATGGAGCGGCCCACCAGCGGCAAGTTGCTGCTGGCCGGGCAGGACCTGTCGACCATCACCAATGCGCAGATTCCTTTCTTGCGTCGGCAGATCGGTGTGGTGTTCCAGAACCACCAGCTGCTGTTCGACCGCACCGTGTACGACAACGTCGCGCTGCCGCTGCAGATTCTCGGCCTGTCCAAGCCGGAAATCGGCAAACGCGTCGGTGCCGCACTGGAGCGCGTCAGCCTCAGCGACAAGGCGGCGCAGTCGCCCGGCGATCTGTCCACCGGTCAGCAACAGCGCGTCGGCATCGCCCGCGCCATCGTTCACCGGCCGGCCCTGCTGCTGGCAGACGAGCCCACCGGCAACCTCGACCCGCGCCTGGCTGCCGAGATCATGGGGGTGTTCGAAGACATCAACCAGCTGGGCACCACGGTACTGATCGCCAGCCACGACCTGGCGCTGATCGCGCGCATGCGCCAGCGCATGCTCACCCTGCAACGCGGTCGCCTGATCGGTGATGGGGAGGCTGCCTGATGAGCGCATCGAAGATGCCCACGCCGCAACCGGCCGAACGTGTCGGCGCGGCGCCGCGCAACAAGGTGGTCGACGGCCCGGCGGACGAACCGGATTTCCGCACGCTGTTCCATGCCTGGCTGGAAAGCCATCGCGCCAGTCTGGTCGACAGCCTGCGCCGCTTGGCGCGCCAGCCCATCGGCAGCTTCTTCACCTGCCTGGTGATGGCCGTGGCGCTGAGCCTGCCCATGGGCCTGTCGCTGCTGCTGGACAACGTCGAGAAACTCGGTGGCTCCTGGCAGCGTGCGGCGCAGATCTCCCTGTTCCTCGACATGTCCGCCGGCGAGCGTGACGGCCAGTCGCTACGTGAGCAGATCGCGGCGATGGATGACGTCTCCGACGCCGAGTGGATCAGCCGTGAGCAGGCACTGGAAGAGTTCCAGCAGCTGTCCGGCCTGGGCCAGGCGCTCAAGGAGCTGCCGGAGAATCCGCTACCAGGCGTGGTGCTGGTAACGCCCAAGGAAGTCGACAAGGCCAAGCTCGAGGCCCTGCGCCAGCGCCTGGCGGAGCTGCCCAAGGTGGAGCAGGCGCAGCTCGATCTGGTCTGGGTCGAGCGCCTGACCGCGATCCTCAAACTGGGCGATCGTTTCGTCTTCGGCCTCAGCCTGCTGCTGATCCTGGCGCTGCTGCTGGTGATCGGTAATACCATCCGCCTGCACATCGAGAATCGCCGCGCCGAGATCGAGGTGATCAAGCTGGTGGGCGGCACCGATGGCTACGTGCGACGTCCCTTCCTTTATATGGGAGCGCTATACGGCTTCGGCGCGGGTATCTTCGCCTGGCTGCTGCTGGCCTTCGGGCTGGATTGGTTGAACGATGCTGTAGTACGTTTGGCCGGCCTTTACGGTAGCGATTTCGCGCTGGGTGGCGTACCTTCTTCTGACGGTTTTTCGCTGCTGCTCGGCGCCGTGCTGTTGGGCTATATTGGCGCCTGGCTGGCGGTGGCGCGTCATCTGAACGAACTTGCACCCCGTTAGGGCGCTGTTCGGCGAGGCTGAACGCAAGCTGACAAGTCATTGTTTTGGTTGATATTGACTATCTATCAGGGAACTTATCCACAGGCCCCGCATCAGATAGCGCAGTGCTACACTGCATGAGTTTTGTGAATCGGAGGATTCGAATGTCCACTTCCTTGCAACCTGTTCATGCTCTGGTTCCAGGCGCCAACCTGGAAGCGTACGTGCATGCCGTCAACAGCATTCCGCTGCTGACGCCCGAGCAGGAGCGTGAACTGGCCGAAAATCTCTTTTACCAGCAGGATCTCGAGGCCGCCCGCCAGATGGTGTTGGCCCACCTGCGTTTCGTGGTGCATATCGCCCGCAGCTACTCCGGTTATGGTCTGGCCCAGGCCGACCTGATCCAGGAAGGCAACGTCGGCCTGATGAAGGCGGTCAAGCGCTTCAACCCGGAAATGGGTGTGCGTCTGGTGTCCTTCGCTGTGCACTGGATCCGTGCGGAAATCCACGAGTTCATCCTGAAGAACTGGCGCATCGTCAAAGTGGCCACCACCAAGGCCCAGCGTAAACTGTTCTTCAACCTGCGCAGCCAGAAGAAGCGTCTGGCCTGGCTGAACAACGATGAAGTGACTGCCGTGGCCGCAAGCCTGGGCGTCGAACCGCACGAAGTGCGCGAGATGGAAAGTCGCCTGACCGGCCAGGACATGGCCTTCGACCCGGCAGCCGATGCCGACGACGACAGCGCCTTCCAGTCACCCGCGCATTATCTGGAAGATCATCGTTACGACCCGGCTCGTCAGCTCGAGGATGCCGATTGGAGCGACAGTTCCAGCAGCAACCTGCACGAAGCGCTGGAAAGCCTGGACGAGCGCAGCCGCGACATCCTCTACCAGCGCTGGCTGGCCGAGGAGAAGGCGACGCTGCATGATCTGGCCGCCAAGTACAATGTGTCGGCTGAGCGTATTCGTCAGCTCGAGAAGAACGCGATGAACAAGCTCAAGGGCTGTATTGCCGCCTGAGCCTGTCGTTACCCCGAAAAGCCGCACCCTGGTGCGGCTTTTTGCTGTCTGGAGCCATTGCCTTGAACAAACCCCCTCTGAAAGCGCAGCACCTGCTGGTATTCGTGGTCGTGGCCGCGCTGTTCTTCGCCTGGGGCGCCTGGTTGATGCGCAGTGGTGAGGTGCATCCGCTGGCCAATCTGCAGCAGTGGCGGGATGCACTGTTGCAGCCGTTGGCCGAAGACGAGCTGACGCTGCGTGAGGTGCAGGCGGTGGCGCCAGGCGAGCTGTGGCTGGCGCCGCGCCTCGACGGCGCAAGGCTTTTCTATCGTGCGTCGCTCGACGGGGAAGAGGGCGACTGGTTGCTCGAGGCGGAGGTGAGGTTAAGCCTGGAGCAGCGCGGCAGTCTGATGGCGGCGCAGGGCCTTCAGGCCGGTGATACCGAGTTGGCCCTTGGTCAATCACTGGTCGATCAGATGGCTGGTTTTTCCATCGCCAGCCTCAATCTGAGTGTCCCGCAAGCGCTGGCCAGCGACCGCCTGGCTGCCAGTCTCGGGCAGCCACGCTTGACGTTGGAGCTGGCCGAAGGCCAGGCCTGGGTCTATCCACAATGGGGGCTGACCGTGCATCTGCAGGGCGACGAGGTCGAGCTGTTGCACGCCGTCCCGCGCAAGGCTTTTCGCGCTACCCGCTAGCTTACAGCCAGCGCGGCCACCAATCGGGGCGCTGCGGCTTGAGTTGATTGAGGTAGTGGCTGCCCCCCAGCTGCGTCATCTGCTGACGAATCCAGGCGGCGCGACGATTGACGTAGGCGTCCGGCCGGCCTGCGCTCCAGCGCAGCGGGTTGGGTAGCACCGCTGCCAGCTGGCTGGCCTGCTGGCGATTGAGGTAGGGCGCGCCGACGCCGAAGTGATGCTGTGCGGCCGCTTCGGCGCCGAAGATGCCATCACCCCACTCGACGCTATTGAGGTACACCTCGAGGATGCGCTCTTTCGGCCAGAGCACTTCGATCAGCGCGGTGAACCAGGCTTCCAGGCCCTTGCGCAGCCAGCTGCGTCCGGACCAGAGAAACAGGTTCTTCGCCACCTGCTGGCTGAGGGTACTGGCGCCCCTGAGCGAGCCGCCGCTCTGGTTGTGTGCCAGCGCCGCTTGAATCGCGCCGACGTCGAAGCCCCAATGCTCGGCGAATTTCTGGTCTTCAGCGGCGATCACCGCCATCTTCAGGTGATCCGGCAGTTCTTTCCAGGGGCGCCACTGGCGCTTCAGCTCAATGGGTTGTTCGCTGCCCCAGGATTCGATCTTGCGCTCGATCATCAACGCTGTACCGGGCGGCGGTACCCAGCGCAGAGCAAGCACCAGCAGCACGCTGGCCAGGATTAGCCAAAGCAGCAGTTTCAGCAGGCGGCGGGTCAGGGCTCGGAGCATGGGGTCTCGCATTGATCGGATGTGGGGCTATTAAAACAAAAAATCGCCGGGAACGATTTTTGACGTCTGCTCTGCCGACGGCCCGCTAGGCTTGCCGCCAGGGATGGCAGGCCACAAAAAATTGCCGGGAGCAATTTTTGACGTCGCTTTGCGACGGCCCGAAGGGTTGCCGCCAAGGATGGCAGGCAACAAAAAGTGCCGAGTAAGTTCCCGCGAAACCAC